>JAFZDT010000210.1 GCA_017561055.1 Erysipelotrichaceae bacterium
CATGAGTCAATTTGAAGGTATGTCAATTGATAGTACTGATGCAACTGTTGATGCAGTTACAAATGCTACAATTACATCTAAATCAGTTATGAGTGCTGTTCAAGCAGCTATCAATGCGGCTAGGGGGTAATAGAAATGAAAAGAGCGTTATATTTAGCATTTTTCTTGGCTATTGTTAGTGCCTTAGCTGGTGGTGCTTTAACATTAGCAAATGACTTAACTATTGATCGTATCAATGCAAACAAAGTTGCTGCTGATAAAGCGAACTTAGAATTAATTTATCCAGGTGCTGAATTCTTACCAATCGAAGGTTTTGATGATGAAACTGGTTTAATTCAAAATATTTATCAAGCAGGTGATGCTGGTTATGTTTATAAATTAGCTGTAAATGGATTCAGTGGAGCTGGTTCTATCGAATTCATGGTTGCTTTTGGTACTGATGGTAAAATTGCTGGTTATACAGTAATTTCTTGTAGTGATACTAAAGGTATTGGTGACAAAGTTGCTGCTGATAGCTTTGTTAAGAGTATCGTAGGTAAAGATGTTGGTGCTTCAATCGATACAATTTCTGGTTCTACTGTTTCTAGTAGTGCTGTAGTTGGTGGTATTGATGCGGCTGTTGCTCATTATGAAGCAAATTTAAAATAGGAGGAATGAATCATGGAAAATAAAAAGCCAAATTTTTTACAAAGTTTGATTCTTGAAAACCCTGTATTTGTTCTTTACTTAGGTATTTGTTCTATTTTGGGGGTTTCAACATCATTAGATAATGCATTAGGTATGAGTTTACTTGTATTTGTTGTATTATTGTTCTCAAATATTATTGTTAGTTTATTACGTAAAATTACACCTAATGAAATTCGTATTCCTGTGTATATCGTAATTATTGCGACATTAGTTTCTGTAGCTGAAATGTTTATTAAAGCATATGCTACAAGCTTATATACATCTATGGGTGCTTTCATTTCATTAGTTGTTGTTAACTGTATTATTTTAGGTCGTGCTGAAGCATGTGCTAGTAAAAATAATGTGTTAACTTCTATTAAAGATGCATGCGTTATGGGTGCTGGTTATGCAGTAGCTATCTTCTCATTATCTGCTATTCGTCAATTCTTAGCAGAAGGTGGATTAAGCTTATCTAACCCATTAAATTTAGCTACAATCTTCAAATTTACAGTTCTTCCTGAAGAATTTGCAATTGGATTGTTCTCTAAACCTGTTGGTGCATTTATTACATTCGGTATTTTAGCTGCTGTATTTGCTGCATACAAACAAGGTTATGAAGCTAAACAAGCTGCGGCTGCTAAAAAAGCAAAGGAGGCTAAATAAGTATGGGTGAGTTATTAACTTTATTCTTATCAACAGTCTTAATTAACAATATTATTCTTTCTCAATTCTTAGGAATGTGTCCATTCATGGGAGTTAGTAAGAATCGTAGTTCTGCTTTAGGTATGGGCTTTGCGGTATTATTCGTTATCGTTGGTTCATCAATTATTACATATTTCTTATACCATGGTGTATTAGTTACATTTGGATTAGAATATTTACAATTAATTACATTTATTCTTGTAATTGCATGTTTCGTACAATTTACAGAATTATTCTTGAAGAAGTTCTCACCAGCTCTTTATAAGAGTTTGGGTATCTTCCTTCCTTTAATTACAACAAACTGTGCAGTATTAGCTGTAGCATTAGAAAATATCACTAAAAAATATACTATTGTTGAAACATTAGTAAACAGTGTTGGTGTTTCTGTTGGGTTCATGTTAGTTCTTTATATCTTCTCAACAATTCGTGAACGTTTAGATATGAATACTAAAACTCCTAAGGCTTTCTTAGGTAACCCATTAGCTTTAATTACTGCTGGTTTAATGGCTTTAGCATTCGGCGGATTGGCTGGATTGATTTAAGATGCAAGCGATCGGTTTAGTTTTAGTGCTTGGTGGGTTGGGTTCTGTTTATGCGTTACTTTATTACCTAAACAAGAATACGCCAAAACCTGAGGGCTGTGAGGAAATCGAGAGTTCTTGTAATGGATGTCATATCACAAGTTGTGGTCATCATCCAAGTCATAATGAATAATAGAAGGAGACAAAACGATGTTAAGTGCAATTTTAGTTACTTTAGTAATTGGTGGTGCTTTAGGTTTAGTTTTGGGTGTTGCTTCAAAAGTATTTGAAGTACAAGTAGATGCAAGAATTGAAGAAGTTACAGGATTATTACCTGGATATAACTGTGGTGGATGTGGTTATGCTGGATGTTCTGGTATGGCTGAAGCTTTAGTTACAGGTGAAGTGAATGCAACTGCTCCTTGTAAACCTTGTAAGAAAGAACAACGTGATGCGATTGTTGCTTACTTAAAAGAAACACCAGGACCTAATGGTGAAACAGTTACTTTAAGAGGTTAATTTTAAAAAGAGAATCTTGATGATTCTCTTTTTTTTACGTAGTTTTTACACTGAGATATGAAATTAATGTATAATAAAATTAGGTGATACGTATGGAATTGAAAGAAAATTTGTATTCGTTAATAGATGAAGAGTATCGCAAATTTCATGCAAATTTGATACCTGGCTTGTCTAATAATTTAGGTATACGTACACCTGAGTTGCGTAAGATTGCTAAAAGATGTGCGAAAGAATATGGCATAGAATGTGTAAATGAAATAAGTGATGATAGTTATGAAGAAGTTTTGTTACAGGGGATGATTATTGGGTATAGTAAAGTGGATATGGAAACACGTTTATCCTTTATTGAAAATTATCTTCCTAAAATGGATAATTGGGCTACTTGTGATTTGTTTGTTTCGACATTGAAGTTTGTAAATAAGTATCCAGATGAAGTTTGGAAGTGGATGATGTCTAAAGTTCATTCTGAACATGATTTTACGGTTCGCTTTGTAGTAGTTATGCTTTTATCGTATTATTTGAATGATGAATATATTGAATTGTGTTATAAAGTGTTTGATATGATTGCTCATGATGGTTATTATGTAAAGATGGCTGTGGCTTGGGCAATTTCAATTGCTTATATTAAGTATCCAAAACGAACTTTGGATTATTTAGTATTTGCTCAAATTGATGCTTGGACTTATAATAAAGCGATTCAGAAGATGATTGAGTCTAATAGAGTAAGTCAAGATGAGAAAGATATGTTAAGAACTATAAAGTTAAAGGGTAGGATGGTTTGATGAAAATTGATGATATTATTAAAAAAATGCGTCCTGTTCGTTTGATTACGTTGGGATTTATATTTACGATATTAGTTGGTGCAATCTTGTTATCTTTGCCAATATCGAATGTAGGTGAGCCTATTTCCTTTTTGGATCATTTGTTTATGGCGACAACTTCTGTTTGTGTAACAGGTTTGGTTACTGTGCCTATTGTTGGTCAATATTCTTTATTTGGTGAATTGGTGATATTGGTGTTGATTCAAATTGGTGGTTTGAGTTTAATATCTGTACTTTCATTTGTTTTGGTATTAATTAAGCGTAGTAAAATTAGTTTAAAAGAAAAGCGTTTGATTCAAGAAGCGGTTAATCAATCAAGTATCGCGGATATGAGTGGTTATTTGAAGCGTGTGGTTATTTATACAGCAGTGTTTGAAGTGATTGGTGCCATTTTATTATCTATTGTTTTTGTGCCTGAATTTGGTTTAAAAGGTGTATATTATGGTATCTTCCATTCTGTTTCTGCTTTTTGTAATGCAGGATTGGATATTTTGGGTACAGTTAGTTTGTTAGATTATGCGACCAATCCAATTGTCAATTTTACGGTTATGTTTTTAATTATTGCTGGTGGTATTGGTTATGCTGTGTGGTTTGAGCTTAGAGAACAGTTGAAGAATATACATAGAAAAATTCGATTATCTTTACATACGAAAATGGTATTAAAGTTAACAGGGGTATTGCTTATTGTTGGAACTGTTTTATTCTTCGTATTAGAATATCAAAATCCA
>JAFZDT010000211.1 GCA_017561055.1 Erysipelotrichaceae bacterium
CGATATTATCCAAAATGGTTTTCAAATAGAGGAAAATGATTTGCCTCTTGCGGGAACTGCGATTGGATTTAATTTGTTAGAAAGGCAAAGTTTAGAGTGGAGGCAAAAAGGCTTAACTTTGAAAGTAAATGAAACAACAACAAGCTATACTTATACCACTACATATACGTGTAAGTATACAAGGCTGGCACAAATTCTTCCACCCATATTTGGACTGATGCTACCAAGCATTGGTTTGCGTGAGGAAACAAAAACAGAGACAAGCGAAGAACCTTGCGAAGAAAGCTTGGACGGTGGATGGATATTAAAAGAACAAACCCCAAGCAGAAGTAGAACTGCAAGAGAAAGTACAAGGACTTATTCCATCTCATATGACTTTTCATCGCCGGAAGCTTATCAATGGATAAAATCATATGCTGGTAATAATATAGACAACTTAAATCGATTTAGAACAGATAGTACAGGAACCTTGGGTACAGAAACAAAACAAAAAGTTAATGAGTGTATCACACATGGTGCAAATGTGCTCGGAAGAATGCTAAATTGGTTTGTTAACGAAGGCGCATCGTATGACGTTGAGATTACTGATAGTAATGACATTAATGGAAGCGAGCCAGTAACTGTTAGCAGCACCTCGGCAAAATCTTCGTTTTTGGTATATGATAAAAATGGAGAGAGAATAAATGGTGGCAGTAATTTGTCGAATACTGCGTATAAACTAAAGGGATACAAATCGTGTAGCGAATCTGCAGGAACGTGCGAAGTGGACGCTA
Source organism: Erysipelotrichaceae bacterium (assembly GCA_017561055.1). Lineage (GTDB taxonomy): Bacteria > Bacillota_I > Bacilli_A > Erysipelotrichales > Erysipelotrichaceae > RGIG4607. Next base: position 774 of record JAFZDT010000211.1, read on the forward strand.
GTAAACCTGGTTCTTACTTTACCAATAGCAACTCTATTGCAGATCGCCTTTATGACGCTAGAATAAAATATTTGTTTTTCAAACAAAGTAATACGTGTTTAAATTTGCAAACTGCCAAAGCTTATTATGGTAGGGGATGCAACTCAACAATTGAAGTACAAGTTAATCCGGATGTGCTAACAACACTAAATCCCTACACTAATTATTTGGGTGAAACCTTGCAACACGAAATGGAACTTGAACACTGGCATTACTTTATACCATTAAACGCTAAAAGCGATTCGGGAATTAAAATTAAAATGATTGCTATAGACGAGGGCAGCAAAGCCCAACGTGTATTAAATAAGGCCACATGTAAGCGAATGATGCAAGATTATTATATTGCTGAAGGCAGTAACCCTATGCAAGGAAATACATATATTAAATTTATCAAACCTATTAACAATACACACGGTGCAGAATTTGTTGGAGATTACACATGTAAAAGGTGTGCAAGTAGTCCGACATGGAGCACTAGATCAAGCGATTTAAACAAAATTAATAGTGATAATGGATGTCTATTAACAACTACAACAGTAGTACCAGTTAAACAAAAGTTCTATAACGAAGTTAATAGCGGTGGAATAACAACGTTCAATGGTTTTAATTTTTACTATAAACCCGTAGATGTAGATGGTATTACTATATACAATCAGGCTGATGCTATATTTCCTAATGGATTAAGCTATGCTTGGGATAGACAATTAACAACGGTGACTTTGTGGGATGATTGGCTAGAAGAGCAAAATAGTAGAAAGTCTCCAAATTTAACAAAATCATTTGATCAAGTTACATATGTCGCACAAGATATAAATGCAAGAACTGTAGCTCAATATAATCAAAGCAATCCATATACTAGCTGGAGTAACATTAATGCGAATGGTATCAGCAACTATATTGGAAGTAGTTCTGTAATTTCACCGCAAAGTGGTGCAAGAGATAATATATATAAGCTAGGATGCGGACCTGCTAACCAAAAAGAGTATCTTGATTTATCGGGAACTATAAAAAATCCGTTATATTTAAGAAGGTGTGCTAGCTAATGAAATGGTCGTTTGCAGCCCTAGGCTTAATTATGATTGGTTTATTTGGCTTCATAATTATAATAATGTTTAATGAAATAACAGTTAGTAATGAACAAGATTACTATACACTAAAAGATGCGACAGAAGCGGCTATGATTGAGTCAATTGATGTTGCATACTATAGACTCACTGGCGAAATAAAAATGAGTCAAGAAAAGTTTGTGGAAAATTTCACAAGAAGATTTACAGAAACATCTACTTTTGGTAACGGAAATTATGACGTACACTTTTATCAAATAAGTGAAACCCCACCAAAAGTTAGTTTAAGAATTGTGGATTCAACAAATAGCTACAATGCTTATAATGTTGAAACAACTCAATTTGATATAGTAAATGAATTATCTGCAATTTTAGATGTTTATAAATAAAGAAAGGAAGGAAAGAAAAATGGGTAATTTTAAAAATTTCTTAAAAAATAAGAATACCGTAACAATTTTAGGAGTATTAGCCTGCTTAGTTATTCTATACATTGGATATACATCAAGAATTAATAGTAAAACAGCATTAGTACAAGTATATTATGCTAATCAAACAATACAACCTAAAACGCAAATTACTGAAGAAATGATATCAGTGACAAGTGTTCCAGAATCATTTATCTTAGGAACATATTATCAAAACTATAATGATATTGTAGGAAAATACAGTAATTTTAACACAATGATAGCAGAAGGTAGTTTATTCTATTCAGATTTATTAGTTGAGGAAGAAAATCTGCCAGACGCCATGTTCTATGATGTAAATGAGGGCGAAAGAATTGTTAGCTTCCCTGTTACTACAGCGTCTACATATGGCAATTCAATAATGCCAAGTAACAAAGTAGATATATACGTAAAATATATTGTTGACGACAAAGTAGTATATGGAGAGTTCTTTAATAAGGTAGACATTCTAGCTGTAAAAGATACTGCTGGTAAAAATGTTTTTGAAAATAGTGAAGAGACAATAGAACCTGCATATGTTTACTTCTCATTAGAAGAAGCTAAATATTTATTATTCTCATCATTACAATATATTCAAGATTACTACGAAGATGAAGAAATAGAAATTGTTCTAGTACCTAATACAGTAGAATTTAAAGCAGAAGACAAAACTGCAACTGAAGTATCAAGCGAAGATTTATATGAATATACATTGGATAAATTAGAAACAATTGATGA
>JAFZDT010000212.1 GCA_017561055.1 Erysipelotrichaceae bacterium
ATTCATAACTTCATCTAATTCAAGAGAAACTAATAATACTGCTTTACCCTTATCACGTTCCTCAACAATACGCTTATGAATATATTCAATAGCACCAACATCTAAACCACGAGTTGGTTGAACAACTACTAATAAATCACTTGAACGATCAATTTCACGAGCAATAATCGCTTTTTGTTGGTTACCACCAGACATACTACGAGTTATTGTATCCTTCCCTTGACCACAACGAACATCAAATTGTTCAATCAAAGCATCAGCATACTTATCAATTTCTTTAGGTTTTAAAATACTATTTTTAGAATAAGGAACCTTATGATAACAATGCAACACAAAGTTTTCCTTCAACTCAAAATCCAATACCAAACCATGTTTATGACGATCTTCAGGAACATGAGCCATTCCACTCTCTAGACGTTCTTTAATTGACAATTTCGTAATATCTTTTCCTTTCAAAAGAACACTACCACTCTCAATCTTTGCTAAACCAGTCAATGCATAAACAAGCTCTGTTTGACCATTACCATCAATACCAGCCAAGCCAACAATTTCTCCAGCACGAACTTGTAAAGAGAAATTCTTAACTGCCAATAAATTTTTAACATTTTTAACATTTAAATTTTGAATATCTAAAACAACATCCGTTGGTTTCGCTTCAGCCTTATCTACACTAAAACTTACACTACGACCAACCATCATTTCAGCCATTGTTTCTTCCGAAGTAGTCGCAACATCAACTGTACCAATATATTTACCCTTACGTAATACAGTACAACGATCTGCCACCGCTTTAATTTCTTTTAATTTATGCGTAATCAAAAGAATTGTTTTACCTTCTTTCACTAAATTACGCATAATCCCCATTAATTCATGAATCTCTTGAGGAGTTAATACAGCAGTAGGTTCATCAAAGATTAAAATATCAGAATTACGATACAACATCTTCAAGATTTCTACACGCTGTTGCATACCAACAGAAATATCTTCTATTTTCGCATATGGATCTACATTCAAACCATATTGTTCAGACAACTCTTTAACTCTCTTAGCTGCCTTTTTAATATCTACAGTATAATATTTGGTTTTCGGTTCCATTCCTAAAATGATATTTTCAGTCACCGTAAAATTTTCGACCAATTTAAAGTGTTGATGTACCATCCCAATCCCTAACGCTGTAGCTACATTAGGATCTTTAATTGTTACCTCTTTACCACGCACTTTAATGGTTCCAGACGTTGGTTGATATAAGCCGAATAAAATAGACATAATTGTCGATTTCCCAGCACCATTCTCTCCAAGCAAAGCATGAACAGATTGTTCTTCTACTTGGAGTGTAACATTATCATTAGCTCTAATACCCGGGAAATCTTTTGTTATATTTAGCATCTCAATCGCATATGCCATAAGGTATTTCCTCCCTTGTGTTTATTTCATTATATCACAGGAATTGACAAATTCTAGCAAAAAGAAAAAGCTCATTTTGAGCTTTTCATATTATCAAAACTAACATTTCGCTTATATTTTCTAATACTATTCTACGCATTGCACTACATATATGATTAATATTTTTTCACAAAGTCCAATCTAGCAATTATCACTTTCACTTTAATATAGCCTTCTCCATTCTGGAATGTTTTCATTACCTTTTGCATATTTGTCTTTTTCTTTTCTCATGTGTTTATCACTATAATTATAATGTTTTCTACCCTTTAATATGTATACATACGGTATATCCAAGCATAATGACAAATCTCCATCTAATACATTCATACTAATTATTAATGTTTTAAGATTCTTAATATTTTTTAGGAATGATAAATCAGGAATATTATTGTTACCAACCAATTCTAAGTGTTCCAAATTTTCCAATTGACTCAAAACAGAAAAATTTTGGATTTTCGGGCAATTTTCAATTACCAATGTTTTTAGCGTTTTTTTAATTGTAACCAAACTAGAAATATCGGATAATTGACGATTATAAAACAAATATAGACATTGCATTCTTTTTAAATAACTCATTCCAGACAATTCTCTTATTTTAGAAGACGTCAACTTTAAAGTATCTAACTCATATAATTTCGATATACTATCTAAATTTTCCTCATCATAATAATTAAGTACTAAAGTTCTCACATTTTTTGTCTTCTCTAAATTCTTGATTCTATGATATGAACTTGATAAATATTCCAATTCTTGAAAACAAGCTAAATCAATTTTCTGATTAATTTTTATTCCATCATCACCTTCAATCAAATTTAATTGTTTAAGACAAACTAATGAATGTATACCATCAAGACACAAAACAATTACATTATTAGATACTTTAGAATCATATTTATTTAACATATTGTTAGGCAAAAAATATGATAAGTGTGAAATATTATTGCATTTTTTTAAAAATCCCGTATCAATAACATTTCTCAATTCAATCTTTTTAATGTTATATTTCACTATATAGTTCATATAATATTCAGCACATTCATTGTAAATCCTGATTGCATCATGCACATTAAATGGAGCATGAACTGATGTAAATTCAATTTTATTAGTCATATTTCCCCCTTATTTACTAAAATCATTTAAATTCTTCAAGATAAAATTTTTGTCCAGGACTATTAATTAAATTATAGGTTTTATCATTATTTATCCGCTTATTTATACCATTGTAATGTCTTTGCAGAGTAAGTATGCGTTTTTAAATTCTACAAGAGTATGGATTCCTACAGAATTTGCAATTGTAGAAAACTATAAAGCGGCGTTTGATGCAATGGAGTATGTAAGTTCTTTCTGGTCAACCTTTAAAAACGAATTGGTAAGTGCCGCTATTGAGATTGCATCCTGCGCAATTGTAGCATACGGATTGGCAAGATTTGATTTCAAACTCAAAAAGTTTTATACCGCAATTCTGTTTATGACCATTCTTGTGCCTGAAATGATGATTCTTATTCCAAGAATGCTTAATTATTCACATCTTGATTTATTTGGAATTTTAGGACTTATAAATAAACTTACAGG
>JAFZDT010000213.1 GCA_017561055.1 Erysipelotrichaceae bacterium
AACTCCTGCAACTATTGGTGCTTTACTTTCTCACTATGAAAACAAAATTATGTTCCAAGGATTTGCATGGAATGTAGACAGCTTCGACCAAGAAGGTGTTCAATTAGGTAAAGTATTAGCTAAGAAAGTATTAGCTCATGATACTGATGGAGCATTAAAAGAATATAGCGATTTATTCAATATCTAGCAATAAAAACTCGGAATTATCCGAGTTTTTTTATGCTTTCTTGGTTATGCTTTGCTCAGAAAATTCCATGTTACAATTTTAATGTAAATAGGAAAGGGGCAAGAGTATTATGAAATATGATGAATCTAATGTTGTAGAATTAAAAAGCAAAGTGGAAGATTCCTTAATTTATGAAATCATTGCTTTTCTAAATAGCTATTTAGGAGGAACTATATATGTTGGAATAGATGATGATGGTTCAATTATTGAATTGTGTCAAAAAGAGAAAGATGTAGCTGAATCTAAAATTATTAACTGGATTCGTGATGAAGCAATATATCCTAATTGTTCAGAATTTGTAAGTATTCAATATAATGAAGATGATGTATTAACAATTCATATTGTTCCAGGAAATAGAAAACCATATTATCATAAATCAAAAGGATTAAAGTCTAGTGGTGTATATATACGTTATGGTAGAAATAAAACACAAGCATCTTCTGAAGAAATCTCAAGAATGCTACAAGAAAGTAGTGGAACATCATATGAATCTCTAATATCAATGAATCAAGATTTAACATTTGAAACATTGGAGTTAAAGTTTAGGAAATTAAATATAAATTTTGATAATTTCAAAATGATTACATCAGGCTTTATTGATAAAGAAACAAATTTGTATACAAACTTAGCCTATTGGTTCAGTGATCAATATGGTGTTGATACAAAAGTTGCCGTATATCAAGGCTTGAATCGTGCAGTATTTCGATCAAAACATGAATTTAGTGGTTCAATTATTGAACAAATAGATGAAGTAATGAAGTATTTTAGTTTATGTAATGAAATTCGTGTAATTATTGATGGAAAGCCTATAAGAACTGAAATTCCTTCCTATAACATGCGTGCAGCTAGGGAGGCAATATTGAATTGTTATTGTCATCGTGATTATTTTCGGAATTCAAATATTAAAATTGAGTTTTTTGATGATCGTTGTGAAGTATTGTCACCAGGTGGATTTTATGGAGGGCTTACATTAGAAAAAGCATTAGAAGGTTATCAAAGTTTCAGGAATGAAAATCTTGTTAAGTTATTATTTAAATTGGGATATATAGAAAATTATGCATCAGGTCTAAGTCGTATTTTTGATATATACAAAGATGAAGAAAAGAAACCTATAGTTGATACATCATTAATTGGTTTTAAGATTATCTTTCCAAATAAGAATTATGATGTGTTTAAGGAAATAAAAGATCCTTGGTTAAATTGGGTGACTGAAAAGGTGACTGAAAAGGTGACTGAAAAAGAAATTGAAATACTTGACTTGTTAACAATGAATCCGGAATATACATTACCCCAAATGTCACAAAAGTTAATGGTAAGTCGAAAAACGATTGCTTCTAGAATTAAATCATTAAAAGAAAAAGGAATTATTGAAAGAGTAGGTTCAGACACAAGAGGTTATTGGAAAATTCATAAATAAAAATAGAATCCTCTTTTTATAGAGGATTCTACTATTTATTTAGATTGCGAAATCACCATTTCTGAAGATAGGTGTCCAAGTACCATCTTCTAATAAACCATCAATATTCATATCATGTGTTCCCATCATGAAGTCAATGTGAATGGTTGAAGTATTTAGAAGATCTTCTTTTCCTGTTGTATCTTGTAAGCAACGTCCTAGAGCTAAGTGGCAGCTTGCATTTTCATCGATTAATGTATTGTAATAAACTAGGCCAGATTGTGAGATAGGTGAGCTGTATTCAACTAATGCAGCTTCTCCTAAGTATCCAGCATTTTCATCAGTATTTACTAAAGCTTCTAGCATTTCTTTTCCTTCGTTTGCTAATACTTCAACTACTTTGCCTTTTTCAAATCTAAATCCGAAGTTTTCTACTTTTTTACCACCAAGAATTAATGGGCGTGATGCATATACAACACCGTTTGTTCCAAATTTATATGGTGATGTTGCGATTTCTTCTGTAGGAATATTCGCATTAAATGGAATGGCATTGTCTGATGGTTCATGAGCATACTTACTAAATTCTGTTAATTCAATCGTTAAATCTGTACCATTGCTTGCAGTATAGTGTAATGCTTTTAGATGTAAAGCATCTAATTTTCTTCCTAAAGCTAAATTCTTTTTGTTTTTTTCTTCCCATACTTTGGCAATATCATTATCTTCTGTTAAATAACATAGTTTGAATAATACATCCCATAATTTATCTAATGCTTCATGTGGATTTAGTTCTGGGAACATTAGTGTTGCCCATTCGTATGATGGCACCATTGCAATACACCATTGGCAATGTTTTTCTCTTGATGCTTTTCTCATGATGTTACGCATGTTATCAATATAAGCAAAGATAGCATTTGCTTGTGCTTCTGTTGCGTCTTCCATTAATTTTGGATTTACACCTTCTAAACGAATGGTACAAGCACCTTCATCTAAGTATTTTTGATAACGTTCGTATTCCCAGTTTTCAATTTTGCGCACATCTTCAGCAGATTGATATTGTGCTTTTGTTTTTAAGAAAGGTAAGTCTAAGTAGTTAATGATAACTTCACTAGCTCCTTCTTTATAACATTCTTGTGCAAAGATATTGGCAAATGCATAACCTTCAATGCATGCTTCAACTAATACTTTTTGTCCTTTTTGTACATTGATACCAACTGTAGCTAACATATTGGCATATTTACGGATCATTTTTTCATTCATAAATAGTTACTCCTTTTCATTATTGTTTTGAATATATTGTTTGATAGCTTCATCGCTATAAGATAACAATTTTCCAAATTGATAAGCAATTTCTTCACGTACTTGATTATAGGTATTATTTGTGATTGCTTCTTCTTTTTGTTGTTTTAGTGCATGATATTTGTTGATGATTTCATCTTTTTTCCAAAATATGATAACTGTTTTTCCTTTGTTTTCTTTGTATGGAAATAAATCTGTGATTAATAATTCTGGTTCTACTTCATATTTTGTGCCATATTGCTTAGTAATCTTTTCAGCAAATGGAAGTAGTTCTTCAATTTCTTGAGAAGTTGATGGATGTGATAATGCCATATGTTTAACTTCAGCTTTAATGACTTCGTTAAATGCATCAATGACACCACAATGATAATCGTAATTCATAATTAACTCCTTTATTTTACATAATATTGATAGTATTATACTACTCTTTGTGTGATATAACTATGATAGGATGTGATGAAATGATAAAAATGTTATTTTCAGATTTGGATGGTACTTTATTGGTTAATGGAGAGAATCATTCAGGTAGAGTGACAGAGGAAAATATAGCTGCGATCGATGAATTGAATAAAAGTGGAATTCTTTTTGGAATTGCGACTTCTCGTTCTTATGAATTTTTAAGAAAGAAAATGGATCTTGTTAAAGATTTTGATACAGTAGCATTTAATGGGAATTTAGTTTATTGTGATGGACATATTTTGGATTGTGTTTCTTTTGGCAATGAAGATATTGAAGCTATGATCGATATATTACAAGTAAAAGAAGATAGTATGAGTATGTTTATTACCAAAGAAAATGATGTGGTATTTTATGATTTTAACTATCCAAAAGCACAAAACTATATAACAAGTAAAAAAGCACATCATGATGTGAGGGAGTTTATAGAACTTCCTTTAATTGAGCATATGAAAGATCATGAGTATTGCTTTATGATTGGTGTGTTTGATAATCAACAAGAGGCGGATAAAGCAAGATTACAAATGGATACATATCCAAATGTTCAATATACCAATACAAGTGTACGTACTTTTACAATAACTAAAGATAGTCGTGATAAAGTTACGGGTATATTAAAGATTGCGAGTTATTATGGCATTTCTGAAGATGAAATTGCAGTGATTGGTGATTCGTATAATGATATAGGGATGTTATCATACTTTAAAGAAAGTTATTGTATGGTGCATGCGCCTAATGAAGTAAAAGAGTGTGCTAAATATGTAGTTAATAGTGTTGCGGAATGTATTTCTATGATTATGAATAAAGAGCTCTCTAATTAGAGGGCTCTTCTATTGTATATAGGGACATAAATAATGTATCTAATCCTTCTTTTATTTTATTGTAGTTTTTTGGCCATTTCTCATATCCTGATGCAGAAAGGTGTTCCCCTTTTTCATTAGTTAAATAGAGTTCAAAGGAATCACCATCTAAAACGTTTTTATTACTTTTTTTATAGTTATACCATTTTTCAATATGATAGGTTGTTAGTAATTTGTTTAGTTCTTGAATAAAGAATTTATCTACGATAAAAGAATCTGCATCTTCTTTAGAAACACCATCTTGTTTTATGGTTGCGGTATAAACGTTGTTTTCTAACACTAGTTCATATTCTACATCTGCATACATGGCATATCCATTTGTATAGTGGAAATATAATCGTGTAATGTTATTTATAGAATAGTTTTTAAAACAACCATTTAGTGAAGAAATTATCATACATATGCCTCCAACTGTTAAGAACTTTTTTATATAGGTTTTCATGAATATCCTTTCGTATCTTTAATTAATTATTTTTTAGAAGATAAATCAACAATTCCTTTAGATAAAAACCATTCATTGAATAGTGTATATATTTGTTTTGTCCAAAGGGCATTTGGATCATTGTTTGTAGTATAATCAAGTGTTTCATTTGAACGATACATCACATGCAATTCGCATTTTTGATATTTAGGATCAACACCTGTACGTAGTAGGTAAATACCATTGTTTTGTACTAGTTGATGTTCTTGGATAATGGTATGTAAATTTGTAAGTAATTCTCCATCTGCTTCAAATTGAATGTTTGTATGTTTTTCATATGCCATTACTATACCTTGTTCATTTGTTGTAATTTCAAAAGTAAATTCGTGTGAATCATTTTGTGTTGCACAATTGAAATGATAAAAGTCTAAATAGAAGTAAGTAATTTCATTAGATATGATTTGCTTTGGAGCATCTGGATTGGTTTTATCAATTAAATTGCCAGATTCAAGGTTGTCTTTTTTACAACCAAAGAATAGGAAGTTTAAACAAAGCATCATAATTATTCTCTTTACACTATTCATGGTTTTTACCTGTATGTTTGGAAATAATATTTGCGACTTCTTCAATCATCTGTTCACCGTTTTCTGGCATGCAATCCGTACTTACTCGAATATATTCACCATTGAAATAGTGTTTACAAACCAATAGTTTTCCATCTAGGCTTTCGGTGTTCTCGTTCTCATTCCATTGATTCATTTGACATTTTTGAATCCATTTCATACATTCTTCAACTACATTGATAGGAAGATAGATAGTAGAACAAGTTTCATTAGCATCTTCTTGTTTTGTGTATATATCTAATTTGACTTCATTAGGCTGCGGAGTTGTTGATAATACCATTTCGTAACTGGAATATCCATTTACATGATAGGTTTTAGAATAGTAATTGATTAACATATGTTCTTTCAAATGGTTACTTATCATTGAATATTTCCTTTCAAAAAAGGAGGTATATAGCCTCCTTAATAATTGTAGAAGTGAAACTATTGTAAAGAGCTACCACAGTATTCGCAACAGCCTTTTTTGTCTGGAGTTGTTGTTGCTCCGCAATATGGGCAAGTTACAGCTTTTCTAGGTTGGGCATTTACTTCTCTTTCAATACGTGATTGTAATAGTTTTTGTACAATTTCATTACCCATTTTCTCATATTTACAATATTTATCATTCCATCTTGGTTGTGGTTTTCTTCTTGCTTCAACAGCAGTTGTTGTTGTTTCAATATCTGAACTATTTAAACGAATGGTAATTTCATTGAAATATGGATGATTTACATGAAGGGTAATATCGAAATCATAAGAATAAATATATCTTGGCGGATCATAACTTACAGAATTCCCTTCTTTGTCATCATATTGTTCTTCGTTGGCATTTTCACTGATGTGTAGTTCGCATCCTGTTACTTGTGAAAGGTGAATAATGTCAGGGTTGGCCTCTACAATATTAGTAGCCGATGTGACAACAAAGGCATTTTGATCTTCATCAAAATGAATCTTTTGATAATCACCATATGTTAAAGTAGTGTTGAAATTTTCTAAAGCTTTTTTGTTTTCTTCGCGATATTGTAATTGTTCCGAAATTTCTTGAACGGTACTATTTCGACGTTCACTGAAAAAAGGAGATAATTTTGCAGCGCACTTTTTGCATAGATTACCATCTTCTAATTTTTTATTTCCTAGTAAGCCAATTTCGTTTCCACAAATTGCACATACTTTTTTTTTAAACATTTTATCAAATAATCCCATATGTACCTCCTATAGTGGTTTTCCACAGTTTGGACAGAATTTACCTGCTGTTTCACCAAGTGATGGTTTCCATCCGCAGTCTGAACACTGTTTAGTTTCTGGTTTTGGTTGACCGCAGTTTGAACAGAATTTACCTTTGTTTACAGTTCCACATGTACATGTCCATGTTTCATTTGTTGGTTTTGGTGTTCCACATTCACTGCAAAATTTACCAGTATTTGTTGCGCCACATGAACAAATCCAAGATGAAATATTTGTTGTTGTCTGTGTAGCAGGAGAAGTGTTAGCCATTTGTTGCAGTGTTTGTAAGGTTGCATCATTTGTTGCTTGATTTAACATATTTAGATTAAAGAAACCAGTAGCAGGGCCATTAGTATTGTTAGCTGCACCTTTCATAGCTTCACCTTTAGCAGTGATAGTATATGCCATAGCTAGTTTTGGATCAGCATATGCTGCAGTGCGTTGCATTTCTTTAATCATTTGCTCATCTTCTTCATTGGCTTTTATACTTGATACACCAATTTTTTGAATTTCAATACCCATTCGATCACCCCAAGATGCAGATAATTCTTCTCTTAAAGCATCAGCTAATTCTGTTGTGTGAGCAGGAATTGAAGAATAACGAATACCTAAAGCAGATAATTTACCAAATGCAGGTTGTAAGGCAGTTAATAGTTCAGATTTTAATTGTGCATCAATTTCATCACGTGTATACTCACTTTTAATATTGCCACATACATTTTGATAGAATAATAATGGATTGACTAAACGATAGCTGTATTCTCCAAAACAACGTAAACCGATGTCCAAGTCAATACCAGCCCTTTGATCTACTACTCTAAATGGTACTGGATTTGGTGTTCCATATTTATTACTCATGATTTCTTTGGTATTGAAGAAATAGATGCGTTGATCTTTTGGAGCAACTCCATCAAAAGTAAAACGTTTTCCAATTTCTTTAAAAATTGCTGGAATATTTTCTTTCAAATCTCCAAAGAAAACAGATGGTTCTGTTGATGTATCGTAAGTGTATTCACCTGGTTCTGCACAAATGTCAACAATTTTTCCTGATTCAACAATTATCATACATTGTCCATCAGCAACATTAATAATGGAACCATTACTAATGATATTATCACTACCGTGACCTGCATTTCTTTTTCTTCCTTTTAATACTAATACACTGTTTTCAATAGCATCACAATAAAAGTATTCTTTCATTTGATCAGCAATTACACCTGTTGTTGCACTAAGTGCAGCTTTAATTAATCCCATAAGTATCCTCCTTACTATTATTTTGGGGTAAGTTTATCTTTAATTAGTAGTAAAGATAAACAATTATATTTCTTCAACTTCTTAATAGAGGTTGAAAATGACCTGTATTTAAGATTCTACAATTTCACCATTTTCTTGTAATTCTTTTGCGCAGTCGATACACATATCGATATCTTCACAAATCATGAAACAACTGTTGCAAACCAAACTTTTGCAAATAGGGCAATAATTAAATTGTTTTTGTGCATCTTTTACAGCTTTATTTGCGGCGGATTCTAATTCTTGTTGAAATAGTGCTTGATAAACGATTTTTTTCGCATTAGTTAATGGCTTTTCATATGCTTTTGAAAAATGAATAGGGACACTTTTCCATTCTTTATGACAATTGGAACATTGGATAGAGAAAAGAAATTCTTTTTCATTCGATATGTTTTTCATATGATTAATAATTATAGTTTTCATAAATGCTGCCTTTTAGTCTTTCTTCATTTTATTTATACCAACGATTTTTTAAAGAAACTATTACCCAAGTAGTATAAGCAGGGTGATTTTTAAGGATAATATTAAAAAAGGAATGCATTAGAATTATTGTAATGATACAATATACATACTTTATAGAAAGACAATAATAAAAGAAGGGAGAAAGAATATGAATAGTCGAAAAGTAATATTTTTAAGTTTTGCTATAGTATGTTTATTTCTTTCTAGTACTTCTTTTGTTTTGGCTATGGATTCTGGGGAAGTTGTAAGCTTTGATCTAAAGATTGCGTATATGATTACAGCCTTAATCTCGTTTGCTTTATTGGTTGGTTATTGTGGTTTAGTTAAGAATCGAAAGTTAATATTTGTATTGTTATTTACTGCAGTATTTATTGTAAATGTTGGATATGTGTTCTTAGCATCTTCTACAGTTGTTTCAGAGGCATTGTTGGCCAATCGTATTTCCTATTTGGGTGCAGTATTTTTACCGTTGTTTATGTTGTTGATTATCATGGATGTAGTAAATGTTCGTTTTCATCCTATTGCGATATTGGCTATGATTTGCTGTAGTGTTGTAATCTATTTTATTGCGGCTAGTCCAGGGTATAATACTCTTTATTATGAAGAAGTAAAATTAGTCTTTGTGAATGGTGGAGCGAAGCTGGTTAAGGATTATGGACCATTTCATAAAGTATATTATTACTATTTATTCTCTTATTATTGCATGATGATTGGGTTAGTCATCTACAGTTGGTTTAAAAAGATTAATCGTTTATCAACTTTACCTTGGCATTTATTGGTTGTTATTTTGGGAAATATTATTGTTTGGCTTTTAGGTCAAGTCTTTAAGTTTGATTTTGAATTTTTGTCTATTTCTTATATTGTGACTGAATTTTATTTATTCTCTATTTATAATATGCTTGATGATTATCAAAAAGCATATAGTCCAAATTTAACGAATGCTGATTTAGCGCTACAAGATGCCGCATTATTAGTGTTTGATGAAACGAATTTGCCAGACTTAAAAAGTATTATTAGTGTTTGGCCACAAGTTGCACAATTAACTTCTAGAGAAGTTGAAGTGTTTAATAAATTAATCATGAATCATAAACGTAAGGAAATAGCGGAAGAATTATGTGTATCTGAAAATACAGTCAAAAAACATGTATCGAATATCTTTTCGAAATTGGATATTTCGAGTAGAAATGAATTGATTAAAATGATTGCAAAAGTGGTTCAAGAATTATAATTAAATAGTACCCAATAAATTACCCCCTTCTTTGAATGAGGGTAATTTTTTTTGAGCTTTTGGTAATGATATATATAAGGTAAAGAAAAGAGTAAATAAGTTAGTACATAATAAAATCTATACAAATGGAGGGATGATAATGAGTAGATATAAAAAGTTGACTTTATTACATTCAAATGATATGCATGGTGACTTTTTAGCACAGGAGAATGATAAGAATTTAATTGGCGGTGTTAGTATGTTATCAGGATATGTTAATAAAGTAAGAAATGAAGAACAAAATGTTTTGTATTGTATTGCAGGTGATATGTTTAGAGGATCGGTTATTGATTCTGAATATATGGGACTAAGTACGATTGAAATCATGAATGTCATTTCTCCTGATGTTGTATCTTTAGGTAATCATGAAACAGATTATGGAGTAACGCATTTATTATTTTTAGAAAAATGCGCATGTTTTCCGATTGTTAATGCTAATTTATATATTAAATCGAATTATAAGAGATTGTTTACTCCATGTATTATAAAAGAAATTGATGGTATGAAAATATTGTTTATTGGAATATTGACAGAAGAAGTTATGTCACAAACTAAATCAGAAGCTGTCATTGGTTCCGTTGTTGATATTGAGGAAGCCGCGCAAGAAATAGGTAAAATATGTAATGCGTACAATGCAATAGATGTTGATTTGACGGTACTATTGACTCATATTGGTTTTGAGGAAGATAAAGTATTAGCCTCAAAGTTAGATCCAGCATGGGGTGTGGATATTATTATTGGAGGACATTCGCATACATTTATTGAAAAGCCTGAAATCGTAAACAATATTGCGATTGTGCAAGCTGGTACTGGAACAGATCAAATTGGACGTTTTGATTTAGTTGTAGATACATTTGATAATAATATTGAGAGTTATACATGGAAATCTGTGGCCATTACAGAAGATAATTGTCCGAGAAATCTCGATATTGATAAAATAATAAAATTATATAAAAGTGAAACAGATCGAAAATATAAAAGAATAATTACACAATTCAAAAGAGAACTAACACATCCATATCGTGAACAAGAAACGGAATTAGGTGGATTGCTTGCGGATGCTTTAAAAGAAAGTTTAGGTCTTGATGTAATGTTACTTGGTTCTGGAAGTGTACGTAATGACAAAATGGGACCGTTGGTTGTCTATCAAGATTTAGTTGAATGCTATCCGTATGATGATGCATTGTACATGATTACCGTTACTGGTAATCAATTGCGTCGTATGTTATTGCATATGCTTCGTGATGAAGTGTGGCAAGGTGCACATAGTGAGTTTTATCAATTGTCCAAAGGGTTAAAGGTTGTATATAACAAGGAGCAAGGAAAGATGTTGGAATTCTCATTTGATGGATTTCCAATTGATGATAATCGTTTGTTTAAAGTGGGTCTTCAAAAATATCATTATTTAAATTTTGATAATTTCTTCAATGTTTCTATAGCTGAAATAGAAGTAAATTTCAAAACAGTGATTATTGCGACTTCAACAAGAGATGTATTAGAAGAATACTTAATGAATCATCAACATATGGATCATGAAATTGATGGTCGCTTAACGTTTATTTAATTATTTTTGATAACAAAGGTATAGAATTGGAGATTATATATGAAAAAAATTATGATATGTATTTGTATGATATTTATGTTACTTGGTTGTGAAAAAGAAAATACTTTGGATACTCCACCTGTAGTGGATCAACCAAAGAGTACATTTTCGATTCAATTTATTGATGTAGGACAAGGTGATGCGGCTATTGTAGAGTGTGATGGTCATTATATGCTAATTGATGGTGGAAACAAATCGGAATCTAGTAAGATTTATACCATCTTGAAGGAAAGAAAGATTGATCATTTAGATATTATTGTTGCAACAAACACGAATGATGAACATATTGGTGGTATTGCTGGGGCATTGAATTATGCTACATATGATAAATTCTTATGTAATACGGATGATTTTAATTCTGATGCATTTTTGGATATGTTGAAATATGTGGAACTAGGTAAAGGAATACAAGTACCATATGTAGGTGATTATTTTACATTGGGTTCTGCTGGTGTACAAGTGATTGGTGGAAACTTTGGTGATGGTAATGATGCTTCTATTGTTTTGCGTGTTACATATGGAGAAAATTCATTTGTATTTGCTAGTGATATTGAAGAGTTTGCAGAAAAAGAAGTAATTAATACAACAGAGAAAATTAATGCTGATGTCCTTAAAATTGCGAATCATGGAAGTGATTTTTCTTCAACAATTCCATTTATACAACGCATAGATCCTAAATATGCTGTAATTTCAGTCGGAAAAGATAATGGTAAAGGATACCCTAATTTAGATACACTAAAGACATTGAGTAATCATAATATTTACGTTTATCGTACAGATTTACATGGAGATATTTGGTGTACATCTGATGGTAAAACGATAACGTTTACTACTGAAAGAACAGTTAGCAAGGAACTATTGTATAAAGAAGGAATTACTAAAGTAGATGATGGCAATAAACAAACGAATAAAACTGAAGAAATACCAAACGTGACATTAAAAGATTTAAGTGAGGCTAATCGTACAACTAAGTTAATTAATACATATGGTGCATTTAGAAAAGTTTCAAATCCAGGTATGGATTCCGAATTTGTAGAAGGATATTATTTGGTAAATAATAAAATGGCTAAAATAATGTCGTATGGCTTTGGAAATAGTGCCAATGTTAGTTATGAAGGTTGGTATGATGGTTATGTTGTATATTATGATCAAGATCACATGAAAATGTTTGTATTGGTAGAATCACTAGAAGGTGAAGGTTATCCTTACGATTATGATACATCGTATCTATTTACAGAGGATAAAAAGTTAGAATTAGAATCTGAAACAAAAGATACATATACTTATAAAGTAATTGCGGATGCGACCACACATAAGGTAATTGTTGATAAAAAAACTTTAGAAGTTCAAGAAGTATTTTTAAATGACAATAGTTATTATTCTAAGTATGAGTATGGTAAACAAGAAGATTGTCCAACCATTCTAGCTAGCTGGATTGGAGAATTGAAAACGGTTAGTGTATATTGTCAATTGATGGTGAATAATTCAATGATTCAATACTATAAAGAGTTTGAAATTCCTATGGATTGGGAATTAGAGATGGGTAGTTATATTTATGATGTAGAATCATATAGTGATATGAATTTTGTGAATCCTTATGAATATCCAGGACATGCTAGCAATTATACAGTATACGTAACCAATGTTAAGGGATAGTTTTGTATAGATATATGTTTGAGGTATGAAACTATGAAAAAAGAGAGAATAACATTTGAGAAATTAATAATTAACTATGAAGACTTTATTGCTTTAGCAGACAAACAAATGACAAATCCGTTTCATACAGTTGCTTTAACAGTATATACGTTAAATATGTATCCTAAAAATAGAGAGGAATCGCTGAAGATGTTAACGTATTTATGTGGTCCTAGAGGATTGAGTGAAATGGATAAGCAATTTATTCATAATCGTTTTATGGACAAGGATTATGTGCCTCGTTCTTATTTTGAAGATGCTTTACCAAGTAATGACTATACGCCAAGTGTTCCTTATACAATTGTGGTACACGATAGCCCATATTCTTATCAAAATAATGGGTATATGACTTTGTTTGTTCAAAGTGGAGGAGCAGATAGTTTGCGTCAAGTACAAGTACGTCAAGCAAAGGATGGAAAGTGGTATCTTTGGGAACAAATGTTATTAGCAGATATTCGCAAACCAGAAAGTGAAAATCCTTGGGTATAAAATCGTCATATTTGACGATTTTTTTACATTAAATGAAATAAAAATATATATAATAAAGATAGGGGTGATTCTATGCTTACTTATGATGAAATTAAGAAAAATGAAGCGATTCGTACATATATTGAAAAGGCAGATGCATCTTTACAGGCTTTAGGATATACCGAACATAGTTTTCCGCATGTAATGTATGTAGCTGAGATGGCAGGTATGATATTAGAAACGTTAGGATATGATGAAAGAACAGTTGAATTAGCTAAGATTGCTGGGTATTTACATGATATTGGTAATTTAGTGAATCGTGTGGATCATTCACAATCTGGAGCAATTATGGCATGGTCATTATTGCGTGATATGGGGTGTGAAGCAAGCGATGTTGCGACAATTGTAACGGCGATTGGTAATCATGATGAGGGTAGTGGAGTGCCTGTTAGTCCGGTTGCGGCTGCGATTCAATTGGCAGATAAAGCAGATGTTCGTAGATCTCGTGTGCGTAGTAAAGAGGACATTAAATTTGATATTCATGATCGTGTGAATTATTCAGTTGTGGAATCTAAATTAAAGATTAATCAAGAAAAAACATTAATTAAATTAAAATTGCATATTGATACTCGTTATGGTTCGATTATGGATTATTTTGAGATTTTTATGAATCGTATGATTCTTTGCCGTAGAGCAGCGGATGTGTTGGGGTTAGAATTTAAACTGATTATTAATGAACAACAGTTTGCTTAAAATGTATGCGTATTCATTGAATAAATTATTTACAATAAAATATATTTTCTAGTATAATGTATCGGTAAAAATATTGGATTGTCGTATATACTTTCAGATGATGGTGAAAGCGTTTCTACCTAGCGACCTTATGCTAGACTACGATGAAACTTTTTCATTAACTTCTGTTTTTAACAGAAGTTTTTTGTGTTTTGTATATGACAGTTCCATTCCATGACAAGGAGGATACTATGGAAAAATTATATACAGGGAAGACAAAAGATGTTTACAAATTAGAAAATGGTAATGTTTTATTAAAGTTTAAAGATGATTGTACGGGTAAAGATGGCGTATTTGACCCAGGTGAAAATACAGTAGGTTTGACAATTGAAGGTATTGGTCGTGCTAACTTAGAAACATCAATCCACTATTTTGAATTATTAAAAGAAGCTGGAATTAAAACTCACTATGTTGGTGCGAATGTTGAAGAAGCTACAATGGAAGTTTTACCAGCAACAGTATTTGGACATGGTTTAGAAGTTATTTGTCGTTTAGTAGCTACGGGTAGTTTCATTCGTCGTTATGGAGAATATATTGCGGATGGCACTGTTTTAGAAGGTGGCTATGTTGAATGTACATTTAAAAATGATGCGAAGGGTGATCCACTTGTAACTATGGAAGGTTTAGCTGCTTTAGGTGTTATGAGTGAAGAAATGTTTGCGTCTATGAAAGAACAAACTTTAAAAATTACAAAAATCGTTGCGGATGATTTGAAATCTATTGGATTAGATTTATGGGATATTAAATTTGAATTTGGATATAACAATGATGAAGTTATTTTAATTGACGAAATTGCTTCTGGTAATATGCGTGTTTATAAAGATGGCAAAATTGTTGATCCAGTTGAATTAACTAAATTAATTTTAAATCGTTAATAAATTAGCCCTGCAGTTACTACAGGGCTTTTGTTGTGTTATATAGGAGGAGAAGTTTATGGGAGGATTTTTTGGAGTTGTATCTAAAAATGATTGTGTAGCCGATTTGTATTTTGGTGTTGACTACCATTCCCATTTGGGGGCTAGACGCGGTGGTATTTCAGTATATGGTGAGAATGGTTTTAGACGTTCGATTCATAATATTGAGAATGTACCTTTCCGTTCAAAATTTGAAAGAGAAATTGATGGATTTCAAGGAAATATTGGAATTGGTTGTATTTCAGATTATGAACCACAACCATTATTGTTTTCATCAAATTTGGGATCTTTCTCAATTACTACTGTGGGACGTGTTAAAAACATTCCAGAATTAAAAGAAAAGTGTTTTAGCAATGGAGCAACTCATTTTTCTGAAATGAGTAATGGAGAAATTAATATTACAGAATTGATGGCTGCTTTAATTAGTCAAAAGATGACTATTTATGATGGTTTGGTTTATGCACAAGAGGCAGTTAAGGGTTCTATGAGTGTATTGTTGATGACTAAACAAGGTATTTATTGTTCACGTGATAAATATGGACGTATGCCTATGGTTATTGCGAAAAAAGATGGTGCGTATTGTGTAACTTTTGAATCTAGTGCTTATATGAACTTAGGATATGAGCATGTAAAAGATTTAGGACCGGGTGAAATTGTATATATTACTGCAGATTCTTATAAAGTATTAAAAGAGCCAAATAAAGAAATGAAGATGTGTTCTTTTATGTGGGTATATTATGGATATCCTACATCAACTTATGAAGGTCAAAATGTGGAGTTGATGCGAAATCGTTGTGGTGAGTTATTAGCGCAACGTGATCAAGTGGAAGTAGATATTGTGGCTGGGGTTCCAGATAGTGGTATTGCGCATGCGATTGGGTATGCGAATGAAAGAAGTTTAGTCTTTGCTCGTCCATTTATTAAATATACACCAACTTGGGCGCGTTCTTTTATGCCTCAAAATCAAAAAGAACGTCAATTGATTGCTGGTAAAAAGTTAATCCCAGTAAAAGAATTAATTAAAGATAAGCGTATGTTATTGATTGATGACTCTATTGTGCGTGGAACACAATTAGGGGAAACAACACAGTTCTTATATGATTCTGGAGCGAAGGAAGTGCATGTTCGTCCGGCATGTCCACCAATTATGTTTGGTTGTAAGTTCTTGAATTTCTCTCGCACATCTAATGAAATGTCTTTGATGTCTCGTAAAGTGATTTGCGAATTGGAAAATAGTGAAGCGATTAGTGTTGAATTATTAAAAGAATATGCGGATGAAAATAGTGCGAAACATCGTATGATGGTTGAGGCTATTTGTAAGAAATTGAATTTCACTTCATTAGAATTTGTGAAATTGTCTGAATTAATTGAAGCGATTGGAGTAGAACCACAAAAATTGTGTACCTATTGTTGGAATGGGGAAGAATAGGAGGCGAACATGCGCGATAACAAAATCTTAAATGAATATGGTTGTTATTTATTTAGTGAAGAAGTTATGAGGGATCGTTTGCCAAATTCTACCTATCGTGAATTTGAAGAATGTATTCGTAAGGGTGAACCATTAAGTAAAGAAGTAGCTACAGTGATTGCTAATGCAATGAAAGTATGGGCAATTGAAAAGGGTGCTACTCATTTTACCCATTGGTTTACACCGATGACAGGATTGTCTGCTGAAAAGCATGATTCATTCTTAGAATTAAGAGATAATAAAATCTCGTTAGAATTTAGTGGAAAAACACTTCGTAAAGGTGAATCGGATGCATCTAGTTTTCCAAGTGGCGGTTTGCGTGCTACGTTTGAAGCTAGAGGTTATACAGCATGGGATTGTACTTCTGAAGCCTTTGTGAAGGATGGATCGTTATATATTCCAACCATTTTCTGTTCGTATAATGGAGAAGCGTTGGATAAGAAGACGCCATTATTAAAGTCTTGTGATGCTTTGAGTAAAGCGGTTGGGCACTTATTACCACTATTAGGGGAACAGGATGTAAAAAGTGCGAAAGCGTATGTTGGTGCTGAACAAGAATATTTCTTAGTGGCTGATGAATACTATCAAAAGCGTATGGATTTGAAGTTGTGTGGTAGAACCTTATTTGGGGCTAGTGCACCAAAAGGCCAAGAAATGGATGATCATTATTTTGGTAGTTTAAAACGTAAGGTGGCTGCCTTTATGAAAGAGTTGGATCAGGAATTATGGAAATATGGAATTCCTAGTAAGACAAAGCATAATGAAGCAGCACCAGCGCAGCATGAAGTGGCTTGTATTTATCGTGAAGTAAATATTACGACGGATAATAACCATTTGATGATGCAATTGATGCAAGATATTGCGAAAAAGCATGGTTTGCGTTGTTTATTACATGAAAAACCGTTTGCGGGGGTAAATGGTAGTGGTAAACATAATAATTGGTCAGTGATTACGGATACTGGATTGAATTTATTTAAATATGATCCAAATCATCATCTTCCATTTTTAGCAACTATGGCTTGTTTAATTAAAGGTATTGATGAATATGCGGATTTGTTACGATTGACAGTTGCTTGTGCAGGGAATGATCATCGTTTGGGTGCTAATGAAGCTCCGCCAGCAATCATTTCGATGTATTTAGGTGCAGATGTAAATCGAGCATTTCAATCCGTATTGAATAATAGTGAAGTGGAAGAAGTGCATAAACAACGTTTTTATACAGGATTACATGTAGTACCAGATTTTTCTAAAGATGATACAGACCGTAATCGCACATCTCCATTTGCATTAACGGGGAACAAATTTGAGTTTCGTGCTGTAGGTTCATCACAATCGATTGCGGGGGCAAATACGATGTTGAATGCGATTTTGGCATATGAGATGAACCAAATGGCAAAAGAAATTGAAAGTGGAAAAGAAGTTTTAGAAGTAATTAAAAGTTACTATGAAAATCATAAACGTATTATTTTTGAAGGTGATGGCTATTCTAAAGAATGGCAAGAAGAAGCGAAACGTCGTGGTTTAGCGAATCGTGCGACTACAGTAGAAGCTTTACAACATTTTACGGATGAAAAACATATTGAAATGCTTTCATCATTAGGTGTGTATAGTAAAGAAGAAATTGTTTCTCGTCAAACGATTTTGTTGGAAAACTATGCAAAAACTATTCATGTAGAGGCCTTAACTTCTTTAAAAATGGCAAAGAATGAATTATATCCAGTTGCGCTTCAATATCTAAAGCAATTAGCAAAAACAGCAAATGCTTTAGGTAAAGTGGATGTGGAAAATGATTTTATCATTGATGATACAAAAGAATTGGCGAGTTTAACAAAACGTATGAAACAAGCAATTTTACGTTTAGAAATGGCATTGGAACATTTCCATACAACCAAAGGAAATGAGGAACATAAAGCCCTAATCGCTAGAGATGAACTAGTTGTGGCTATGGATGCTTTGCGTAGAATTACGGATACCATTGAAACGAAAGTGGATGCGAATATTTGGCCAATTCCAAGTTATATGGATTTATTATTTGGTATTTAAAAATAGATTTGTGATACAAAATGTGCTACAATTCAAGTGTGTTATACAACTGACGGAAAAATGGGTTTAACCATAGGGGAGTATAATTAAAGTAGAGTCGACCGTCTGGGCCATTTTGTTCGGACAACTGACTCTTTTTTCATTGTTTTGAACAAAATTCATAGATAAAAGAAAGGAAATTATACTTATGTTAACAGATGTACAAATTGCGCAACAAGCGAAAATGCAACCAATTAAAGAGGTAGCAGCCAAATTAGGTTTAGTAGAGGATGATTTAGAATTGTATGGAAAATACAAAGCTAAGATTTCTTTAGAAACGATGCAAAAAGTAGAAAATAATAAAGATGGTAAATTAATTTTAGTTACGGCTATTAATCCAACACCTGCAGGTGAAGGTAAAACAACAACGATGATTGGTTTATCTCAAGGATTAAATAAGATCGGTAAAAATGCAGTAGTGGCAATGCGTGAACCTAGCTTAGGTCCATGTTTTGGTGTCAAAGGTGGAGCTGCTGGAGGCGGATATGCTCAAGTAGTGCCAATGGAAGATATTAATTTACATTTCACAGGGGATATTCATGCGATTACTACAGCAAATAACTTAATTGCGGCAATGTTGGATAACTGTTTACAACAAGGAAATCCATTAAATATTGACCCTCGTCAAATTGTTTGGAAACGTTGTGTAGACTTAAATGATAGAGCATTACGTAATATCGTTGTTGGTTTAGGAGGTAAAGTAAATGGTGTGCCTCGTGAAGATGGCTTTGATATTACAGTAGCTAGTGAAGTAATGGGTATTTTATGTTTAGCTACTTCTTTAGAAGATTTAAAAGCAAGAGCTGGACGTATGATTGTAGCATATACATATGATAATCAACCTGTTACTGTTGATGATATTAAAGCAACTGGTGCAGTTACATTATTATTAAAAGATGCTATTAAACCAAATTTAGTACAAACATTGGATCATAATCCAGTATTTGTAC
>JAFZDT010000214.1 GCA_017561055.1 Erysipelotrichaceae bacterium
AACACCTGCTGCTGCTCGTACATTATTAGAAGGTGGAGTTCCTTTCAAAGAATTATGTATTGGTAACATGCATGTTGGACCTGGTAAACGTGTTTCTAATGAACCACACGTTTATGTAGATGACAAAGATTTAGAAGATTTACGTGCAATTCGTAATGCAGGAGTTGAAGTTTATATTCAAATCGCTCCTGGAGATCGTCGTTTCGATTTCGAAATTAAATAATGGATCTTAGAGAAATAGAAGTGGAATTTCTCTTAATCAATATTCTTATTTCATAAAAGGAGGAAAACTGAAATATGGAAATTACATTAATCCAAGGTATTTTGTTAGCAGTTGTTGCTTTCATTTGTGCCTTAGACAGCGCCTTAGAAGTATTCTTCTGGTTTAGACCTATGGTAGTTGCATTCTTCGCTGGTATCGTATTAGGTGATATCGAATTAGGATGTAAAGCTGGTGCTGTTGCCGAATTATCTTACATGGGTATGTTATCAGTTGGTGGTACAGTTCCACCTAACCCATTAATGGCTGGTATGATGACTGTTGTTATCGCCTATACTACTGGTCAAGGAGTTGAAACTGCTCTTGGTCTATCATTACCATTTGCATTATTAGCTCAATGGTTTGGTATTTTCTGTAACTCTTCTTACGCTATGTTCTTAGAACCACTTGATAGAGCAGCTGCTGAAGGCGATACAAAGAAATATACTACAATTATTTTAATTTCTTGGATGATCACAGGTTCTGGTTATGCATTAATGACATTCTTGTCAGCTTATGCATTACAAGCTCCTATCCAAACATTCGTTAATAACTTCCCTGCATGGTTAGTACATGGATTCGAAGTTGCTGGTGGATTATTACCTGCTGTCGGATTAACATTATTAATGGTTGTTATGTTGAAGAAAGAAAACGCTGCTTACTTATTCTTAGGTTTCTTAATGACTACATTTACTAACGTTGGAAATATCCTTCCAGTTGCTGTTGCTGGTGTAGCAGTTGCATTCTTAGGTTACTTAAGAGACGAACAAATGAAAAAAGTGACTGTTGTTGCTGATGGAGGTGCTGAAGATGACGGTATCTAGAAACAAATTAACAAAACAAGACATTACTAAAATGTCATTACTTTCAATGTTTGAACAAATCTGTTTCTCATTTGAAAGAATGCAAGCTCCTGGTTTCTGCTGGGGATTAATTCCAGGTTTAAAGAAAATCTATGGTGATCAAAAAGAAGAAATCGCTTCTGCAATGCAAGCTAACTTAGAATTCGTTAATACAGAACCTCATATGGCTACTTTCCTACAAGGTTTAGTATTATCATTAGAAGAATCTGGTCAAGATCGTACATTGATCAAAAACATTAAAACTGGTTTATTCGGTCCTTTAGCTGGTTTAGGGGATGCAATTTTCTGGTTCACATTATTACCAATTTCTGCTGCTATTTCTTGTTCATTAGCATCACAAGGTAGTCCAGTTGGTCCATTACTATACATCGCTATTTGGATGGCTAGTGGATTCTCTAGAATTTGGTTCGGTCATTTAGGTTACAACATGGGTGTTGGAGCTGTTGAAATGATTACTGAAAATGCTACTGCTATTACTAAAGCTGCTGGTATTTTAGGTATTATGGTTGTTGGTGGATTAATCCCTAACTATATTTCATTCCAATTTGCTGAAACATTAGTTGCTCCAGGTGGCGTTGCTGTTCAAGGTATCTTTGATTCAATTATGCCTAACATTCTTCCTTTAGGATTCGTATTCTTCTTATACTACTTATTCAAGAAGAAAAACGTTAAGACTATGTCTTTAATTATTGGTATCATTGTTGTATCAATCTTATTATCTTTATTAGGAATTATGTAATAATACTTTATATCGCCCCTTGAGATATAGGGGCGATATTTTTAATAAGGAAGGGAGATGAAAATGTATGAGTGAAAAAGTCGAACGTCTAGAATATATCAAAATTAATAAATATAGTTCTACACCTTTATATGAACAATTATATGTTTGTGTTAAAGATGCTATTCGTAAAGGTATTTTAAAACCTGGAGAAAAGTTGCCAACAGAAGATGAAGTCAGTCGTCGTTTTCAATTGTCTCGTCCGGTTATTCGTCAAGCGTATCTAGAGTTGGTTAATGATGGAATGATTGATCGTGAGCGTGGTCGTGGTAGTTTTGTTAAACAAAAAGAGTATAAAAATATGAGTATGTATTCTTTGGTTAACTTTATTGAAGAGGCGCATCAATTGAATTCAAAACCATTTATTAAAGTAATTAGTTTAAAACTATTAATTGATGATGTAGAGATTCATAATCGAATGCAATTGCCATTAGATGAACCATTACTTAAGATTAAGCGTATGCGTTATTTGGATGCTGAACCAGCATCGTTTATAGAAAACTATGTTTCGTTAAAACGTTTCCCAGATTTGGTTAATGTAGATTTTTCTAAAGAATCTTTATATAACACATTTATTGAAAAGTATGGGTGTAAACCTTCAAAGGCTGAGCGTAAATTTTTAGCGAAAATTGTTCCTGATGATTTGTATGTATTTTTGGGTGTTAAGCAGTATTCTGCTTGTCATATTATTGAAAGTGTTGTTTATGATCAATTTGATCATGTATTAGAATTTAGTCGTGAATATTTTGCTGGTGATACAAATTCATTTAGTATGATTGTATACAGTGAAAATTGAAAGTGAGGAAATTAAAATGATTGGTATTATTGTAACTGGACATGGTGAGTTTGCTAGTGGTATTTATAGTGCAACTACTACTTTAACTGGCTATAGAGATAATTTTGTAGCCGTAGATTATTTAACAGAAACTGATACTGTTGAAGATTTGGATAAGAAAATTCGTGACGCAAGAGCTTCTTTATCTAATTGTGAAGATGTAATTGTGTTGTGTGATATATTGGGTGGTTCTCCATTTAAAACAGCTGTTATGGCGTTCTTTGGAGATGCACATGTAAAAGTTTTATATGGTACAAATGTTGGTATGGCCATGAAATTATGTATGGAATGTATGATGGCTAATGAATCTTATGATTTAGAAGCTATTTGTGATTCTTTAGTTGCTGAAGGCAATATGCATATTGGTAAATATCAATTTGTAGCTGTTGAAGAAGAAGATATGGAGGATGGCATTTAATGTCATCTAAATATGCCGTTATCTTTGATATGGATGGCGTTTTGGTTGATAGTGAAAATTACTTTTTTAAGCTAAATGTCCGTTTTATTAGAGACAAAGGTAAAGAGGTATCTGAAAAAGACTTGCATAAATTGGTTGGTATGCAAATGCAAGGTATATATGAAACGTTGTATGAATACTTTAAAGGTGAAGTGTCATTTGAACAGTTTAAAGCTGATTATGATACATTTTGTAAAATAAATGAACCTGATTATTCTACAATATTGAATCCAGGTGTGATAAAGACTTTGGAAACTTTATATGATAGAGGTTTTAAAATTGGTTTAGCCTCATCTTGTGATATGCATAATATCGAGAAGGTATTAAAGCAATGTAATCTTTTAAAGTATTTTACAGCAATTGTGAGTGGTGATGAGTTTGTAGTTAGTAAACCTAACCCTCAAATATATTTTTCAACTGCGAATCGATTGGGGATTGAACCTAAATATTGTTTTGTAGTGGAAGATTCTGTATATGGAATTGAAGCTGGTAAGCGTGCGGGTATGACTGTTTTTGCTTGTAAGCAGCCATTTGGTCATGATCAATCGAGAGCAGATTATATAATTGATTGTATTGATGAAATCATTGATATAATTGATAACAGAATATAAAGGTAGGGTAAGCGTATGAATTTAGATAACTATAATCCATGTAAACCACATTTATTTATTGATAGTAAAGAACAAGTGATTTATTACAATTATATTAATAAATTAGGTTATTATATTCCAAAGGATAAAATGAATAAGTATTATGCCTTTTCAAATCGTTTTATGATTGCGATTTTGGCTGTTGTGCTTCTTGTGAATACATTTTTAACTTTGAAAATGGCTATTTTAGCTGGTATTATTTTAGAATTAGTCATGGGATTTTTCTTTTATAAGAGATTTTTGCCTGAGTTAAGAAAAAATGATAAGTTGTCCATTGATAAATTAGAACCGTATAAGCGTTCGATAAAAAAGGATGAATTTAAGCCTAAGCAAATTATTAAGGTTGTATTATATTTCTTGTTTAGTATTCTTTTAGTTTTAAATGCATTTGATCAACAAATGCTTACAACTAATCCGATTGTCTTTTATTTATCTGTATTCTTTGCAGGTGGTGTGTTTATTTTTGCAATTTATAGTTGTGTACAATTGATAAAAAAATAACTAGGAGGAAAAATATGAAAATTACAAATGGTAAAGTATTTTTAGATGGTCGTTTTCAAGATTTAGAAATTAAATTTGAAAACGGTGTGATTACTGAGGTTGCTGAACATGTTGAAGATGATGAAGTGATTGATGCGAATGGACAAGATGTTTATGCTGGTTTTGTAGATTGTCATGTTCATGGGGCTTTTACTCGTAGTTTCTTTGAAAATGGTCATATTGATTTTAGTAATGGTGAAGAACAAATTCGTGAGATTTTAAGAAGATTGCCTTATTATGGTGTTACTTCTTGTGCTCCAACACTAATGAGTGAAATTGATACGACTGGTAGAACGATGAAAGAAGCTACACAATTGATTCGTAAGGTTCGTAAAGATGTTGTAGGTGCGGATCCATTTAAAATTCACTATGAAGGTCCTTTCTTGAATAAAGCTCGTTCTGGTTGTATTAATCCAGATGGCGCTGTTATGCCTTCTATTGAACATGCGAAAGTGATCGTTGATAATGATTTTAGTGATACTTTAATTATTTGTGTGGCTCCTGAGTTACCTGGTGCTATGGAATTGATTTCATATTTAAAAGAACAAGGTGTGCATACAGAAGTATGCTATACATTGGCTTCTAGTGATGTGGTTAGAGAAGCTGCTGATCATGGTTTGGATCAAACTTCTCATATGTATAATGGATTTGAAAATTTACATCACCGTGTAAATGGTCCTATTTTAGGTGTATTATTGGATAATCGTATTAAAGCACAAATGTTGTGTGATGGTTATCATGTTGCGAAGGATTGGATTCATTTAGCTATCCGTTCTAAAGGTTTAGAAAATATTTATGGTATTACAGATATGACTTGTTTCTCTGGTCTTGAAAATGGAGAACATGATTTTGAATATTATGGAAAAATTATTGTTCAAGATTCTAAAGTGTATGATTCAAATGGAACAATTGCTGGAAGTAATTTAACGTTTGATAAGATGATGCGTTCTGCTAGAGATAATATTGGATTAACTAAAGAACAAATTGGTTCTTTATATGGTGAAAATCCAGCGTTGTGTTTGGGTATTAAAGATAGAGGTAAAATTGAAGTTGGTAGAAGAGCGGACTTTACAATCATGGATAATGATTATAATGTTCTTCAAACAATTATTAAAGGTGAAACATATTATAAAGCATAAAAGGCACATTACTGTGTCTTTTTCTGTATAATTAGATAGAGGTGATTTATATGAAACAATATGTATGTTCAAAAAATGTATTTGTAGATGGAAAGTTTGTTCCGGCATCTTTAGAAGTTGAAGATGGTAAAATTACTAATATTTTGGAGTATGGTTTTGGTGAAAATTTTGGCGATAAACGTATTATTCCAGGTTTGATTGATATTCATACACATGGTGGCTATGGGTGTGAAATTAATGATAATGATTATGATAAGGCTAAAGTTTGGATGGCGAATTTGCCTAGTGAAGCTACAACATCATTACTTATTAGTCCATATACTGCAACCGTTCAACAAATGCAAGAAGGTGTTGCTTTAGTTGATCGTTTGATGAAAGAAGATTTGGATGTAACGGTTTTAGGTAGTCATTTAGAAGGTCCATTCCTTTCTAAAGATCCTAAATATATTGGTGCTATGAGAGAGGATTGTATTGTAGAACCTAGTGTAGCTTTATATAAAGAAATCGTTGGTGATTATGATAGTGTGAAATTAATGACTATGGCATGTGAAAAAGAAAATGCTTTTGAATTGATGGATTATTTACAAAGTCAAAATGTAATTGTTTCTGGCGGTCATACTGGTTTGGAATATGAACAAGGTTTAGAAGCATTGAAACATGGATTGAAAGGTTTTACACATACTTTTAATGCAATGCGTGGTGTGCATCATCGTGAAGTGGGTACTGCTGGTTGTTCATTATTATTTGATGATTGTTATAGTGAAGCTATTTGTGATGGATATCATGTTTCATTCCCAGCTTTACGTTTAATCTTTAAATGTAAACCAAAAGATAAGGTAGTATTAATTACAGATGCATTAGCTATTAAGGGAATGCCGGAAGGATTATATGATTTAGATGGCTTTGCGATTGAAATGCGTAATGGTTGTGCATATTTAGCAGGAACTGATAAATTGTCTGGTAGTACACTTAGTATGATTAAGTGTGTAAAGAATGTTGTGGAACAATGTGATGTTTCTGTTGAGGATGCTGTATTAGCCGCTTCAACAAATCCAGCAACTTATTTAGGTGTAGAAAATACTAAAGGTAGATTAGCGGTTGGTAATGATGCGGATATGGCAGTTATTGATGAAGATTTCAATGTATTACGTACGTATCATAAAGGAAAGGTTGTATATCAAAAATAGAAGACACATTATGTGTCTTTTTTTTGTATAGTATATTGGAATTTTTGGATTTTAATGATATATTTGTAATAACAATATAACAAAATAATTGGAGGTGTAAATAATGAAGATTGTTAATGGAAAAGTGTTTATTGATGGGAAGTTTCAAGATGTAGAAGTGCAATTTGAGAATGGTAAAATTACCAATATTGGCAAAGATTTAGTTGATGATGAAGTGATTGATGCGAAGGGGCAATATGTCTATGCAGGTATTGTGGATACACATTGTCATGGTGGTTTTTTACGTAGTTTCGGTTATGAACCAAAAACGGCTCATAATGGAACAGTAAAAGAACAAGCTGAATATCTTTGTGCAAAATTACCTGAATTTGGGGTAACTACAGTGTTCCCTACACTTGCTTCTGATTTGGGTACCTATGATGATGAATTAGAAGCTGTTAGAATTATTCGTGAAATTCGTCCGACTGTTAAGGGTGCTAAACCTTTGAAATTCCACTTTGAAATTACTTATCCATCGTTGGATCGTTATTTACCAAATGGAAAAGTGGAACAATTACCATCTATTGAACATACAGATTGGTTAGTTGATAATGACTATAGTGATATTGCATTTATTTGTATAGCACCGGATTTAGAAGGTTCTATGGAATGGTTGGATTATGTGGTTTCTAAGGGTGTACAACCTGAGGTTGGTTATACGAAAGCGACTGCTGAAACTATTATAGAAGCTGCAGATCATGGTTTATGTCATTGTTCTCATATCTTTAATGGATATTTACCAATGCATCATCGTGAATCTAGTCCTGCTGTGGGTATTTTATTAGATGATCGTATTAAAGCGCAAATTACATTGGATGGCTATCATGTAAATCCTGCATGGGTTCGTTTATTACTTAAAACTAAGGGAATTGAAAATTGTTATGGATTAACAGATTTAAGTAGTATGTCTGGTTTACCTGAAGGATTGAATACCTTCCCTGATGGAACAACTGTTCTTACAAAAGATGGATTTAACTGGCGTCCTGATGGCCATATTTTGAGCGGGAATATGACAATGGATCAAATTATGTTAGCTGCTAAGAATAAAGTTGGTTTAACTATGGAAGAAATTGGTACATTGTTCACTGAAAATCCTGCGAAGTGTACGGGATTAACAGATCGTGGAAAGATTGAAGTAGGTCGTTTAGCTGATTTTGTTATTATGGATGAAGACTATCACGTGTTAGAAACAATTATTGATGGTAAGACATATTATAAGGCTTAGTGTGCTATGGAATATACAATGTTAAATTATATTGAACGCCAACCAGAAATTTTAAAGAAGGCGTTTGAGAATCGTGATGAGTATATAAATGTAATTTTAGAGATATTTGAAAAGTATCATATTAAGCGTGTGTATTTAATGGGTTCAGGAACTTCATATCATGTTTCTAAGTTGGCTGCTATGTGGTTTAATAAGTTTTTGAATGTAGAAGCAAGTGCGTCCTATCCAGTTGTGTTTACTGATACAGAAGAAATCAACAAACATGGTGCGTATAATTCTCATGAAATTTTGGTTATAGGTATTTCACAATCTGGTACGAGTACTTCTACTATTAATGGAATTCATAAGGCTAAAGCTAAGGGGTGTATTACCTTGTGTTATAGTCAAGATGTAAATAGTGAATTAGCACAATTATGTGATTATACTATGGTTATTCCTTGTGAAAAGGAAATGGTTCCACCAGAAACACAAGGCTATACAGCGGCTATTTTGGCTATGTATATGTGTGTGATAACAGTGGCTAATGCACAAGGATTAATTGATGATTATAAGGATAGATTGCAATCTATAGTGGATATGGTGGATTCTTCATTAGCGAAAGCAATTACTATAGGAAAACAATGGATAAAGGATAATCATTACTTATTAGCAAAAGCGAATAAAATTTATGTATCTGGTGCGAATTTGAATTATGTCACAGCTATGGAAGGTGCTCTTAAAATGGGAGAAACTATGCGTAGGGTGGTTCAAACGTATGAAACAGAAGAGTTTGCGCATGTAGTTGATTTAGCATGTGTAGAAGAAGATTATTTGTTTGCGATTGTTCATAGTGAGTTTAGTTGTGAACGAAGTTTACAAATTTGTGATGTTATGAAAAAAATTTCAAATAAAGTATTTGTGATTTCAGATGTTGTAAATAATAGTAAACAAGATTGTTATTTTGACTTTGATGTTGATGAAGATTTATCGGTTTTCTATTATGTTGTTCCTTTCCAATTGATTGGAGCTATTATTGCAGAACATCTTGGTGTGGATACAAGTCGTTATCCATATGAAAATATTCATAGTATTGCACATAATGAAGATTATCATTTATATGATTTATAGGAGGAAATATGATTAATTTTGATGAAAATAAGATGATTAAAAATGGTGAATATATTTATAATCAGAGAGATAAAATTGAATCGATTGCGGA
>JAFZDT010000023.1 GCA_017561055.1 Erysipelotrichaceae bacterium
CAATTAAAGGAAAACACTTTGCGAATGAATTTGTAAAATATGCTGAAAATCTAGCAAAACAAGATCATAAATTGAGTCTACGCATAGATACCCATCGTCAAAATCTATCCATGCAAAAGTTCTTACATAAATGTGGATTTATACCATGTGGCACCATTTATTTACAAAATGGAGATAAACGTATAGCCTTTGAAAAACTACTGTAAACTTTAAAATTTGTATTTTCTAGAGTCATGTGCTAAACTCTATATATACATTACAGTTTAAGGAGGGAAAGACATGAGAGACTATTTTTCAATAGGTGAAGTATCAAAAATGACTGGTTTCACAATCAATGCACTACGTCACTATGACAAAATTGGTTTATGTAAACCGACTTACGTAAATGAAGAAACCAACTATCGCTATTATCATGCGAACCAACTTTTCATTTTCGAAATTATTAACTTTGCCAAAAGAATCAATCTTCCATTAGAAGATTTACGTCAAATGTTTGAAACACATAGTATGAATGATTTCAAAGAATTCTTAGAGGCTTTACAAGAAAGTATGATTGAACAAATTGAAGTCTTAAAAACAAACATCATTGATATTACAAATATTCAAGATCAAATCAAAACAAGTGAAGTATTAGCTAATACTTCAGGTTTATACCAAAGAGAAATAGAAGAACGTAATATCGTTACTTCTGATGTGTTTACATTATCTACTAACAATCGTTATGTAAAACAAATGGAACAAATTGAATTAAGAACTAAGGAATTAGATGTTACAACTACTTTTGAAAAAGGTACTATTTATAAATTACAAAATCAATTGTTACCAGTTATGACATATAAAGGTGTCATCTTAAATTATGATACAGACACTTCATCAATTACTCAAATTCCTGAAGGTACTTATTTATGTATAACTTATACAGAAAAAACTAAAGAGAGAGCATTCGATACATTAATTAGTGGTATTAATGAATTACAAATTAAAAACCCATTAATTATTGATGCTACTCTATTAAATAATGTTTTCTCACAAGAAGAAACTGCACATGAATTACAAGTATATGTAGGAGACTTAATTTAAAAATGAAACACGTTGAACTATTGGCACCCGCAGGTACAATGGAAGCATTGATTGCGGCAGTACAAAATGGAGCAGATGCTGTTTATCTTGCTGGCAAAGCTTATGGCGCACGCGCCTTTGCCGGCAATTTTTCTGATGAAGAGATGATTGAAGCTATCAATTATTGTCATCACTATCAAGTAAAAGTTTATGTAACTATGAATACCATTATCTATCCTGAAGAGATAGATTCGGCTTTTGAATATGCTTTATTCTTACACAAACACAAAGTAGATGCTTTAATTATTCAAGATTTTGGATTATTAGAAGTATTACATACTCGTTTGCCAAATTTAGAACTACACGCTTCAACTCAAATGCATGCACATAACATCAATTGCATTAAGCTATTAAAAGAAGCAGGCATCTCTAGAGTCGTTGTTGCTAGAGAAACACCAATTGAACTAATCAAAGAAATGACAAAATTAGGTGTTGAAATAGAAATGTTCGTATTTGGAGCTTTATGTGTTTCTTATTCTGGACAATGTTATATGTCTATTAACCAAGGAAATCGTTCTGGAAATCGTGGTGGTTGTGCGCAACCTTGCCGCCTACAATATCAATTAATAAAAGATGGAACTCCATTAGATACTAAAGATGATTATTTATTAAGTCCTAGAGATTTAAATACATTGGAACATGTACAAGAATTAATTAAATTAGGTGTTTCAAGTTTTAAAATTGAAGGAAGAATGAAACGCCCAGAATATGTAGCACTAATTACTTCAGAATATCGTAATGCCATTGATCAAAAGAACTATAAACCAGATATTCTAGGATTAAAGAAAATCTTTAACCGCGGATTTACAGATGGTCATTTATACCATAAACGTGGTGACGAATTAATGAATGCACACCGCCCAAATCATATGGGTATTCCATTAGGTACAGTTGTTGCTTATCGTAATAAACAAGTATTCATTAAATTATCTGAAACTCTACACCAACAAGATGGTTTTCGTATTTTAGATAAAAAAGATTATGGATTTGTCGCAAATAGAATCTATAAAGATGGTAAATTAGTGAATCAAGCACACAAAGATGATGTTGTTGCTTTTGATTCTGATAACTATATCAACAAAGGTTCACAAGTTATTTTAACTAGTGATGTTATGCAATTAAAACAATTGCGTACAACTTTTGAAAACAAACAAAGATATCAACCAATACAAGCCATTGTTACAGGTGTAATTGGTCAACCTTTGCATTTGACATTATTACACCCAAATGCTGAAGTGTCTTGTCAAAGTGAAGAAATCATTCAACAAGCACAAAAACAACCAATTTCTGTAGAAAAGATTGAACAACAACTTACAAAAACACAAGATACTCCTTTTGTAATTGATGATATTCAATACTATGTGGATGATTCTATGTTTATTTCATTAAAAACAATCAATCAATTACGCAGAGATGCCATTGAACAATTGATTCAAACATTAGATGCGCCAATTGAACCATTAGTAGTACCATATACATATGAATCAATCAACTTAAATTATAAACAAGAATTGCGACTTCACATTCATACAGAAGAACAATATGATACAGTTAAAGATTTGAAGTATCCATTATATACATCAAATATAGACTTATTAACAAAATATCCACATCTTGGATATATGACATTGCGTGTTAATGAAACAAACATTACACACGAATGTAATTCTGTTTATACTAGAGAACTGGGTCAATTATATGTAGATTATCCAGATAAACATGGAGATATTTACTTTAACATTACCAATGCTTATGCACTATATTTCTTATATAAACATCATTGTGTATCAGCATGTCTATCACCAGAATTATCTTTACATCAAATCGAACATATAATCAGTCAATACCAAGCGATTTATCAATCACAACCAGTTATTGAACAAGTATTATATGGCAGACAAGATGTCATGGTAAGCAAATATTGTGCAGTCAATACCTTAGAAACAAAGACACAACAAAAGCATTGTAATCTATGTAAAAAACATAGCTATCAATTAAAAGGCAATCAAACCTATCCTTTATTATTTGATGAAGAATGTTATATGCACATTTTACAAGCTACTCCAACCAATCATTTGGATGAATTAGAGAATTATGTAGATTTAGGAATTCAACAGTTCTCAATTCGTTTTACTACAGAATCTAAACAAGAAGTAGAAAATATTCTTAGACAATACGGTAGATAACCATCTACCGTATTTTTTATTCACAAAAAAAGAGATTAGTTATCAAAACCAATCTCTTTCATTTTATTTTTCAGAACAAGTACAACCAAGCTCTTTCATATTGTTGATAGAAGATTCTAAATCAATATATGTAGGAACTTCTCCATCTACCTTTTCCAATAATCCAAGATTTACTAATGCACTTAAATCAACTTTTGTATAATCAATATCTGTAGTCTCAGTTAAAGTTCCACCGTCTACTGACCAGTTATAACTTAACCCTTCAACACCTGACATCTTTTTAACAAAATCTTCAGCAGCCACTTGTAAATATGGAAGTAAAGTTTCATCAACAGTAATTGAATTTACATATTTGATGGATTGTACCTTATTTCCTTTAGAAACTAATGTATTTTCTACATTTACACCTTCATAGTTCATTGTACAAACTGTAGTTGTAGTTTTCTTACCACCACATGCAGTTAATCCAAATACCATGAATACAATTAATAATAATGTGAATAATCTTTTCATAATTTATTCTTCTTATTTAATAATTGCTTCTAACCAGTTTGGATCTGGTTCAAATCCTAATAACTTAGCTACACATGGAGCTACGTTAGCTAAACCAAAGTCACCTTCATTGAATTCAACTTCTGCACCATAAACGATGAATGGTACTTTATTTAATGTATGACTTGTTTTTGGTTTATCTGGTGCTTCTGGTTTCTTTTTCTTTTCATACATTTCATCTGCGTTACCATGGTCAGCAGTAATAATAGCTACACCACCAACTTTATCAACAGCATCTAAAATACGTTTTAAGCATAAATCAACAGTTTCAACACCAATAATTGTAGCTTCATAGTTACCTGTATGACCTACCATATCTCCATTAGGGAAGTTTACACGGTAGAAATCATTTTTGTTTTCTAAAATAGCTTCAACTAATAAATCAGTTACTTCAGCACCTTTCATCCAAGGTCTTTGTTCAAATGGAACAACATCAGAACGAACTTCTACCCAAGTTTCTAATTCATCAGAGAACTTAGCAGAGTTGTTACCATTCCAGAAATATGTAACGTGACCATATTTTTGAGTTTCACTAATCGCATAAGATGGAACATTGTGTTTAACTAAGAATTCAGATAATGTATGTTCAATCTTAGGTGGATTTACTAAATATTTTGCAGGGATCTTTAAGTCACCATCATATTGCAACATACCTGCATACATAACTTTAGGGAATTTGTTACGAGAAATTTCTGGTAATACTTCATTTTCGAATGCACGAGAGATTTCTAACGCACGGTCACCACGGAAGTTATATAAAATTACAGAATCGTGATCTTCAATAGTACCTACTGGTTTACCATCTTCAACAATAACGAAACCTGGTAAATCTTGGTCAGAACATCCTAATTCAGCGCGGTAAGTTTCAACTGCTTCTTTAGCAGATGCGAAACCTCTTCCTTCACCTTCAACATGGATTTTCCATCCATTTTCAACCATTTTCCAGTTAGCTTCATAGCGGTCCATAGTAATAACCATACGTCCACCACCACTAGCAATCTTACAATCAAAGTTTTCATCATTTAATTCAGCGATTGTATTTTCTAAATCTTCAATATAAATTAAGCCACTTGTTTCAGGAACATCACGACCATCTAATAAGATATGAACGCGTACGCGATTAATTCCTTCTTCTTTAGCTTGTGCTAATAAAGCTTTTAAGTGATTAATGTGAGAATGCACATTACCATCAGACAACAATCCCATAAAGTGCATTGTATGTCCTTTAGCATTTTCAACTAATTCTTTCCATGTTTCTGATTTATAAACATCTTTTGAAGCGATAGATTCGTTAACTAATTTAGCTCCTTGGCTATAAATTTGTCCACATCCTAATGCGTTATGTCCAACTTCTGAGTTACCCATATCAGCATCTGAAGGTAAACCAACCGCAACACCGTGTGCTTTGATTGCTGTTGTAGGACATGTAGCCATTAAACGATCTAAAGTAGGTGTATATGCATTTTTAACAGCATTTCCATACTCTTTATCAGTTAATCCAATTCCATCCATTACTACTAATACAACTGGTTTTTTAACCATAAGAAAAATCCTCCTTATTTCTTCCATAATAATATATCATTTTTTTCACAAACATGCATTATAAATACCCACAAAGAAAAAAAGAATTCTAGTAATCAACTAGAA
Source organism: Erysipelotrichaceae bacterium (assembly GCA_017561055.1). Classification (GTDB taxonomy): domain Bacteria; phylum Bacillota_I; class Bacilli_A; order Erysipelotrichales; family Erysipelotrichaceae; genus RGIG4607. The sequence continues at coordinate 5,505 of JAFZDT010000023.1, forward strand.
TTCTTCACTAAATCCTTGCATTTTTATATATTCTTTTATTTCTTCAACATATTCTTCACTATGCATTTTTACATCATGCATTTCATAAGGTATTTGTATAGCCTCATATTTATTACTACCATATTGATGAAATGGTAATATACTATATTTCTTAATATTACATTCTTTTAAATAATCTAATATTGCTTGAATATCTTCCTTGGTATCATTCACATTAGGAATCATTGGTGTTCGCACCATAATATCAGCTTTATTACTAATCTCTTTTAAATTATGTAATATTAAAGCATTACCAACACCTGCCCATTCTTTGTGTTTGTCTGAATCCAACATCTTGATATCATATAAGAATAAATCCACAAAAGGTACAATTTCTTTCAATGCTTTTGTATCTACATGTCCTGTTGTTTCTACAGCTGTGGATATTCCTTCTTGCTTACACGCTTTTAAAAGTTCTTTTGTAAACTCATATTGTCGTAACGGTTCACCACCACTAATAGTAACTCCACCATTACTTTGATCATAGAACGGTATGTCCTTACGAATTTCTTTCATTACCTCTTCAACAGTCATCCATTTTCCTTTTACACTCAATGCTTCTGTTGGACAAACTCTTACAAAATCATAATTTCCACTAGAAATCTTAATTTCATCATTCTCTAATGTTACTTCAGAGTTTTGACAAGTATCTATACACATATGGCAATGAATACAACTTGTCTTTTTATAGAATAATTGTGGCTCTAATTTCCATGATTCTGGATTAGCACACCACTTGCAGCGTAGTGGACATCCCTTTAAAAATACAACTGTACGTATTCCTTTTCCGTCATGAATACTATATCTTTGAATATCAAATACATTTCCCTTCATATTATGCTCCAATCATAGTACGACTAATAATTTCATCTTGGATATCTTTATCCAACTCAACAAAGAATGCACTGTACCCTGCAACCCTAACAACTAAGCTTCGATATTTATCTGGATCTTTTTGTGCCTCCAATAACTTCTCTGTTGATAGAATATTAAATTGAATATGCATTCCTCCTAGAGAAAAATAAGTTCTAATAACATCACTTAATTTTTGTCGATCACTTTCTGTTTTTAAAATTGTTGGCATAAACTTTAAATTGAAGTTAACTCCATTTGATGCTTGTGCGTGGTCTACTTTTGAAACGCTTTTACTAGAAGCTGTTGGTCCTAAAGTATCCATACCATGTTTTGGTGACACCCCGCCATCAGCTAAAGGTACACCACTATTTCTTCCACTCGGTAATGCACCTACTTGCTTACCTAATGGTGTGTTGCTCGATAAACAGAATAACCCTGGTCGATATGTTCCACCATTTAATGTTTTATATTTTCTAACTGTTTTACAATAATGATTTGCGACATAAGCAGCCATTTGATCTGCTTCATCATTATCATTTCCATACTTGGTCGCCTTATGTAAAACAACTTGTCTTAGTATTTCATTATCTTTATAGTCATTAGGAAGGCATTGTAAGATATCATTAATATCTATAATTTGTTCATCAAACACCAATTGTTTTAAAGCTGTTAATGAATCAGCCACATCAACAAGACCAACACCTTGTACTCCAGCAAAATCATATTTCGCTCCACCACTTGTACAATCAATTCCTTTTTCCATACATCCATCTAATAACATGGAACAATAAATATGTTGTCCATATTCTTTATGAATTCTTTCAATGCCATTCAATGATTCGACCATCATCTTAACAAAAAATTCAACCTGTGTTTCATATGCTTTTAATACATCTTCAAAAGAAGAAAAGTCTGTACCTGTTTTGGGGCCCATTTGTTTGGTCGACATTTGACACACACCATTATATAAAGCTAACTCAAGACACTTAGCTAAATTGAAATAACAACTATTTGTTCTTCCCATGGTATTACCATAGCCAGTTGGCTCTACACAACCTACTATCGCATAATTTCTAGCTTCTTCTAATGTATAACCATCATTCATTAATGCTGGTATTATAACTTCATCATTAAAGAATGGTAATTTACCACCTTCTCTATGTACCAATACCTCTAATACTCGTTTAATAAAAGCATCTGGATTCTTTTTTGATAATCGAATACTAGTATTTGGCTCTGAATTAAATACTTCTTCTTCGACATCTAAGCATAAATAAGACAATTCATTAACTACATCATTACCATGTTCATCCAAACCACCAATAACAAAGTTAATCGTTGTCGCAAAACCACCATTGTTTTTAGCACTAGAATATGTTCCAGCTTTAATGATATCACTATGCTTTACCCATAAAGCTTCTAACAATTCCCTAGCTTCTTCCTTATTCATGATTCCATTATCAATATCTTTTTTGTAATATGGATAGAAAATTTGATCCACTCTTCCTCCAGAAATAGCAGATCCATTTTGTCCACAATAATCAATTAAGATTGTAAACCAGTATGACTGCAACGCCTCAAAGAAAGTTTCTGCTGGTTCATATGGAACTTTACGACAATTTTCAGCAATCATTTCCAATTCTTGTCTTCTTCTGGAATCTTTGCATTCAGTCGCCATTTGTAAAGCTAGATTTCTAAATCTATTTTGGAATATTTTAACTCCTTCACACACTATTAATACCGCTTTATAAAAATCTGAATCTTTTCCAATTGCTTCTTTTTCAATTTGCTTAAAACCATATTTAATGATTTTTTCTATATTAGGTAAATAATGACCATATCCACTTCTAGCTCTACTAAGAGGATTAAACACTCGGTAATCAGAATCCAATACATCCATAATTTCTTCATCTACGTAGTTTCTAATATAACTATCTGTACAAAGATCCTTCCAATATGGATATATGTTTTGTAATAACTCTTTTTTATCTTCCTCAGTAATTTGTAAAGTATCAACCTTACGAATTGGCATTAAATCTAGTTCAGTCGACGTAAATAGACCAAATTCTGGGAATATTAATGCAGCTCTTGCTCTAGAACCATGATTACCAACGATTAGTTCTTCCTCATCAATGAAGATTGTCATATTTTCTAACATATCTTTCAAAGCTTGTGCTCTTCGAATAATGAAAGGTAAACCTTCTGTCTTCATATAACTATCAGTAACAATTCTCGCACGCTCAATGCAAATCGACGGAACGACTTCTCGCATTCTATTATTTAATAATTTTGTTCTATCTTCTCTACTAATACCCTCTGGTAAAAAACGTTTCATAACATCACCAACTCTTTTTCATATCTACTATATCACGATTTACAAATTTATCTATTATTGTATAAATAATTGTTATTTTCAAAGTTTATATCTACAAGATTAGACCATTTAGTAACTATATATAAATGACTAGTAAAATTATAGTCTTATATTTATATTTTGTTATTTTTTAATGTAAAAGAACATACAGAAAAATAGAAATTTTAAACTGATAAAACTATGTACTATTTATACAAAATACACTTAAAATAAGCATATATTTTATTGAAAATAAATATATTTTCTAAAGTTAAATTTAATTCTTTTATATAAAATGAACTATATTTTTATCATTTATATTACTAATTTTAATTCATCTAATCATTCATTTTTATACATTTTACAAATCTAAATCCCTTGTTTCTATCAACATTTCAAATTTCGTTAATATCACATTTCTCTATTGTTTATATAGAGTTTTTAATAATTAACAAATTTCCTTTTTCTTACTAAGTTTATATAAATTTAACTTCATCTTCCTATATTCATTCATTTTAAATACATCGTTTCAACTTTTTTATTCATCAAAGTGCCAGACGATATGTTCGTTTTTTTTGTCATGTTTGCTTCATGTATGAGTATCAAAAAAATGATTTTCCCACTCAAATATCCTTCTTTACATAACTTCTATTAGAAATTACCATTTCTTCTTTATTTTTCTAAAATCATTAATTCTCTAAACTTTTAATAGAGTTTTTATAATTTAAGAACTTTAATTAATTTGTTATTTTAACATTATAATTACACTACCATTATACTTTCATATACATAATTTTTTTACTTATTTATATTTAAATTAAATTTAGTTTTAACTTCAAATGTGTGCTATTTTATATTAATTTCTTATTTTTTACTACTAAAAAACCTCTCTAATTTGCATTTAATTATCATTTCTAAGATAACTATTCTTCTAATTGCAAATTAGAGAAGCTATTTTTACCTAAAAATACATGATTTTCATCAATTTAAACAAAAAAAATATCTATCAGATCGATAGATATTTCAATAATAAGTATTTAATTTAAGAATTTATACACTATACAATTGTAGTTCATATAATTTACGATAAATACCATCTTGAGCTAATAACTCTTGATGAGTACCCATCTCTCTAACTTTTCCTTTATGCATAACAATAATATTATCTGCATGCTGAATCGTTGATAAACGGTGTGCAACCATAATTGTGGTTCTACCATCCATCATCTTTTCTAAAGCTTCTTGAATCAATAATTCTGTTTCTGTATCAATATTAGCAGTCGCTTCATCCATAACTAAGATTTTTGGATCAAATGCTAATGTTCTAGCAAATGATAATAACTGACGTTGTCCTGCAGATAATGTAGAACCTCTTTCACTAACAGATTCATCATATTGATTTGGTAAATTTTCAATAAAGTATGCTGCATTTACATATTTTGCTGCTTCACTAATCTTATCATCTGTAATCTCTTCATTTAATAAACGAATATTACTCTTAATATCTCCGGTAAAGATAAATACATCTTGTTGTACTTGACCAATGAAACCACGTAATGCTTCTATACTCCATTCTTTAATATCCACATCATCAATAAGGATTTGTCCTTTTTGAATATCATAATATCTACCAATTAAGTTTAGAATACTTGATTTACCAGCACCAGTAGCCCCAACAAAGGCAACTGTTTTACCAGGTTCAATTACAAAACTAACATCACGTAATACATAATCATCACCTTCGTATGCAAACCATACATTTTTAAATTCAATTTTTCCTTGAATATCTTTTGTTCTATATGGTTGATTTGATTCAATTATTGTATTCTTTTCATCTAATAATGTAAAAATCTTTTCTGCAGAAGCAAATGCATTTTGCAATGTTGAAAATTGTTCTGCTAAATCTTGAATTGGTTCGAAGAAACTATTGATATAGTTAATAAAGATATACATTGTACCAATACTAATTGTTTGAAGAATAACGTAATTACTTCCTTTAAATAAAACAATAACCAATGCTATTTGAGAAACAAGATAGATTAATGGTCTAAATGTCGCAAAGTTCATAATTTCTCTTACATATGCTTTATATAAATCATGACTTCTTTCTTCAAACTCTTCATATTTCTTTTGTTCTCTAGCAAATATTTGAATCAAACGCATACCAGAAATATTTTCTGATAAGAATGTATTTAATGTACTAATTTTCGTACGAACCACACGATACAATTTACGACTAACCGTTCTAAAGTAATATGTTAATACCAAAATAACTGGTAACATTACAAATGAATATAATGCTAATTTCCAATCTAACATCAACATTACCACTGCCAAACCAATAATCTTTACACAACTTCTAAATAATCTAACTAAGATATTCGCATACATATCATGTAGAGATTCTACATCATTAGTAATACGAGTAACGATTCTTCCTGCTGGATGTGTATCAAAGAATCGTAATGGTAGTGCATGTACATGATCATATAATTCTTGACGAATTTCATAAATAATTTGTTGTCCTGTTTTTTGTAATGTCCATGTTTGCATTACAGAGGCAACCATACCAAGTATCATTAATACACCATATATAATAGCAATTCTAACAATACCACTTAAGTCACTACTGCGTAATTGTTTTAATTCTGGCACAGACAACGCCTCACCAGTAAATGTCATATTATTTTCAACAATTTCAATCGAATTTCCATCACACTTTACAGGAGTAAATGTATTAGATGACAATTCATATAAAACATTGCTTTCTTGACTTGTTAATGTATCAAAATAATAATAGACATCTTCATATAATACTAATTGTGCATATCGATATGAAGAACCACCTTTTATTAAATAGGTATCTCTAAATAATGTAGCTTCTTCACTTTCTTCCACAACAGCATAAGGAATATTATATCCTTCAATATGATTATCAATAGCATCCGCAATTAAAGTTGGTCTAAAAAGTTCGACCCCAATAACAGCTAATACCAATAATAATGAGAATATCATTGGTTTTGGATAACGCATGATATATTTCATCAATCTTGATGTAAGATTACCCTCATAATGAATATCGTCTTTTTCATCTACCATCATTGCCATAATCTCACACCCCCTTATACTTTAGCCAACTCTTTCTCAAGTTGTTGTTTTTCATACATTGAACGGAAAATTCCATTCTTAGCCATTAACTCATCATGTGTTCCATATTCAACAATCTTACCTTCATCTAATACTAAGATGTGATCTGCATGTTGAACCGTCGAAACACGATGTGCAATCATAAGTTTGGTTTGTTGACCATTTAATTTGTGTAAATTTTCTAAAATTTGTGCTTCAGTATCTGTATCTACCGCACTTAAGGAATCATCCATAATTAATATCGGAGATTTCTTTAATAATGCTCTAGCAATAGAACTGCGTTGTTTTTGTCCACCTGATAAAGTGACGCCACGTTCTCCAACCATAGTTTCATATTTTTCAGGGAAATCCATAATATTATCATGAATACATGCAACTTCACATACTTCAATTACTTCATCCATAGAAGCATCAAGATTACCAAATTTAATATTGTTCACTAATGTATCAGAGAACATAAAATTATCTTGTGGAACATATGCGATATTTTCTCGTAAAGTTATTAATGGAATCTTTCGAATATCATGTCCATCAATATATATAGTTCCATTTGTTGTATCATACATTCTTGTTACTAGGTTTACAAATGTAGTTTTACCTGCACCTGTTCTACCAAGGATGGCTAATGTTTCACCTGGCTTTACATGTATAGAAATATCTTCTAATACTGTTTGTCCATCTTTTGTATAAGCAAATGTAACATCTTCAAATCGAATATCACCTTTAATTTCAGAAACAGCTACACAATCCTCAGCATCTTGAATATCAGGTACTTCATCATAGATATGACGAATACGACCAATTGCTGCACGAGCTTGCGCAACAGAAGTAATCATATCTCCAAATGCAATCATTGGCCATACAAGCATACCGATATATTGGTTAAAGGCAATAAATTGACCTAATGTAATTTCACCATATAATGTCAAATAACCACCATATACAAGTGTTATTACATACGTTGTTCCTACAACAAATTCCAAGAATGGGAATGCCGTTGCCATTAACTTAACAACTCTTAAGTTTTTATGTCTATTATTATCATTAATTTCCGCAAATACTTTAGATTGTAACTTTTCTTGAGTAAATGCTTTAATTACTCTTTCACCAGAGATACTTTCTTGTACTTGATCACTCATCTTCGCAAAAGCTGCTTGCTTTTCACCAAAACGTTTATCAAATGCTTCACCAAAGAAATATCCACCAACCGCAATAATTAACATTGGGAACAAAGTCATTAATGTTAATTTCAAGTCTACTTCAAACATCATGGTATAAAGTACCATAGCTGTCATAACAATCGCATCAAACATTGAAATAATTGCAGGACCAATTGCCATACGTGTTGCTTGTAAATCATTGACGAAATGTGTCATCAAATCTCCTGTTTTATTTTCATTATAGAATCTTTGAGACAAAGTTTCTAATTTCGCAAACATAGAGTTACGAATTTCTAACTCAATTTTACGAGCAGAACCAAAAATGAAATAGCGGTATAAGAATCTACCAGCCGCAATGATTGCTGCACATAACAAAATGTATAAACACAATCTTCCAGCCCCTTTTATATCCAAGGTTCCTGTACTCAATCCATCGGTAATATCTCCCGTTAACTGTGGAATATATAAACTCATATAATCAACTACTAATAGTGTTAATAATCCTAGAAGATATGAGAACTTATATTTCCATAAATACGGAAAGAGAATTCCTTTCTGTTTCTTTTCCATATAACCTCCCTATAGATAACTTAATAATTGACTTACTTGTTCTTTTGTTGTTGCCCAACTTGTAACAAAACGAATAGCCGTATGTTCTTCATCTACTTTTTCCCAAACATTGAATACAACTTTTTCACGTAATTCTTTTAATTTATCATTTGTAACAATTACAAATTGTTGATTTGTACTAGAATCCGCAAATAATGTATATCCTTTATCTAATAATCCTTGTTTTAACATATATGCACATTCAATGGCATTTTTAGAAATACTCATATACAAATCATCAGTAAATAAAGTATCGAATTGAACACCTAATAACCAACCTTTAGCTAATAAAGCACCATTTTGTTTCATTGATGTAAAGAAATGCTTCACTTTATTAGGTCTACTAATTACAACCGCTTCACCAAAGAATGCACCAACCTTTGTACCACCAATATAGAACACATCACAAAGTCTTGCAATATCCGCTAAAGTTACATCCGTATCACTTGCAACTAGACCATACCCTAATCGAGCACCATCCATAAAGAAATGCATATTATATTCATCACATACCTTACGTAAAGCTTCTAATTCAGCTAATGTATATAATGTTCCAGTTTCTGTTGGATGAGAAATATATACCATTCCAGGGAATACCATATGATCACATGTTTCATCTTGATAAAATCCTTTAACAAAATCTCTTACATCTTCTGCCATCAATTTCCCATTCTTATTTTTAATTGTTAAAACTTTATGACCACTATTTTCAATAGCTCCAGCTTCATGAACTGCAATATGGCCACTATCTGCTGAAACAACACCTTCATAATGTTGTAAGAATGAAGTGATTACCACCTTATTCGCTTGTGTACCTCCAACTAAAAAATGAACTTGTGCATCTTCACATTCACAAGCTTTACGAATCTTTTCCTTAGCACTTTGACAATAATCATCCATTCCATAGCCTGAATTTTTGTCAAAATTAATTTCCATTAGTTTTTCAATAATTCTTGGATGAGCCCCTTCCATATAGTCACTACTAAACATTAATTTACTCATACTCGCTCCTCCTAATTCATTAGTATAATTATATTCCTTATACCCCAATACTTCAACAAGTTACATTTGTATTACAGTTGATTGATAAACTAGACATTGTTTTCATAATAGGTATTTGTTATAATCTCTTTGCTAGAATAGTTATTGTAACTTATGCAAAAAAAGGGAATATGCGACATTCCCTTTTTTGTTTCTTCACCTATCTTCGATATACTTTATAATTATGTATACCAACAAGCTAGAAACAATGGATGATAAAATAGCTATTGTAACCTCCATTATCTTCACCTCCTTTACTTTATTGGAGGCATAAATATCATAATGGAAATTACAGTTACTTTTGTCTCAAGTTTGTTTCTAGTTTATCCCAAAAATAAAACACTCTAGTAACTAGAGTGTTTCAATTGCTGCTTTAAATCTTTCTAATCCAGCTAGAAGTTCTTGCTTTGGACAAGCAATATTCCAACGTTCAAAGCCAGATCCTTCTTCTCCAAATAGATATCCCTCATCTAAATATAAATCATGCTTTAACATTAATTTTTCTAATTCTTCGTTACTTAATCCCAATGCTCTACAATCCAACCACATTAAATATGTACCTTCTAATGGATATACTTTAATCATTGGTAGATGTTCTGCAATAAAATCTTCCACTAATTTCTTGTTTTCATGTAAAACTTCCATCAATTCTTCAAACCAATTACGACATTCTGTATATACAATTTCACATGTCTTATAAGCAAATGTATTTAGACTATGCGTAACTGCTACATATTTTTCACGATATTCTGGATTTTGAATAATAATATTTGATACCTTTACACCACCTAAGTTAAATGTTTTACTTGGTGCTGTACAAACAACGGTTCTTTTTGCAATCTCTTCACTAAGTGTAGAGATTACTGTATGCTCATGTTTATCCATAATAAAATCAAAATGAATTTCATCAGAAATAATAATGATATTATTTTTAACACAAATATCTCCCATTTTACGTAATTCATCTTTTGTCCAAACTCTACCAATTGGATTATGTGGACTACATAAAATAAACATCTTTACTTCTTCAGGTTTTGTTGCTTGATCAAACGCTTCAAAATCAATTTCATATCTTCCATTATTATTAATTAATGGAACATTTACTAAATTACGATTATTTCTAGTAATAGCACTTGAGAATGGATAATATACTGGACGCATAATTACAACACCATCACCTGGTTCTGTTAATGTTCTAACCAAGTCATTTAATGCACCAACAACACCACTAGTAGGACAAATCCACTCTTTTTGAATCTCCCAATTATGATATTTTTTCATGTAATCAATAACCGCATTATAGTAAGTATCCATAGGACTTGTATAACCATAAATTGGTTGCATAGCATATTTAGCTAAACCATTCATTAATTCTGGCGCATTATAGAATTCCATATCTGCTACAGAATAAGGAATAACCCCTTCAGCAGCATTAGGATTCTTTTCTAACATTAACTCCCATTTACCAGCTCCAATATTTCTACGATTCGCTACTGTTGTAAAATCATATTTCATACAAATGATCTCCTTGTAATTCTTTAATTTAATGTTACCACAGGTTTATGAAATTCTTCTACTCATTTTCTGTAAATCCATCTTGAAATCCCATTATGAATCCTTTCCATTCATTCGTTCCGTATTCATAAGGGCATATTCTATCAGCATATTCAAAAACTACATTTGTAGAGTTGATAATATCTTGTTTATTTAACTCTTTTCCTAATGAATATCCTAATTCCTTGCCTATTTGATATTGATCTTTTCGAATCGTTACGCCACCAACGATTACAAACACACTAAATATAAGAATTATAATCAAAATCTTAACTCGTTTCTTTTTAATTTGATCAGCTGTAATTAATATAGACACAAATACAATCAATACTTCTAATGAAGTATTATAATTACCTGTCATGAGTCCTATATATATAATTAGAAATAATGCAATAATTGCATACAATATATATTCTAATATATGCCGTTTACGATTTTTACTTAACGATGTAACTAATATATCTTCACTATGTTCTTTATATTCTATAGTCGACAAACGACAACCACTTAATAATTCAGTAACTGTAATCTCAAAATACTCACTGATCGCTTTCATCAAAGATACTTCTGGATATCCTTTTCCAGTTTCCCATCTAGAGATTGTTTTATCGGAAACATGTAATATATCCGCCAATTCTTTTTGTGTTATTCCTTTTTCTTTTCTTAATTCTTGTATAAATAAGCCTACTTGTTTTGCATCCATTATTATCACCTATTCATATTTTATCAATTTTATATTTTAATTCACCCTATGAATCATAGAATGACCACTTTTCTATTACTTGATAATTTTTTCACTTTTTATCTTTATTTTTCATTACACTAGTAGTAAAATAATTGTGCTTGATAAAAAATTAACAAAGGAGATATTTAAATGGCAAACAGATTTGTATTAAATGAAACAAGTTATCATGGTAAAGGTGCGATTCAAGCAATCGTTACTGAAGCTAAAGCAAGAGGATTCAAAAAAGCATTAGTATGCTCAGATCCAGATTTAGTAAAATTCAACGTTACTCAAAAAGTTACATCTTTATTAGATGAAGCTGGATTAGCTTATGAAATGTTTACAGAAATTAAACCAAACCCAACTATTGAAAATGTTCAAGCTGGTGTTAAAGCTTTAAAAGCTGCTGAAGCTGATTATATTATCGCTATCGGTGGTGGTTCTTCAATGGATACAGCTAAAGCAGTTGGTATTATTGATAGAAACCCAGAATTCTCTGATGTAAGAAGTTTAGAAGGTGTTGCGCCTACTAAAAATCCTTGTACACCAATTTTCGCAGTTCCTACAACAAGTGGTACAGCTGCTGAAGTTACAATCAACTATGTAATTACTGACGTTGAAAAAGACCGCAAAATGGTTTGTGTAGACGTTCATGACATTCCACAAGTTGCTTTCGTAGATCCAGATATGATGTCTACAATGCCTAAATCATTAGCAGCTGCTACAGGTATGGATGCATTAACACATGCTATCGAAGGTTACATTACAGGTGGTGCTTGGGAATTAAGTGATATGTTCCACATCAAAGCTATCGAAATTATTGGTCGTTCTTTAAGAGGAGCTGTAAATGGTGATCCTGTTGGTATGGAAGGCATGGCATTAGGTCAATACGTTGCTGGTATGGGATTCTCTAACGTAGGTTTAGGTATCGTTCACTCAATGGCTCACCCATTAGGTGCTTTATATGATACTCCTCACGGTGTAGCAAACGCTATTATTTTACCAACAGTTATGGAATACAATGCTCCATATACAGGTGAAAAATATAAACACATCGCTGAAGCTATGGGTGTTGATACAACAGGTATGGATCAAGAAGCTTATAGAAAAGCTGCTATCGATGCTGTTAAAAAATTATCTACAGATGTTGGTATTCCAGCAGACTTAAAAGAAATCGTAAAAGAAGAAGATTTAGATTTCTTAAGTGAATCAGCATTCGCAGATGCTTGCCGTCCAGGTAACCCAAGACCAACAAGTGTTGAAGAAATTAAAGAATTATACAAATCTTTATTATAATTCCAATAAATAGAAGAAGACTACATATGTAGTCTTCTTTTTTATATTATTTAATATTCAACAACATTTCCTTTTTTATCTGCTAATAAGACACTAACATTCAACTTTTCTTTAACTACATGTGGTATTTGATTCCATTGTCGACGATAACTCAAAGAATCATTCATTGCCATACTATATCGAGTATTACCATCCTCCATTTGTTTTAAGATATCATTCATCTTCGCTGGTAATGATTGCTTTCTTCCACGTTTCATACCATGAATATCGATTACCCATCGTTCGTCTTCTTTTACTGCAACTAACTTTCCATTAATACCTGTTACATCCCATCCTTTATCTAATAGCCAAGTTGTACAGATCTCAGATAAATCAATTGCGGATAAACCTTGTTTTAAACGTTTTGCACGAATCTTTTCCTCTTCACTCTTCATTGGACGTCCACGTTTCTTTGCTTCAAAATAAGCTCTACGATTTTCCATATCCCTTAAATCATAACGAATAGTTAAATGAGATCCAAAACCCGTTTCACCTTTAGGCTTTTGAATTATTTCATCACCCTCTAACATCACCTTATACATAGCTTGACAACAAGTAGGCATCGTTGCAAAATTTTCAGATATTTCAGCATGTAACTCTTTAGAATTTATAATTAAATATTCCTCTCCTTCTTCTACTGCCTTATTCTTTCTATTCATTAAAACTTCCAAATACTCTTTAATTCCAGGTCCTTTCATTATTTAAACCCTCCTTCTTTATACGTACATTGTAAGAAAGGCAAATGTCGAATACTGTCGCTAATTTAGAATATTGA
>JAFZDT010000215.1 GCA_017561055.1 Erysipelotrichaceae bacterium
ATTGGTGACCATGCATTGAATATTGCACAATATCAACAAACTGCAAATGAAAATGGTTTGAAATTGCAAGCAAGTATTGTTGAAGAGTTGCGTGAATTAAAAGAATTGTTAAAAGAAAGTTTTGATTTGATTTTGAATATGGATCAAGATTCTATTGAGATGAATTCTCAAAGAATTGAAGAAATTGAAGATGAAATCGATAAATTAACAGCTTCTTATAGAGAAAAGCAAATTGTTCGTTTACGTGAAGGTAAATTGGATGCGACTGATTGTGTAATTTTCTCTCAAGTTATGACGGATATTGAACGTGTATCTGACCATTTGATGAATATTATGCAAGAGTATTATGGTGTACATATTTCTTTAAAGGATGAAATTTTTAATCAATAGTATTAGAACCCATTAAGGGTTCTTTTTTTTACATACTTTTTACATAAGTAAACATTTGTTTTGTTAAAATAATAAATGTATATGTGAGGAGATAGATTATGACTATTGAAAATATTTTATCCTTATTAGGAGGATTGGCTTTATTCTTATATGGTATGCATATGATGAGTGATGGGCTTGAAGAAGCTGCTGGCGATCGTATGAAAACTATTTTAGAAAAATTAACGAGTAATCGTTTTTTAGGAATTATTGTTGGCGCTTTAATTACTGCTGTTGTACAAAGTTCTAGTGCAACAACGGTAATGGTTGTTGGGTTTGTTAACTCTAAGTTAATGACGTTATCACAAGCGGTTTGGATCATTATGGGAGCGAATATTGGTACAACGATTACTGGTCAATTGGTGGCGTTAAATGTATCTGAAATGGCACCTTTAATGGCTATTCTTGGTGTAGTAATGGTTACGTTTATTAAAAATAAGAAAGTGAATAGTTTTGGGGAAATTCTTGCTGGTTTAGGTATTTTGTTTATTGGTATGAGCACAATGAGTGGGGCAATGGGACCTTTACGTAATGAACCTGCTTTCATTGATCTTATGACAACGATTTCAAATCCTTTTGTGGCAGTGTTATTTGGTGCTGGATTTACGGCTTTAATTCAAAGTTCATCAGCTTCTGTTGGTATTTTACAAACTTTAGCTATGGGTGGATTGATTCCATTAAGCAGTTCTATTTATATTATATTTGGTCAAAATATTGGTACTTGTATTACTTCAGTAATTGCATCTTTAGGAGCTAGTCGTAATGCGAAACGTGCTACTGTCATTCACTTGTCATTTAACTTGATTGGTACAGCATTATTTATGTTATTTATTCAATTTGTACCATTTGTGACTTGGATGGAAGCATTTACTACAAATCCTGCGGCTCAAATTGCGAATACACATACGATTTTCAATATTGCGACTACATTGTTATTAATTCCATTTGGCTATAAGTTAGCTAAATTACCTGAAATGGTACTTCCAATATTACCTGAAGAACAAGAAGATTCTGGTATTCAATTACAATTCATTGATCAAAACAATATTGGGAATGTTCCATTGGCTATTCAAAATTTACGTTTAGAAGCGCAATCTATGTTAAATTTAGCAAAAGATAATTTAATTGAAGCCTTAGGTGGTGTATATGGTAAAGAATTTGAGTATGAGAAAATTGATAAACGAGAAGATCATATCAATTTAATTAACTTTGAAGTAGCGAAGTATATGTCTCAAGTTTCTTTATTAAATATGAATAAAACAGAAAGTGCGATTGTGAATGGGTTGTATAAATCTTTTGCGGACATTGAACGTATTGGAGACCATGCATTAAATATTGCACAATATCAAGAAAAATCTAAAGAAAATGGCTTGAAAGTACAAATTAGTATTGTTGAAGAATTACGTGAATTAAAAGAATTATTAAAAGAAAGTTTCACATTATTATTTAGTATGACTGAAGAAACATTATCTAGTAACTGTGATCGCATTGAAGAAATTGAAGAAGCGATCGATAATTTAACAGCATCTTATCGTGAAAAACAAATTGAACGCATGCGTGAAGGAAAATTAGATGCGAAGGATTGTGTGATTTTCTCTCAAATTATGACAGACATTGAACGTGTTTCTGACCATATGATGAATATTATGGAAGAATATCGTGGTGTGCATATTATCTTAACACATGAATTGTTTGATTAAAAAAATACCTGTTGATGTAGTTCAACAGGTATTTTTTATTAGTCAATGTTATATAGCTTTTTATATTTGTTTGTTAAATAGTCGATGTAGTAGTTTGGGTTGAATGGTTCATTTGTTGCACGAAGTAATACTTCTTTTGGTGTTAATAAACCACCATCTTTATGAATGTGTTCTTTTAACCATAACTTAATTGCATTGAAGTTGTTATTGCGCAAGCAATCATCGACATCAATGTCTTTTCTCATAGCTTGGTAGAATTGAGCAGCATATGCACTACCTAAAGCGTAAGTAGGGAAGTAACCGAAAGAACCATCTGACCAGTGCACATCTTGTAAGATACCATCCGTATCTGTATCTGGACGAATACCTAAGTTTTCTTCGTATAGATCTTTCCATTTTTCATTAAGTTGTTCTAATGTCATTGAACCATCCATAATCGCTTTTTCCATTTCATAACGAATATAAATATGAATAGGATAGGTTAATTCATCCGCTTCTGTACGAATTAATGAAGGGCATGAAGCATTGATTGCTCTTACAAACATTTCTTGTGTAACGTCTTTTAATTGCTCTGGGAAAAGGTTTTGTAATGTTTGATAGTTGTTATCCCAGAAGGCATCAGAACGTCCTAAATAGTTCTCAAATAAGCGAGATTGTGATTCATGTAAACCGCTTGTAATGTTATCTGCTAAGTATGTTCCATCAAAGCGTTCATCAATTTGATGATTATAGGTCGCATGTCCAATTTCGTGAATAATAGAAAAGATACTAGAAATTAGATTATCTTCAATATAACGAGTAGTAATACGAACATCATTAATTGAGAAACCACTAGTAAATGGATGTTCACTTTCTGATAAATAACCCCAATCTTTTGTGAATCCTAAATAGTCCATCATTTGATTCATAAAGATTCTTTGTTTTTCAATATCAAATTTTTGATTAAAGAAAGAAGTGTCTACTACATCTTGTTTTTGACTAATTTGATGAATTAATGGTACAAGTTTTTCTTTAATTAAGCTAAAGAATTCATCATATTCTTCCATAGTCATACCCATTTCATAATCATCTAGTGCAAGATTGTATAATGCATCATTTTTATTACGATATTCTAGGAAACGTTTTTTAGTTAAGATGGTTTCTTTTAAATATGGTTCAAATAGGGCATAGTCATTATTATGTTTCGCTTCATACCATTTATCATAACTAATAGAAGCTAATTCATCGTATTTTACATACTCGTCTTTAGGAATACAATTGATTTTAGCAATATCAGCTAAACGATAGTTGATAGCACGTTTTGTTTCTTCATCTAAATCTTCTTTTGTGCTTAATTGTTTCATTACATCTAATATTTCTTCATCATTAACAATAGAGAAATATTCACCAACTAAAAAGGCATTACGCTTGTTACGATATGCACTTCCATTTGTTGGAGCAATCGTTCTAGAATCAAAACCCATAGTACTTAAAGCTAAAGTATAAGCACTTAGTTTTAATTCCCATTCGTTGTATTTATTTAGTAATTCTTGTGTATTCATAACTACCTCCTAGCGTACTAAACGCTTTTCAAAGCCACCTGTAACTTGTAAACCTTCATGTACAATAATAAAGGCATTTGGATCTAATTCTTGAATATTGTCTTTTAATGCTTCTAATTCATATTTAGAAATAACAGTAACTAAAACATGAACATCATCTTTTGTATAAGCGCCTTGTCCATCCCAACAAGTAACTCCACGATGCATATCTTTTAAAATCATCGGAGCAATTTCTGCTTTTTTAGTGAAAATCATGACACTTAATTCAATGTTTTGTAAGTGTGTTTTATCAATAACTAATCCCATTACAATAGAGAATAAAGCAGAATATAAAGCAACTTGAATATTAAATAATAATGCACAACATACATAAATACAGATATTAATAAAACTTGTAAGTTTACCTACAGACATCTTTTTCCAATGAATCGCTGCATACATACCTAAAATATCAGTTCCACCAATACAAGCTTCTGCCATTAAACAAGCGCCACAACCAACACCAGCAAGTACAGCACCAATTAAAATATTAGATAACATATCATTCATAATTGGTGTTGTTGGAATTGGAATTACAGATAATAATAGTGTTTGTAATGCAACAGCTAATAATGTTTTCTTAATAAATGGTTTAGAAATTGAGCGGTATCCAATTAAGAATAATGGAATATTAATAAAGAAATAAAGAATACCAGCAATATCAAATGAAAATTCTAAATGGGTAATATTTAAGAATAATGTACGAATAATTTGGGCAATCCCTAATACTCCTGAGTTATATAAACCTAAAGGAACGATAAAAATATTAACGGCGATAGCATATAAAATAGTTCCGCCAATAACTAAGAAATAGTTTTTTATATTGGATAAATAGTAGTCATATTTCATAATGTGCACCTCGAACTCTATGTTTTTAATTGTATCACTTTGCCTACATTTTCAAAAGCACAAAACGTAAAAAATCGTGTAGTTTGTGCTATACTAACGCATGAGGGATGTATATGTGGCAAGAACAATTATTAGCATGGTATAACCAAGAAAAGCGTGATTTACCATGGAGAAGAAATATAGATCCATATCATGTATGGATTTCAGAAATTATGTTACAACAAACACGTGTAGAAGTGGTAATTGACTATTATCACCGTTGGTTAGCTCATTTTCCAAGTATTGAAGCTTTGGCGAATGCGGATGAAATGGAAGTCTTAAAGTGTTGGGAAGGTTTGGGGTATTATAATCGAGCAAGGAATATTCATAAGTGTGCGAAATATTGTTTAGAACATTATAATGGAGAATTACCTAAATCATATGAGGAGTTGTTAGAATTACCGGGTATTGGTAGTTATACGGCAGCAGCAATTAGTAGTATTTGTCATAATGAAAAACAAAGTGCTGTGGATGGGAATGTATTACGAGTATTTAGTCGTTTGTTTATGTTGGATGAAGATATTAGTAAACAAAAGACGAAGGATTATGTTAAAAAACAGTTGGATGCTTTAATTCCTAATACGAGTGGTGATTTTAATCAAGCTATGATGGAACTAGGGGCTTGTGTTTGTATTGGAAATGGTGCAGCTAGATGTAATATTTGTCCTATAGCGGATGCTTGTTTGAGTTATCAAAAGGGAAAAATATATGATTATCCTGTAAAAGGGAAGAAGAAAGAGCGAAGAATTGAACAGCGAAATGTATATATTGTCAAATGTAATAATCGGTATTTGATTCGTAAACGAGATTCTAAAGGTTTATTAGCGAATTTATATGAGTTTTATAATGAAATAGGGAATGATTGGATAAGTGGTCAGAACATAATTTCTAATGAATATGTACAATCGTATGTGCATGTCTTTTCGCATATTGAATGGCATATGCAAGTATATGTGGTGGAATTACAACATCCATGTGATGGATTATGGGTAAGTAAAGAAAAATTATCTACGTATCCTATTGCGAGTGCTTTTGATGTTTGTAGACAGTATATTGATTAAGGATTATAATTGAATTAGAGGTGAATCGTATGGCAGAAGTGAGACAAGAATATCTAACTAAATTTCAAAATATGGATATTTATGATTTGAAGAATCCTGTGGTATTTGTGATTGATATGATTAATGGCTTTGTAAAAGAAGGAGCTTTAGCTGATTCTCGGATTATGAATATTGTACCTGATATTCAAATGCTATTAGAAAAGGTAGAAAATCGTGTGTTTATTTGTGATTCTCATCCTGAAGATGCACGTGAATTTGTATCATATCCTACACATTGTGTAATTGGTTCTAAGGAATCAGAAGTCATTGATGAATTAAAAGGGTATATTAATGGAAAAGTCGTTCTAAAAAATAGTACAAATGCTTTCTTTGCGCCTGTTATGCAAGAAATCTTGAAGAATGATTTAGATCAATATCAAGATATGGTGTTAGTGGGTTGTTGTAGTGATATTTGTGTATTAACGTTTGCGTTATGTTTAAATACCTATTTTAATGAACATCAAATGGTGGATAAACGTATTATTGTACCAATCAATATGATTGAGACCTATGGTATTGAAGGGGTACATGATCATATGAAGTGGAATGAAGTTGCTTGTGACATTATGGCAAGTAATGGTATTCAAGTTGTAAATGTAAAATAAAAGCTGACATTTGTCAGCTTGTTTTATTATAAGAAGATATAGGTATGTAATAAACAAAGGAATAATGCGAATCCAATATAACAAATCCAAGTAGTGAATTTAGATTTATCAAAGGCTGCTTGTCTTCTTAGTTCAATTTGACGATTGATTTCTTCAGGTGCAATTTCTTGGAAGGTACCTGTTTTTTTATTGGATAGATTTAAACCAATTCCATCAACAAGTAAGAATAATAGACCTAATATAGCTAATAATGCCCATAATATAAGAAAGACATCAATATTATTTAGTACACAAAATGCATAAAGAATAAATATTAGTAAACAACTTAGTAGATTGATTTTGTTCATAAAATACCTCCACATCTTTACTATAGCATAAAAAAGAAAAGAGGGGAAATTCCCCTCTAGGTTACTTACCAAAACCTCTTAGATTTGCTTGAA
>JAFZDT010000216.1 GCA_017561055.1 Erysipelotrichaceae bacterium
ATTAAAGATCATAAAGTTATTGTAGGTAAACATTTTAGTGCTGGAGAATTTTCAGGTGTACAAACAAGTATTGAACATTTTGGTGAATCTGGATGGTCATGGGCAAGTCGTACAGGAATCAAAGGGTTATTAAATCGTGTTCAAGAAGAACTAGAAACAGATGAAGTATTTACAGGAAGACAAACGTTTGCGATGGCTTTAGAAGGTAACGAAAAAGTTATCAAAGCAATTGATCGTTTTGCTAGAGAAGTTGCAATTCAAGCTTTCAATATCCATATTATTTTTGATTGTGAAAAAATCGCAATTGGTGGAGGAATTAGTGCACAACCATTATTACTTGAATTAATCAAGAAAAATTGGGATGAAGTTCTTGCAAGAGCTCCATACTTATACAAACCTGAAATCGTTGTGTGCAAGTTTAGAAACGATGCTAATTTAATTGGCGCATTATACCAACATTTATTAACGTATCCTGCATAATAATAGAACCTGTCATGTGACAGGTTCTATTTTAGTTCATTTCAATTGTTATTTCTTGGTGATTGTTTGTTTCACTTAAAATACATTCAAGATATTTTGAGTGGAAATCAATATCATCAGATGGATTATTGATGATTTCAAGTAAGGGATTTTGTAAGAATTCATCTCTATAAGTATAAGTATTTCCACTAAAATAAGTAAGATTAACAGTTGCCATGTAGCTAGCTAATTCATGAGCAAGTTCAGGTCCGAAAGATTCTTTATAATTATTGAAGGATTTGTTGTAAGAAGTAACTTTAAAGAAAGCTTCATCACCTGTTACGCTTTCAATCTCTTGTGTTTTATAATGAAGTGTATCGTTATTTAATTCTACTATACCATATTGGACAGGAGCTATAGAAAGAGCGCTTGTGACAATCTCTGTAGTATTATTAATTTGTTTTGTGTGTTGAATATGAACATGTCCAGAAAACACCACTGGAACATCATATTGGTCAAACAAATCTTGCATTTGTTCAGCATTTTCTAATACGTAACTTGTATAAATTGCGTCACAATGAATACCCAAATTGTGGTGCATCATTACAAGTGTTTTTTTATTGTTGGAATGAGTAGAATTAAGCTCTTTTTCAATCCATTTCATCGTGCTTTCTTGAAGGTTACTTGCTGTCATGTAAGAAGAATCTCTACATGTATCAATGACAAGTAAATCATATGTATTATTTAAATGAATGGCATAACTTAATGATTCTTTATCCTTACTATAAGCTTGGTTTAAACCAAAATTAGCATATAGTTTTTTATATGTCTCAACATCGATATCTTCAATTTGATAAGCGCCTTCTTCGTCATAGGCTAAGCTTCTACCATTATTAACATCGTGATTTCCATTGATAACTGCAACTTGAATTCCTGCATCTGTTAATCGTGATAATTGTTTTGAAAGAGATTCGTGACTGACTTTTTCTCCGTTATAAGTTAAATCTCCACTAATTAATACCATATCTGGTTTTTGAGATATTACTTCTGAAATGAAGTTTTCTACAAATAAATGTGTGTAATGAATCATTTGGCCATCTTCATATTCCCAAACTTCGTTAAACCAAGAACAATCTTTAAATAAAGATGAATCATAATAATGTAAGTCACTAGCAACAATGATTTTTAAATTTTCTTTGTTGTTGAAGAGTGGTTTTTGTTGTGCACAACTACATAATAAAAATATAAAAAATAGAACAAATAATTTTTTCATATAGGCTCCTATAATAAAAATGAAGCAACATAAAAGTTACTTCATATTTTCCACAAATTCTTTTAGTTTAGTGAATGTTTCTTCTGATAAATAATGTTCAATCTTACATGCATCTTGGCTTGCTGTGTCTTCAGATACGCCAATTTTCTTTAAGAAAGTTGATAAAAACTGATGACGCTCATAAATTTTTTTTGCGATTTCATAACCAGTTTCTGTTAATTCTATATAACCATCTTTATCGATGGTAATGAATGCATCTTTTTTTAAAATGCTCATAGCACGACTAACTGAAGGTTTACTAAAATTAGCATAGTTCGCAATATCAATTGAACGTACATTTCCTTTTTTTTGTTTTAAAACGTAAATATTTTCTAAATACATTTCACCTGATTCTTGAATAGCCATACTATCACCTCACTTCACATAGCGTACCATGAATAGATAAAAATTACAAGCAAAGAAGATTTTTCCTAAAATATTTTGCAATACCATCATCTAATACAGAATCAGTAATTTCATCAGCAATTGTTATTAATTCATCAATGGCATTTCCCATGGCAATCCCATTTCCAACAAGTTCCAACATTTCTTTGTCGTTAATACCATCTCCAAAAGCATAGGTGTTTTCTTTTTCTATGCCTAATTTCTCATACATATACTTAACAGCTGTTCCTTTTGTGAATCCTTTACGATAGATATCCATTCGAATTAGTCCAGTATCGTAAACAGACATCGTGAAATGATCTTTTAGGGCTTCATATGTATTCCATAAATCTTCAGTATTTTTGAATAAAACGCAACATGCTATTGCATTAATGTCACTTGTTTCAAATTCTTCAATAAGATAATCTGGTTTTTTTGTTGTATGACTAAACATGATGGTGTGTTTAATCATATATTCATCATCCCAAAAAGTCGTATAACTATGATGATGTCCACTAAAAATATATCTTCCATCATATTTTTTGAATGCATCTATAA
>JAFZDT010000217.1 GCA_017561055.1 Erysipelotrichaceae bacterium
AAGGAATGCTATTGTGTATACGAATCAACAGTTTACAAATGTAGTGTTGTTTGTTAATGAAGAGGTAATAGTTTCTGGATATGTATTTCCTGTAGTCATTCATGGGGATTGGATTGCTTCGTTTGTATTAATTGAGTCTAGAGAAAAGATTAGTGAAGATGATGTAAAAGTGATGGATGCCTTTAGAAACTATTTTGTTTACACGATGGAAGGATAATGTGATAAACTAGTTTAGAGGTGTTTTTATGAGATTAGATAAGTATTTAAAAGTTGCGCGTATTTTGAAGCGTAGAACAATTTCTAAAGAGTTGGCAGCGAATGAACGTGTAATTGTTAATGGTAAAACAGCAAAGCCTTCTTATGAAGTGAAACTTAATGATGAAATTGAAGTTATCTTTGGACGTAGACATTTAAAAGTTAGAGTATTAGCAATTAAAGAAGTTGTACGTAAAAATGATGCGGATATTTTGTATGAAGTAATTGATGAGTGGATGGATGAAGAATAATTGAAGCTCCTTATGCATAGTATTGCGTAAGGAGGTTTTTTTATGAATGAAATGATAAGTCCTATCAAATTTGAAACAAATCCATATCACAATGTAGTAATTAAAGATCGTAAGCATATAGAAATATCTGGAGTAAGAATGATTGATAGTTTAGATTCACAAGAATTTCTAATGGAAACTACACAAGGATGGTTATTAATTAAGGGCAAGGACTTAATTTTAGAAAAATTAGATACTGATAGAGGTGATGTTAATATAAAGGGAACAATTGAAGCTATGCAGTATATAGACAATAAGAAAAGTAGTGATAAGGAAGGTTTCTTTAGTAAACTATTAAAATGATTGTTCTTGCAGTACAGATTCGTATATTTTTATTATCGATTATAATTGGTTGGATTTATGGAATATGCTACAGTTTTCTACTGGTAATATTTATGAAGCGTAAAATTACATTATTTAGGATATTGATTGAGATTGTTTTTCAATTCGTATTTCATAGTACAGTATTCTATTTGTTGTATATATTGAATAATGGAACATTTAGACTATATTATGCTTTGTTATTTATTATTGGAATTATTGCCTATTATAAGCTGTATTATCCCTATGTTTTACCACTCTATTGTAAGGTGATAGATTGTGTGAAAGTACACATAAAACGGATTTTCCTTGTTTTTTCACGATATATAAGTATAATAATGAAGGTATCGAAAAGAAAGAGGAGGTTACATAATGACACAAGCACCAACTAAAAAAGTGGTTAAGAAAAGACGTAAAAGAACTCGTTTTGCGACATTTTTAATTTGCGCAGTATTATTAGGATGCTCTGGTTTCTTTGTTTGGAATATTGTACAAGAAGGAGTTACTACTTATACATTACAAGTAGATATTAATGAAGCAAAAGCACAATTAGAAGCTTTGAAAAAAGAAAATGGAATGTTAGTTAATGAAAAAGAAAAACTGGAAGATGAGAATTATGTAAAGAATCACGCTCGTGGTGAATATATGATTACAAAAGAAGGAGAAAAAATCTTCCATTTACCTAAAATCAAGACTGGTGAATAATGAGGTAAGATTGTTATAATCTTGCCTTTTTTTATTGTTAGATTACAAAAATAATATTTTTCTATAAATGATTTTGTATAACGACAGTAATCGACAATTTCATTTCTTACAATGTAACTATAAAGAAGGGAAGGTTACATTATGAAGGGACCTGGAATTAAAGATTATTTGGAAGTTTTAATTAATAGAAAGAATGAGGCGTTAAACAATGGAGAAGAATTCTTGATTGTAAATTCTAAAGAATTACATTCTGAAATTTCTGGAAATTTTGCGACGATGCCAACATGTTGTCAAGCTATGTACAAACAAATGCTTGAGGGGGATGAAATTGTTCAAAAGCCTAAAGGGGACACAGGCTTTGGATCACATTTAACGATTCGTTATGATTTAAGAGATATGGGAAATAGAAGATCTTATTTTGAAGAAAAGAAACGTGGTCGTCCAATGAAGAGTGAAGAAGAAAAGATTCGTGCAAAACGTTTAAAACAAGGATTAACAGCTATTGATTTAACAGAAATCTGTACGAATTGGTTATTGGATCGTGGTTGGGATGTGAGTCCAGTTAATGGTAAATTAGTCGCAATCAAAGAAGATGAAAAGTGGATTATCGATATTCATGGGATGAAACGTGGTAGAAAGCAATCATTACCAGCTAAGATGAATGATATACTAAAACAAATGGAAGATGGAAATATACGTTATAGCATGGCAATGAATGATTCACTAAGTTATCGTAGACAATGGAATCAAATTCCTCATGTAGTAAAAGAAAAACTAAATGTGAGTGTTCTATTAGCAGACAAAAAAGGAAATGTAGTTGAATATTAGGGAGTATATACTCCCTATTTTTAAAAGTTAACTAAATGAAGAAACGCGCAGAAAATATATTAATTATTATTGTAATAATTCTATATGTAAAGTTAATGACTTTGGAATATAATGGACCACTAGAATTAATGATACTATTCATAATTTTCGTTACAATTGTAGACCACATTAAGCGTACATATATTAAAATAATATG
>JAFZDT010000024.1 GCA_017561055.1 Erysipelotrichaceae bacterium
ATTTCATGCAAAACTGCAGTAATCTCTCTTTCAAGTTGAATACGATATAATCTTTCTTTTTCATCATTTGTTAAATTAATAGAAACATTACTGTCTGGTTTATTTTTAATTGGAATTTGAAATAAAGTATTCACTTTACTTAGTAAGATAGAATCATCAAAGGGCTTCAACAAGATATAATCAATATTAAAAGCAGATAATTGTTGAAACATATTCTCTTGAATAATTGGAGTAGTACATATAATTTTCGAAATCGAAATATTGTTATTTGTAATATACTTCAATACTTCTATACCATCTTTATTTGGAATAAATAAATCAAGCACTAAAACATCAATCTTGTAATATTTAATCTTCTCAATTGCTTTATCTCCATCTTCCGCAAACAAAATATCATATGTATTTTGTAACTCATTCCCCTTCTTTAGTTGTTGATGGTATTCAAGAGTATCATCCACAAACAACATGATTTTTCGCTTCATAATCATATCTCCTTTATATAGGTAAGTATAAAGAAGACAAATTAAGAAGTATCATGAATTTTGTCGAATGTATTTATTAATTAAAAAAGAATCAAACGAATTTTACTCATTTGATTCTCTAGTTTTAATAATCATTTTCATTTTATTTAGTAGTTCACTATGTAATTCTAATCGATTGTAAATTCCATCTTCAGACAAAACTCCCCTTTTTAAATCTTTAGGTAGTTCACCCATTTCATCAGCAAAAAAATCTTGTTTCCAATCATTAGACGAATAGTAATCAGCTAATTTATCAATCATCAAAGTAATACTTTGATATTGTTCTAATGATAAATCAAGCTGATTTAAAACTTGATTTATCTGTTCGAATAAAGATTCCATTTGAGCTATACGTTCAACTTGTACCATACATCCTCCTTTTTTAATGTTCAATTACAAAATTCCATTTTTTAAGAGAATCAGGTTTTAATGCAATCAATTTTTCATAACCAAAACGTAATCCAACCATATAGAAATCGGCAAAAGTTATTTCATAAAAAATATTTTCAGGGATGATACCTATATCTAGATCTCTTTTCATAAACGTAAAAATTTTTGTTAGTTTTTCATGTATCATTGTTATAAAAACATGATAATCCTCATCTAAAATCAATTGAACAAAATAATCCTCATTTTGACTAAACCAATTCCAAAAATCTATTATTTGTTCTTCATCAATATACACTATATTAAAATGTGGATGTTTATGATTTAAAATTGATTCAGCCATTTCTTTTGTAACATCATAATACGGATTTTCATTTAATTGCATGATATTCAACAATTCAAGTACCATATTTTTATTCTCTTGTGCTGCATATAATATAATTTCAGCAGCATCTCTTCCAGGTACTTCATGTATAATTCGTTTAGAATTATTTAAAGCATCATGTGCCGCATCATATAGATGCATCATTGTTAAACACGAAGCATAATTTGAATAAAGAGATGCTAAAATAAAGTTATCGTTTGATATTAAAGAAGTTTCATCGAAACAATTAATTGCCAAGTCATAATAAATTTTAGCTATATCAAATACACCATCTGTGTGAGCCGTTTTGGCAACCTTGGCATATGGCATATAAAACTTATGGTGATAAGCTGTTGCTTCCATATAAAAATCAAGCATTTCATCTTTCATACCAGCTATTTCATAACACAAGCCTGTAAAAAATAGCCAACAAGCTTTATCTTCATCTGTTATACACTTTTCTTTTAATTCAGATAATTTCTTAAGAGCTTCTTTCAGTTTGTGATTACTAATTAGATTTAAGGCACTACATAGATGAATCTTACTTTTATAATCTTCTTTAAAAGCAGGCAATAATATTGGTCCAAATGTTTTACAATGTAATAACCAACTATTCTGAATCGCTGAACTTTCAAATGATTTTTTAGCAATTTTATCTACTAAATTATCTTTTTTCATAGCCAAATACTCCTCTAAAATATAATATGTGCAAATAATGCAATAACAGGTAAAGTAACAATCGTTCTTTCAAGGAAAATAATAAATAAATTCATCAAAGAAACAGGTATTTTACTTCCCATAATAATACTTCCAATTTCAGACATATAAATTAATTGTGTAACACTAGTTGCGGCTATTACAAAACGAGTAATATCACTTTCAATTGAACTAGCAATTACACTCGGTAAAAACATATCCGCAAAACCTACAATTACTGTTTGAGAAGCTAATGCAGCTTCAGGAATTTGCAATAGTTCATATAATGGAATAAATGGTAGACCTAAGATTGTAAATACTGGTGTATATTCCGCAATAATTAACGCAATTGTACCCATTGCTAAAATAACGGGTAATGTACCAAACCACATATCTAAAACATTATAGATACCTTCTTTAACAAATTGTTTTACACTTGGACTATTCTCTGCTTTATTTAGAGCCATTTGTAAACCATATTGTACAGATGTCATACCAGAAGGAATATCCTCAGAATGAGGAGTATCTTTCGCATATGTATTAGGTACTTTAGACAATGGTGGAAGCTTAGGAACAATAATTGCTGCTACAATACCAGAAAGAGAAACAATTAAATAAAATGGAAAAAAATATTGTTCTAAATGCACTTCACTTAAAACAACTAAACAAAACGTAATACTTACAGCAGAGAATGTCGTCGCAATAACTGTAGCTTCACGTTTAGAATAAAACCCCTCTTCATACTGTTTACTGGTTAATAAAACTCCAATAGATCCATCACCCAACCAACTAGCAACACAATCCAATGCCCCTCTACCTGGTAGGTTAAAGATTGGACGCATTACTTTAATTAATAACGCTCCAAAGAAATCTAATAAACCATAATCTAATAATAAAGATAATAAAAATCCAGCTAATAAGAATACACAAACCAAAATTGGTAATAAATCATTTAATACAACAAAACCAGTCACATCAGATACAATTAATGATGGGCCAATATGGAAATATAACATATTCGCAAATAATGCACCCAAAATACGGATCCAAAACCAAAATCCACGAATATTGAATAATGCTTGAATGCGTTCATGTTCCATAATCCACTTCAAGGGATACAAACGATGAACACAAGTAATTAAACCACTAAGAGTAATAAGTAACCAAATAATTGTAATAATACTAGAACTTAAAACATCTAATAATGTATTTGCAATAACCGCAATAGGAATCGTTAATTGCCCTTGATATTGTAATGGAGTAACAAATAGTAAACATCCAATGATTGACGGAAATATAAATCTATAAAAACGCTTTTCTTTAAACAAATTCATATAACCCTCTCCTATTTATTCTTAAGCAAATTCATTGTATAAGAGATAATAACAATACTATTTGTAATCGTACCAACAATATTTAAAATAAAAATATTAAACATAGTATACATAATTACAGTAATTAATAATGAAATTTTAATTAAGCGTTCATTATCTTTAATATAAAACACCGCAAGAGAATACTCTAAATTAGCTAAAATTGGTAACCAACCAATAAGACCACGATTATTAAAGATAACACCTAATACAATACCAGCAATAATCAACGACCATTCAATTACTTTTGAACGATCTTCTTTTAAAGCAAAATAATTACGAATAATACTAATAAAATTTTGAACAGAAGCACTATAACCTTTTAGGAAAATAGAACTTAAACCATATATAAACTGACTGATGCTTTGCGTAAACAATAAATCTCTTTTATTTTCTTTAGTAGAACTATACGAATCACATAACATAGCCAATAGACTACAAAGATTTCCAAGAATATAACCCAAAATAATCCCTCCTTTGAATAACCAAAGGTATTGTACCATAAAAAAGACATACTGTCTTTTTTTCTTAAGATATACGTTATCTTTTCATATATAACAATTATGTATGTTCATTTGTTGTATAAAAAAAGATAGGAAACCCTATCTTTGATTTTTCTTACGATAATAATGATACGCACAATATGCAAATAATATGATATATATAGCTAATACTCCACCAAACATCATACCTAAAAAGTATCGACCATTACTTAAATTAATAAAAAATTGTGGTAATAAACAAGCACTAAAAATCACTAGAACTGGTAATAAACGCCCTTTATATACTCTTTCTAACATTTCTAATCTAGATGTTTCATCAGAGAAAATTCTTTCATCATCTACCATATCACTAACAGCCTTTCTAAAATAACTGAATTGTGCATATTCTTGAATATATTCCCAACCACAATCAACAAACATCTGAATATATTCTTCTCTATTATTTGTGTCTTGATTATAGTCTAGTTGATAAATTACATCTTCTGGTTCACATTCTTGGAAATGATACATTCCAATACCTGTGACTTTGACAAATTCCCATCCATGTTGATGCTGACTACGTAAGTACTCTTCTTCCTTTTCATGATTGAAGATACTAAAATATTTAAATTCCTTTTTCATATTAGATCGCCTCCCTAGATGTTGTATATAATCTCTCAATGCGTTTCAATTCTAATTGTAATACCTCATTACCTAAAGCTGTAATTTCATATATCTTACGTTTTTCAACTTCATTAACAAATCGTATCAATCCATCTTTTTCCATTTTAGATAAACTTCCATACATTGTACCAGGTGCTAAATGAATCTCTCCACTTGTTAATTTTTCAACCAATTGTACAATACCATAACCATGATTCGGTTTTTGTAGACAAAATAAGATATAAAATCCCGTTTCTGTCATTGGTACATAAACTTTTCTAGTATGTGCATCCATAATTGACCTCCTATATATTAGTACGATGTATCGTACTTCGATATATCTATATATACTATATCGCACCACGATATAGTTGTCAATAACATATTACTCGATTATGATATTTATAAATATAAAGGAGTTTTTATATGACAGCTAAACAAGAATGCGAAATGCTATTAAATACGTTATTACAACTTGTAGAAGTTATGTTAAAAAAGAATGGAGAATTCTACCCTACTGGCGCTGTTTTAACAACCGATTATGAACAAACTTTTACTGCGCTTGAAAGTGAGGATGATCATCCACATTCACAAACAATTGTAGATGCTTTAATTGAGATTCATAAAGAAATGGCACAAAATAATGAGATTATTGTGAGTGGTATTGCTATGAATACTACTATTACATCACCGAATCAAAAACAATCAGATGGAATTATTGTTAGCTTAGAACACAAAGATAATTATTCTGTAGTCATAGGATTACCATATAAAAAAGGATTATTTAAGAAAATAAAATTTGGAGAAATCTTTGCTCTAGAAGGAAAACATGATATTTTCTAAATAAAAAATGCAGTGATTACTGCATTTCTTTTTTTAATTCTTTAAGATACTCTACCATAATTTGATGACGATACTCAGCAATCTTTTTACCTTCGCTAGTATTCATTTCATCTTTTAGAAGTAATAATTTATCATAAAAATGTTGAATGGTATCTGTTAATTTACGTTTATGTTCACCACCAAAGGCAAAAGTTCTAGCTATTCCTATTGCTCCAATTGCATCCAAACGATCCGCATCTTGTACAATCATACCTTCAATTGAAGAAGGTCGTTTTCCCCTATTTTTACTAAAAGACACACCATTTATGACCTCGCATATTATATTAATTACATCCTCATCGATTTGATGTTTATGTAAAAATGAACGAGCATTCGCATTATTTACAGTATTGAACAATTTATGATCATCAACATCATGTAATAATGCGGCTAAAGAAACAATAAATAGATTACATGTTGGTTCAGTATTTGCAATTTGTAATGCATTATGATAAACACGTATAGAATGTTCTACATCATGTCCTCCAAAGTTATTACTAAATACATCTTTAATATAATCAATAGCTGAATGTATAATTTCTTCCATAAATAATATCTCCTATAACAAATGACAGGATTATCTCCTGTCATTATATTAATCATTTTTACGTTTCTTAGTCATTTTATATAATTCTTCTGTTGCTAAACGAGCTTTAGACACAGATTCATTACCCTTAGGGAAACAGAAATATGAATATTCATTATTACCAATACCAATAACATCACCGATTTCATACC
>JAFZDT010000218.1 GCA_017561055.1 Erysipelotrichaceae bacterium
TAAAGAACAAAACAAATTGATATTCCTTCTGAATGAACACAGTGATATGTTTAAATACAGATACTGGTGGAATAAAGTCGATGTAATGGTTGCTAACAAAAGTAAATATCAATTGGTAGCAACTAGAGCTAATAAAAGAAGATTAGCTCAAATAATCAAGAATAGAGAACTAGATTATTAGGAACTTTGATATGGTATATAAAATGATTTCATCTAAGTCTGTAATAGCAAAGGTAATAGCAGATTTAGATTTAAAAGAAGAAGATATTAGAATTACAGATATAAAGTCATGGATCGGTGAAGCATGCATGAACATTGGTTCTGTAAATCAATTAGAACACAAGGTGGTAGTGTTACCTTTGGACTCATACCAATGCAAACTTCCTTGTGATCTAGAAAGATTAAATAGTGTTGCATACTCTACACAAGACTGCGGTGGTTGGATTCCAATGAAGAAAACAACTGGTACGTTTAGTGTTTATGACAGAAAAGAAGGGTGTGATAATTGTGAAATGTTGATTCAAGATGTAGCAATGTTCCCTTTGGTAAAGAGTATGTTTAATTTGAATAGTGATAAGCAAGCATTAGACAAACTCAATGAAGATGATAATTTAAGACACACATTGAGTTATTTGATTAATGAACATACAGTGTGTACTACTAATGGTAAGATGGATAGTTTAGTAAGGGATACTAACTTCAGTAATACCATACAGTATGATTTAAAACCTGGTTATATTATTTCAAATGTACCAAGTGGTTATGTTAAGTTATCATATCATGCCATACATTTGGATGAAGATAGTATGCCAATGATCCCAGACATTCCTTCATACTTTGAAGCAATATATTGGTATGTTGCAATGAAGCTTTACTATCCTAAATACTTGGCAGGTGATATTTCTCAAAATGTTTATTATGATATGAAGCGTTCATATAACTTCTATCGTAAGTAGGCATATGCAGAATCATTGATGCCTAATCAAGATGAACTTACTAACATTAAAAACACTTGGACAACACTCATTCCAGAAGTTGATGAAGAACAAACCTTCTTTAGTACTACTGGTGATAAACAATTGATTTATAATCACAATTATGGAGGTTGGAGCAAATGGAATTAAATAGTCAAATAAATACGTTCAGTAAAGGTATGAACCTTGATACAGACGTAGCAATGTTGCCAGAAGGACAATATCGTTATGCTGAGAATATAAGGTTGCTTGCTGACGCAGAAAGTACTACTGGTGTTCTATAGAATATTGAATACATACGGTAGTACAATGGAGGTATCCCATCTGATGAAACTATAATTGGAACTGCTACAACAATGGTCTATGATGATACAACTAAAGGGCCAATGGAATGTGGTATTGTATTGACTAAGAAAATAGTTGATGCTAATATATATAATACATTATATAAAATAACAGGATTTAATGGTGTTAGTCTTACTACTGAAGTAATAACACAAGGGTTCTTAAAGTTAGAAAACAATGTTAGTATTGTAACTAATTATGAATCAGATAAAGTAAGCAATATATACATATGCGATGGATTGACACCTATTAAAGTAATAAACATATATGATGAAGATGTAGATCCAGATGAAGTAATCTATGACCACACTCGTTTTGATATTACTCCTGGATGTATTCTGTTTCCATTTACTTTTGTTAATACTATTGGTGGCGCATTGCCTGCTGGAGCAGTATAGTATTGTTATCAGTTGTTTAATCAGAATGGTCCAGAAACAACTACTTCTGCATTAAGTGAAGTTATTCCTATCACACGTTATGATCATGCCGGTGGATCTGCAAAGATACTCGGTCAAACAAAAGGTGAATTAAGCGATAGAGGGTGTTAGATAACTGCTAAGTTTAAGAATGATGGTAGATTTGATAGAGCCAGAATATTCAGTATCATATACTTGGATAACACATCTATCCCAGATATTTATATAATAAATGAAGTAGAGATCCCTCGTTCAGATAATAGTGAATTCATTGAATTTACATACAATGATACTGGTGCATCAATCGTATCCAAATTAACCATTGATGAATTCAATGCAATGGTTCCATTTGAATTCAATGCGAAAGTAATCGAAAAAATGAGTAATAGATTATTCGCAGCAAATGTATAGGAACTAACTTGGGATATACCAGATAGTTATGATACACGTGCATATCGTTGCGATTAGAATGGATATGTTGTATTGTAGAGCAGTAATTCAGCTGATACTATTAGTGGAACGCTAACCTCAACAGGTTTGAATACCTTTGTTCCAAAAGAGCATGATTGTATAAATCCATCGAATATAGATGTACTGGGCGATAATGTATATCAATATACTCATGACAGAGTAACTAAGGGAGGTACTGGACCAAACATATCATACGAATTTGTATATGCAGAAATAGTACTATCGGATAAAGATTCTTTTTTAGACGGAACAATGTCTTATGATGTTGAATTAAATGCCAAATCAGGTGCATCCGATATAAATGTATTGAATGAAAATGGCGAGTTAATCAAAACAACTACTGCTCCAATAGGTAGAGCTATTGTTGCAAACTATTCTGACCCGTATGTATGTGCCAATTACTTAGGATATCAGCGTGATGAGATCTATCGATTTGGTATAATATTTTATAATGATAAAAATATACCTTCTCCGGTACACTGGATAGCTGATATTAGAATGCCAAACACAAAATAGACATCTAATAAAAACGATTGTTCATATCCATTTCATACTGGAAAATATTCATTTAGTTATAATAAATTTGTAGAGCAAGTAGGATATGCGTTAGGTGTAAAGTTCACTGTAAAAAATTTACCCGAATCAGTAAAATCTTATGAAATCGTAAGATGTGATAGAAATGAAATAGACAGAACAGTCGTTACACAGGGTATTATGGGTGCGCTGTTTAAGTTTACAGGATGGTCTGGAGATGAAAAAGAACCTAATCTTGGTGAAAACGATACACGTCCTGCACCAATGTTTAATCTATCTACCAATTTTAGAACAAAATTCAAACATGGTGGTGGAGAATGGGATTATGATGACGAACATACAGCAGTACCAGGATATTTTGAATTTGTATCACCAGAAGTTTGTATCAAAAAAGATTCAATTCTACAAAACATTTAGAATAACTATGTAACACCTTTGTACAAGGTATCCAGTGCGTATAGTGGTAAAGTTTCTATTTCACAAAAATACATTTACAACGTAGCATCAAACAATGGTGCAGGTGATAAAAATGATGATGAATTCGGAACAGTAGACAGCAAAGATGGCGTATATTATCTGAATACCGGTAAAGGTAGAGGTAATGATGGATATGGATATGCTGGTGTATTCAAATACTACAATATAACAACAGACAAAAGTATTCAAAGTAATTTAAAAATTGAAGATAGTATTGTATCTAGAACTTTGCCATACTTCATGAATTTGAATGACGCCAAAGGACATGCTCAATCTATTGGTAATAGATCATATGTGAATACTAGTATTGGTGGATATAAACAGATTGGTAATCATGGTGTATCGGCAATATTACAATTACCAGAATCATTCTATCCGTATAAAGAACCAACTTCTGATCCAGCTAGTTATTGTACTGCTATCATTGCAAATGTAAAACAGAATGTAATACCTTATGGTGGTAATACCTATATTAGTAGATAGAGTTCTGTTTATAATTCATGTGGTTGTTCTTCATATAATCAACCTACTGTAATGTGTTTCGGTGGGGATACTTACTTGTGTGTATTGGATTATTTAAATACCTCAATGATTCAAACATCTAATGATGCAGAAGAACTACATGAAAACAGATTGTGTTGTATAAACTACATTCCTTTGGAATCACAAGTTAATTTGAATTTAAGATCAGATGATTGTTATCATAGATCTGCATCTGGTACAATGGGTCCAAACTTAGTACAACATGAGCCATGTGCATTACCTAATGGATATACTTAGAAGAAGCCATATTATGAATATAATCCAGTATATTCTGCTACTAGTGGTAGTAAACAATATGTTTCAAAAAGTATATACGCAATAGATGATCAAAAGAACCAAACTAGAATTGTTGCTTCTGAATTGAAGACAAACAATGAAATGACTGATTCTTGGACAAAGTTTAAGTTTGCAAACTATTTGGATGTTGATACTAAGTATGGTCAGATTACTAACTTAAAAGCATTTAATGACAAACTTATTTATTGGCAAGCTAGTGCAGTTGGTGTGGCATCAGTAAATGAACGATCGTTGATTGTTGATAACAATATGGCATAGATTACTCTTGGTACAAGTGGAATATTACCACGATTCGATTATACTACCACGTTAAATGGTTCTAGTATTGTAAATGATAAGAGTATCACATGTTCATCTAGCTCAATATATTGGTATGATTTCGATAAGAATGAAATATGTGCAATGGGTGAAACCACATTAGCGTTATCAAAATTAAAGGGTGTATAGACTTATTTGAATCAATTGCCAAGAAGCGCAAAGACAAATGCTGTAAGTTTTTACGATAAGAAGTTTAATGAAGTGTGGTTCAGAATATATAACAAAACATTGATATATAATGAACAATTGCAGGCGTTTACTTCATTCTATACACATAATCCAAATTGGTTCTTCCCTTTCTCTGATAAACTGGTTACTATTAAAAACAATAATATGTATTATCTGCATAATATTCATGAAATAGATGACAGTAATCAACCTAGAGAAGAAAGAATTTCAAAGGTGGAATTTGTAGTAAATAAAGATATTTCTAATACAAAAGTATTTGACAACGTTGTATTTAGTGCTGAATTGGAAAATATAGATGCATTTGATGCACCAATGATCAAAGACATCATATTTAAAACAAAGACACAAGAAACGTCAGCATTAACAATTAATGATATTGATTTAAGAGAAGATAATTATAGATTCGCTATTCCTAGAGAAAAAGTATCTAATGAAGGATTGAATAAATTAGCAAGTCAATCATACTTAGGTAGAATGAGGGGCAAATACCTCATTTGTGATTATACTTTTGATTGCAACAATAATAGAGAATTTAAATTACCATATATTAAAACAACATATAGATATTCTATGTTATGAAACAAAAAGTAAAGAAAATCCCTAAGTATAATAATGGTACTGCTAATGCTGCTCCGTTTTATCAGAGTGGTGATTTTTATTCTTCGGCAGCCAACTTTGCAGGTTAGCAAATAGATAATATTCAACAATCCAAACAAGGTGTAACAGGATTAGGTGTTGCAAAAGGAGCATTGACTGGAGCTGCAGGAGGTGCTGGTTTGGGACTTATGATTGGTGGTCCTATCGGTGCTGGTCTTGGTGCTATTGCTGGTGGAGTCATTGGCGGTGTTACTTCTGGATGGGGACACGGTGCTAGTGCAGATGTTAATTCCAGTTCAACAAATATTGATGATATTTATACACCAGAGACAGGTATATCTGGTTGGCTTCACGATGATAAAGATGATTTAGCTCAAGCATATCGTGTACAAAATTCAAATTATTCCAAAATACATACAGAACAAATAAGATCTAGATATGCCAATAAAGGTATTGCAGTTAATCCAAATGTATTGGTAGCAGAAGGGGGTATTATGAAAAAACCAGTAGATGCATTGGTTAGTAAAGGAGAGTTGATATACAATCCCACAACAAAGAAATTAACAAAGGTTCCTGGAAGCAAAGGTAAACCAAATAAGAAAGATGACGTTTATGCTAGACTGAATGAAGGCGATATGGTAATATCTAATTCACCAACAATGATAATGGCAAACGGTAAAACACCTGCACAGAATCTTGAAGGATTGGTTGATTCAAATAAGAATACAAAAGCTAAAGAAGCAATCATTAAGAAAGTGGTTAATTGGCAGGAAGCCAATAAAACAAAGCCGAACGATCTTCCAAAGTATGAAGATGGAACAAAACACGTTAAGTATGGTGGAGAAGATTAGTTTATGAAAAGTCTTGAAGAAGAACTCATGAAACCACAAACTCCAGAAATAAAAGGCAAAGACCGTAGATGGATTTATCATTTGTCTAAAGCAGCAAATGCTCTTTCTGATTTCTCTCCATTGGCAACTGCAATGTTAGGTAATTATGATTATCATACAGAACACGCACAAGTTACACCTGCTGAATACGTTTCTGCAAATGTTAATGTAGCACCGTTGTATAAACAAGCAGATGAAAGTTATGCAATGACTAGATACAATCAAGCTAACATGGGTTCTAGTACTGGTGCAAACATGGCGTATGGTTTACAAGCAGCGACTGATAGATCTAAACAATTATCTGCTGCATATGCATGGCAACAAGATACTCAGAATAAAATCATTGCTCAGAATGCAGGTATTTATAATGATTGGGCTAAGCGTTACGATGCCGCAAGATATCAAGCAATTGCTGATACTAGAGCAAATGAAGCTGCAGCTCAGCAAATGAAAGACCAAGCTATAAAGGATGGTTATGAATTCTACAAAGGCAGTAAGTATGATAGATGGAAGCTTGCTATGTTGGAACCGATGTTCCAGTATGCAGTTGATGATAAAATTTGGAAAAACATGAAGGTATAATTATGGCAATAAACAGATTTTTTAAACCAGTAGATTATGAGTATACACCGATTCCTTTTTAGGAATTGGTTACTCTGGGCAAGTATTATGCTGACGAAAGAAAGCAGGCTGAAAAAGATCTTGCCACTTATATTCAGAAAGCAAATGAATTTACATCATTGTTATCAAAAGACGTTGACACATACAATAAAACAGCGTTTAATCCTCAGATAAGACAGTATATTGAACAGGCTGCATCTAATCCATCGGTAATGAAAGATATGGGATGGAGAAGTGGATTACAAGCTGCTGTAAATTCAGTTGATTATGGAATGTTGAACAAACTTAAATCATCTGCAGAATCAGCTAAAGTATACAATACTGCTGTACAGAAGTTGGCAATGGAAGGTAAAATGCCCCCAGGATGGGAACCTAATTACTTCGATACATATAGTACTGCTGATTCAGGTGTATTTAATGCAACCCCGTTAGCATACGAAACTACAGTTGAAACTATTAGACCGTACGTAGATAATCTAAAAGCATCGTATTTGTATACTGATAAAGGATACGATTACTTTGGAGTAGACAATGCTACTGTAGCTAGACAGATAGATACA
This sequence comes from Erysipelotrichaceae bacterium, assembly GCA_017561055.1. GTDB lineage: Bacteria > Bacillota_I > Bacilli_A > Erysipelotrichales > Erysipelotrichaceae > RGIG4607. Next base: position 7,233 of record JAFZDT010000218.1, read on the forward strand.
TTTAAATCTGACATATTATCGAATCCGATTAACCAAAGAAAAATGAGTCAATGGATGGATAATGGTGCAACATTAGAAGAAGCACAGGCAATGATGATGCAACAAGCGTATACAGCAGGATTAGAAGCTACTCATAGAACTAGAGAAATTAATCCGTTCTCTAAAATCAATGCACAAGTTAATGCGGCTGCAGAAAAAGCCGGATTAGGTGGTGGAAATACTCCTAAGGGTGCAGTATGGTTTACGCAATCAATGACCGCTGATGCTCACTTGCGTCACAAAAGCGTTGCCGAACAAATAGTTTCACAGAAACCAGAATATGAAAACTTGCGTGCAGCTATTGTTGCAGCATCTTCTCCAGACGCAACTGCAGAATAGAAAAAAGCAGGTAGCGACGCTGAAAAACAATTAAAAGAAATGGTGAATAATATAACCCCACTTGAAGCGCAAATAACTGTATTTTCTAATAGTGCAGGTGAACCAAATGAAGAAAATAAGTATACTTACGAACAATTGATAAATGGAACCACTGGTTTTATAAATCAATTTGGTGCGCAAATTGGATCAAAATATCATGATAAATTAAATGGTACTATACGTGGAATCAGTACAAAACCGCAAAATACAGATGTTGGTAAAACGTATGTTGTATCTGGTGCAAATAATTTAAGCGTTGCGACATATGCCGTTGGTAATATGATGGGGTACCCGTTCAGCAATGATGGTGCAAATGCGAAAGTAAATGAAGCATTGCAATCTGGTAAATTTGGAGAAATGCCAATAGTTGGGGATGGATATGTAATGGGATTGCCTAACGGCAATAATTCAATTAATTATCACGGTACAACCGTAGCCATATCAGAATAGGCTGTCGAAAGAGCAGGATTAGATTCCAAAATAATGGAGGCTGCTGGTGCATCCGTTGCTTATACTAGAAAATCGGAATCAACATCAGAAACAGAAAGACCAAAAATTAGTTGGGATGATGACGATGTTCAATACTTAACAACAACTACTACCCACGTAAGAGGTGGAGAAAAATATTATATCTTACCGGTAATGCACAATATTGCTAGTACTGGAGGAGGTATAGAAGCGGAAACGCTAAATAATCTTATCGCTGACGAACAATATAGCGATTCGCAAAAAGGTAATTTACAAATTATGAATTATTTATTGTCTAATTCACAATGACACAACAAGGTACAAACAGGAGGGATTGGAATGAATCCCTCCGAATAATCAGAAAACTGGCTACAGAGAGAGCACAGGCTGATGAAATGGAAATAAAGGAAATGGATCCCAATGGTAATGCGGTTATTGCTACCGAATACGGTACAACTATAACAAATGCTGAACCAGAGGATTCACTTTATTTTGGTAAAGAAAGAAAAAGAGTGGCAGATATAATGCCTATGATTGATGATACAATCGAAAAACCAGAAAAAAACACACAAGGATTTAATAGTGTATTCTTTCAAAAACCAGGTACAAAAAAAGAACCCAGTAAAGTTTTGGATGCACTTTTTGATGGTTTCAAAGGTATTATTCAGACATTCAGTGGAATGAATAGTGGTGAGGTAATGCGTTCGCAACAAACTCTTGATGAACTAGATTTCATGGAGAAAGCGTTGGATATCGAAGAACAATTCAAAGCTGTAGACAAACAGTTGGATGAGGCGTACTTGTCACAAAATACAGAAGCAATTAGAAAACTGTATCCTGTTAGAAAATCATTATTTGAAGTATATGAAACTATTCTTCCTGATTTAAATAAAGGAAAGCGTAAATATTGGGATGAAATAATGAAGCATTCCGATAAGAAAGCAGTTATTGAACAATGGAGAAATGAATTGTTGGAAGATAACGCCATTAACGCTGCCGATATGGAACGTTGGAATAATGTTCAAAACTATATCAATCAAAATATTTACGCAGTAAGCGAAGAATGGGAAAAAGGTAAAGAAGGTGAATATGGGGTATTTTATCAGTTACCTAATGCACTTGGTACATCCGCATCTTCGTTAGGGGTAAGTGTTGCTACAGGAATTGCCGCTGCAGCAACTAATGCCATTGCGGCATCTCCATCATTATCTACTGGTCCTGCCGGTGTTGGTATTGTTGGTGGTGCGGCTTTGCTTACTTTTGGTGCATCTACTTTAGGTACATTGTGGGCAAGAAATCAAGAATCATTGTCAGAAGTATCTAATAACTACATGGCAGCTATCCAACAGTATGCACAAAAACACAAAATAAATACTTCAGAAATAATTGCAGAAGGCAGACGCAAACTACAAGAATTGACTGGTTCGTATTCAAATGATCCAAATAGTCCTGAGTATCGTGATGATAGCCAGGTATTAACCGGTATGCTTACTTATGGTATTGACTTTAATGATTTGGAATTAGAAAAAGCACGTATCAAAAGTAGAAGAAACCTTGAAGACGTATACAATCGTAACATGATGCTAGGTGTTAGTGACGTATTTCAAAACTTTGTCATGATACCAGGTATGGGTAAAATGTTTAATACTGCAATGCAAACATTAGACCCAGTAAATAGAGCGGTCAATAAGACGGTAAATGTTATTGATGACGTTATGAAATATACTGCCGCAAAAGTAGGTAAAGCTTCTGCGGAATCTGTTGCAAAAAGAACATCAAAATATATCGTTGAACCTACAATGCGTATAGGTTTTACTGGTTTAAGTGAAGGTTTTGAAGAACTTAGCCAGTACATGTATGGAAAACGATTGGATCCAGATAACGATGTAAAAGGTAGAAATGATATTGATTTATTTAGTCCATTTGATTTAGCAGCGGCAGGTGTTGAAAACTTTGGTATGCTGATAAGAGGCATTGGAGGATTATTGGGTATTTCTAAAGATGAAGCATTGAACAATGATGAAGAAATGGTTAAAAACTTCCAAGTCGGTACTCTTGTTGGTATGTTGATGGGCGGTGGTCATACATTTAATGAAGCTAGAAAAGATTTCAATGCTTACAATAAAGGTATGGACATTGCTAGACAAATGGTAGCCAATCATGTAGATGCTCGTGAAACAATGTTCCGTTATAATCAATATGCAGAAAAAGCATTAGGTGGACATGTAAGATGGGAAGCAATGCGTGATGGTTTTGACATGGCAATGAAAGATGCTGAAATGCCAGAAGGTTGGAGTAAAGAAGACTTTGAAAAGGAAAAGTCTGCTGCTCAAAACATTTTTGCATTAGTAAATAGTCCATACGTGCAAGAATTGCCAGAAGAACACCGTGCTGCAGCTGCTGCGTATCTTCAGTATACCATGGATAGAGTAAATAATGCAAGAAATGATTTCAATAAAGGTGGTGATCCTCAGTTGGAATCAAAGATTCAAAAAGCAATTGAAAGTTATTGTTTCTTGCATGGTATAGATGACATTAACTCTCCACTACTTAGAGCTTATTTTGAAACAAAACAACGTTTGGATGCAATCAATAAGTATGATGAATCATTGCAATTCTTAAGGGGTTATGTAAAAGGTGATGAAACAAAGATTGTAAATCTTGGAGAAGAAAAAAGAGCACTTCAAGAGAACCTTGACATACTAACCCAACAGATTAAGAATGCTGGATTATATGATGTTGCAACCAATTATAATGGATTGATTGGCGTATCTGAAGATATCAATCGTGATGAAATCAATGCGTTGTTGAAGAAAACTGCTTTGGATAACATTGAAGATGAAGCAAATGCTGTTTTAAATGACTCTTCAAAATTGTTAACAGCAGTAAAACAATACAAACAATCAATTGAAGATAATAAGGAGATTGAAGAAAATCTCAGACGAGTTGAGGATGAAAATCTGGATGCTGCAATTGATGAACAAAATAATGAAGAAGAACAAGTTGTCGAACAGGAAGAAGGTACAGGATTGAGTGTTGAACCAGCACCTGTTGAATATGAAGCTGCTCCTGTTGAAGCACCTGTAGTTGAATCGTCTGAAACAGTAGAAGAAACAACAGAAGAACCTATTGAAGAATCTGCTGAACCAGTATCTTTGGCGGATGCTACTCCGGCACAATTGTTGGAAGAAAGCTTCTTGGCACAGCATCAGCAGTTTGAAGACATTGAAGATTATGATTCAACTGATTATGTAACAGAATTATCTGAAGAATCTTTGGATAACAATGCAGAGAATGTTGCTGAAAACTTTGAACAGGAAACTATAACAAGAATCAATGTATTGGAAGAAGAAAATGCAGGATTACGTCAGCAGTTATCACAACAAGATCAACGTATTGCCGAGCTAAAAAGATTGATTCGTGAAGGTGCAAGACCTGAACAACAACCTCATGAAGTTGTAGAACATCCTGAGCAATTATCCCATGAACCTACTGCTGAGGAGATTGAAGAGGATAAAACATACAAAGAAGAACAGCCTGCAGAAACACCTGCAAAAAGTGATCCAGAACTATTTTATAGTGAGAATGATACGCCTATATTCCCGGGATATGAATCGGGTAAAAGTTTTGCTGAATATTCTGCTACTCCTGGTAACATAGGTCAAAGTAAATTAAATGCTTGGGTAGGTGATCCAAATAGTGAATATGGTAAGTACGATCCAAATGATAGATCTACTTGGGATAATGCGGCGGTATATGTTGAAATACAAGGTATTGACGGTAAGAAATACATTACTGCTTTAAAAACAATCGAAGGGGCTAAACTACATGCGACGCAACGTGGTATAGAGTTCACAAAACAAATGGAAGATGAACTTCGTAATACACGTAACACAATCATTGCTGCGAAATTAGCTGATCCAGATGCTGAAATTACTTTTGAAGAAGTAAGAATGTCTGCTGGATTATTGAATAATCAACGTGATTCAGAAGGTAGAGCAGTTCAAAGAAAACTTACTGAAATCAAAGGTCTTCATCTACCTACTGATTTACATGAATTATTTGATCCAAGACACGGATTACAATTTGGTATAGGTAAAGGTATTGTAGATAAATTTGTAATTGTAGATAGATTTGGCAACCCTCTTCCTGGACGTGGTGGTTCTGGTAAAATATTTATTTATCCAGCAGAATCATCTACTTTGGATGGTGTATCTAGACCAATCCAATTGACCGAAAAGAGATTTACACATACTCCTGGTGATAACAATTCATTCGCATATCAAATTGCTAAAGCGTTGATTTTTGGTCAAACTTCTATAGAAGGTATACCCGTCAATGACTTACTCAAAGTAATGCTTAATTATGGTATCAAAACAATATTAAAGGAAAATGATATCCGTAATACTTATATGGGTAATAAACAATTCTATTTTGACTATTCTAAAGGTATTGCTACATTAGGCGAAGAATTAAAACCAATCGATTTACTTAGAAATAACGAAGGTATTGAATTGGTTGCAAAATTCATTGTTGACAACCTTCATTGGAATACCGAAAAGATGGTAATGTGGGATAAATTACCTAGTTCTTTTGGTGCGTATCTTAGACGAGAAGGTGTTAAACAAGCTAGTTTGTTTAATGGAGAATTGCAATTTGATGAAGAAGATCTTACTCTGAGTGGGATGGCATTCTTAATTAAACATGGTTATTTGACTAGTGACCTTGGTGATCAAATTTATAAATCTCCTTTTATTTATGTTAGTAAACCAGTTGTTAGACAAAAATAGGTAGCTGATGTAGAACCAGTAGGAACCGATAATACAGCTGTTGATACTGAGATAATTAATGAAACACTAAAGGTAGAAGAAGGATATGATCCATATACCGATCCTAATTCTGAGGAAATGTCTGCGTTCTTTGGTGATATTAACGGTGCTCCAAAAACTGCTACAATTAGATCTGCAACTAGACGAATTAATGAAAAACAAGCACGTAGATGGTTGTCTAATAAATTAGGTATTGCCGAAGAAGATGTTGAAATTGTTGATGGTGTAATTAGAACATTGTCAAACGGTAGAGCTGTAATTGGTGTCGCAAAAGAAGATGGTATCTTATTGTCAAATGCAGCGGAATATGGTGTAGAATACCACGAAGCATGGCATAGAGTATCACTCTTGATGCTTACTCCAGAACAAAAACAAAGACTTTATAAAGAGTTTAGAAAGACTAATCCGACATATCGTCATGCAAATGATAGAGTAGTTGAAGAAGCAATTGCTGATCAATTTATGGATTACATGGTTGCTGATGATAAGGAAGGTATTAAGTATTATGTAAATAAGTATTTTAGAAAGTTCAAACATTTCATCGGTATTAATGCAAATGTCAATCATTATTCGTTGCAAGAAATGTTTAAAGCATTGAAGTATGGTGAACTTGCTAAATACAAACTTGATAAAGCTGCATTAGAGGAATTTAGAAAAGCATACAAACAAGGTGCCAATTATACTATTGGCCCGAATAAGAATGTTAATCTTTCCACTATTAATTCTCCATATGAGTATCAAACATTGTTAAACAGTTTGAAAGCAGTATTGATTGCTACAAACGGTTTGAAATACATATCTCAAGTACAAGATCTTGACGCAGGAAAAGCTAGAAGTTTCTTAGCAGAAAGAATAAGTTCCCCACATATAACTACTGCACAAAGAGAAGTATTAAAAGAAGTAGTTGATAACTTTGATACAATTATGTCGGATTTGAAACCGATTATGGAAAAGATGGGTATCAGAGAAATTGATGAAAATGCAGATGGTGATTTTTCAGAACGTGAGTCTACAGGTATTCAAAACTACGATAAAGCTACATACGAATTCAACAAAAAAGATAATGCGTTAGGTAGTGCTAAGATATTTTTATCGACCATACCAGATACATTCTTTGTTTATAGAAATGGAGTTAAATCACAACCTGTACCAAGAATAAGTGAGTTAACTGGTCTTCCGATGATAGTTGACTATGATACCGCATATGCTAAAGTATTGAAGTATTTGTGTGATTGTGATACTTTTGCTCCAACTAAAGTTGGTGAAGATGCTAATTTATCTATATTGGGTAAATGTAAATTGTTGGGTGAAACAGATCCATTCTTTGCAATGTTGTACACTCGTTTGTTAAACGTAGATTTGAATACTGAAACACAGTTGTTACAAACAATTAAGAGCTTTAATCAAAACTTTCAAGAAATCAGTTATGAAACAGATACTGCTGGAAATACATCATTTATTTTATCAGACAGTATTAACAAGCGTGCGATAAGAAATAAACCTGTACAATGGTCTGAAAACTTCTTTAATTCTAAGTTTGTAAAACACGAAGAAAATAAGACAACTCTTGACAAAGATGCATTGTCTAACATGAAAAAACGATTCAATGAATTGTTGAAACTTGTTACTGACAATGCCGCAAAGATGGATGATCAAAAGTTAGATACTTATTTGACTACATTAATTGGAATGTTCAATGAATTGGGTATTGTAGTCGATAGAGAGGTGTTTGACATGATGCTCGGTAGTTATGATAGAGCAGGTGCATTTGTTCATTTGATGAACAATAGAAATGCTGGTTCTACATATCACTTCTTCAATAGTCAGTTAGATGCCATCATCAATAACCGTGAAGTAAGAACATCACAGGGTATGGTTAAACCAAGAGAATTGAATAGAGCGTTTGTCCCAATGGGACCATCTATTCTTACTACTCTTGCTACATATGATGCGCAAGCACACCCGTCCGAAAGTGAAATTGCTGTATTAGGTCCAAATAACAATGTTATCTTTACCAAGACACTTAACTGTTTCGTATCTGACCAAGTTCGTTGGTTAAATCAACATGACGAAGAAGTTATGACTGATTTAAATAGTGATCCATATTGTAGAAGTTCACTTATTTTAAATCAAGTAAACAGTGGTGGTAAGATCAAACTTAACACGTTTGTTAACTTTTACGGAATGAATCGAAATGATAAGGGTAGAGATTACGTATCTATTTCTCCAGTAGAAGACTATATTGCAAAGATGGTGTTTACTTGGAACAATCATCTTATCTTCCCAACAATGGCAGATAAGAAAACATGGTTTACGATTAGCGGATGTCAATTATTTAATCAACCGTTTGAATTTTCAGCAACTGCTGATGGTAAATTAAAAATCGAATACGATGTTAACGCATTGGATCATGTTTATAATGAATGGTTGGATGAATATAACACCATTGTAGAATATTATAATACGTTACCGAATGTAACACATCCTATCAATAATTATCATACTGCTGGTAAAGGCGGTTTATTTAGACATCATACAGGATATCACACTGTTATAAATGGTGAACTTAAATGGGTGGATTTAAATGCCAGATTAAAAGAAGCAGTAAAATCTGGAAATGTAGCACAAACTTTATCCGAAATAAAAGAAGAATTGTTTACAAACAAAAAAGCAACTTATCAAAAGATAAATGACAATCTCGCAAAACAACGCAAAGCAGAAATTGATGAATGTGTACGAATGGGTATTGTCGAATTCAAAAATGGTAAACTTGTTAACAAATTGTTGGATGCTTCTGTATTGAAACACTTTACAGATATTTATGCACAAAATGCAAATCCACAAGTTGCAAACAATGCTGAACATTGGGCAATCGTAACAATGATTGGTAATCATGCTTTGAACTACAATATTTCAGTTGAAGAAACAGAAAAGATCTTTACCGGTGATGCTGCATTCTATAAGAACAACGATGATAAAATCAAACGTCTTGGTGCGGTATTGTCTACTGGGGATAATCTTCGTACACAATGGATGGCTCCATCTGTAAGTATTTTTGCTCGCACTGAAGAAAAACGTGCTGCTATTTCCAAACAATGGTTACGTAGAAGTACATTGCAAAATAGACAAACATATACTTCTACCGTAATAAATGATAACATGATTCCTTCTCAACAATATGAACAGTTAAAGGAATTATTTACTCAATATTATATCCGTCAATTGCTTATCGAAAGAGGTTTATCAGAAGCACAAATCGATGCATTAAAAGATTCTGAAATCAAATCACAGTATCCAGAAGTCATTTCAATGGCTAAGTCATTGGGTGAAGATGATGCATCTGCATACGGCATGTTCAAAGGCAAAGGTGCAATTAACCAAGCCGACGCTGCTGTATACATTAGTCCTCAAATGTATAAGGATATTGTACAGATGTTAGGTGAATGGAGTGATGAAATTGAAGAAGCATTTGAAATAATGGAAAGTGGCATTGATTGGTTGAACGATAGAGCTAAATGTGCCAAAGCAATGAAAGCTCTTATCAAACCGCTTAAGACTACTTACTTCTGTAATCAGTACAATGCAGACATCAAACACACTGTTCCAGTATTTGATAAGATGGCAATGTTCCCATTATTCCGTGTATTAGCTACTGGGGATAATAAGGAAATATACGATAGAATGAATGCCATTGGTAAATACGAAGGTCAACAAAAGATCGACCAAGTTGCATTCGAATCTGCTAAGAAGGTTGGTATTATTGGTGCTACAGATGTTTATCACGATTATCACAATAATGAAATCAATGATTTATCAAATATGCATGTGGTAACACAGAGATTTAGAAATCTTCGTAGACAGCTCATTACTGACCCACATGAACACGATAGAACTTTATTTGGTACACAGGTATCTACAGTAGCAGTATCTAACCTTATATTAGATCGTGTATACCAAGAAGGTACCGAAAACCAAAAGACAGGTCGTGAAATCATGCAACACCTGTTTGGTACAATCAATGCTATTTCTAATCACGGTATTGAAGAAGTAAAGAACATTTATTTAACCAATGGTGAATTGGATTTGGAAAAGACATCAATGGCATTGGTTAGAAAAGCTCATTCTCAAAATATGGGCAAAGACGTAGAAGATGCACTTCAATTGAATGAAACAAAGGATGACTTTAAAGTACCTTTGGCAGCATTGCCCGACAGTAAATGGGTTGAAACTGCACTTGTATCAGACGTTAATCGTAAAGCAGTTGACTTGGAACTTCCTGGTGGTGCATTTATTCAGATGTCTTCATTTGGTGTTAAGTCTATTCGCACAATCAAAGCATCATCTTCTGAATATGTTATCAACAACGGTAAGCGTTTGGTAAATATGAATCCAGACGGTAGTATGGATACTGTAATATCAATTAACTTGCTTAAGCACATCATTCCAGGATACGAAAAAATGAGTTTCATGGAAGCAAGACAGTGGTTGATTGACAATAGTATTATTGGTACTGGTGATGACGTTAAACCTGCTGCATTGGGTTATCGTATTCCTACACAGGGTCTTTCATCTATTGCAGGTATGCGTATTACTGATGTATTACCCCCTGTTGTTGGTGATACTATTATTCTTCCAGATGAATTTACTGCACAAACTGGTTCCGACTTCGATATTGATAAATTGTATATTGCAAGATACAATTATGAAAAGGCATGGGTGAGTGCAGATTCAGAATTTGAATCTTGGTATCGATCACAATCTGTTTTAATGGCTGTTGATGAACGTGGAAAACAGCAATATACAAATCGTTTTGAAAGTAAAGAAGCAGCAAGAGTTGCATTTATCGAAGAAAAGAATAAAGCAGCTGGTAAAACACAATATCGTGTTATCGGTGATGTTGAAAAGGGTACAGACGTAATTGAAAAGAAGGGTGTTAGAATTGTTCCATTTGATCATTCTAAGGGTTATGAAGGTAATTCTAGAGAAGCAAATGAAAACCTCCTTCTCCGTACTTACTTGGATGTATTGACTGATAAAAAGAACGTAGGTGAAACTCGCCTTCCGTTGGATAAAACAACTGGTATAATCAAAGATGAGATATTACCTGTTGTAGATGGTCCTAAAAAGACCCAAGAACTTATTCCATATAAGGAGTTATCACCGTCATATCAAATGTCTAAGAAATATGAATATAATGGAGGTAAAGCAGGTATTGGTCCATTCGCATTGAACAATAAGAATCATATTCTTACTCAGTTGATGGGATTGATGTTTAAAGAAGATGCATTACTGACCAAATTGGGTTTCTTAGGTTTACATGGTATTAACAGTCGTGATGAAGTTGTATTTGAACGTGATTCAAATGGCAACAAAGTCAAAGACAAGAATGGAGATTATGTAACAAAACTGGATAAGGGCGTTCGTATTCTTGATTGGTTGTCGGCGATGATTAATGCTCATGTGGACGTTGCTAAAGACCCTTATGTAATTAGATTGAATGTGTGTCAATATACCTATAATCTTTGTAACTTCTTACTTAGAGCAGGATATGGTAAATCTACTTTCTTCTTCTTACCTCAACCTATTTTAAAGGAAATGTCTGCTGCATACGATAATGCTGCTGGTAATTATGGGGTAGATGCAACTAAATCAAAGACTAAGGTTATCAATGAGGCTATACAACAGATTCGTCAAGAGTATGCAGATAAGTTTACTAAAGCTGCTGCCGCATTAAATAAAACAGATATTGTTGTTACTGTCGGTAAATATGGATTGACTGTAAATAAGACAGTAGTACATAAAGACAATAATGGAAAAGATGTTTCTTCAACATATGAATTGACAGCGATAAAGAGAGCTGAAGAATTAACAAATAGAGATTTCTTAATTGATCAATTACAACTTAGTCAAAAAGAACAATTAACAGATAAGGAGGCATATGATTATTACCTAAATCAATTGTTTATATCTGAATTGTTTTTGGAATTGAATGAAAAGGCAGAAGATATGTCTAAATTGGTTCAATTGTCACAGATCGATACTAAGAAGTATGGTAATAATTTTGTTGAACAAGATCGTTTTGTTTATCGTTGGAAAGCATTATTGGAAAACACTAATCTGTTTGAAAAAGAAGACCTTTTGAATTATTATCATGATACTTTCTTGTATACAAAGATGGTCAACGGTATTGCTACACCACAGGCTATTTTTGAAAATACAATGTTACGTAGTAAGAGATCATTCCTAGATTCTATTACCAAAGTATTGATGTTATCAATTGGATTGGAACATAATGATGAAGCCTTAAATAAGACAATATCAAATGAACTTGAAGCACAGATTAGAAATAGATTCTTATCAGGTAAAATTGATTTGCACAGTATGTTCTATGGAACAAATACTATGGCAATGAGATTGAACAAGATTAAATCTGACATTCTTAGAGGTGTTTATCCAGAGTATAGAACACAAGATGGTAAAATTGCAAACGGTTTATTGAACCACCTTGATATATTGTCAAAATTGTCTACAGATTCATATGATGCACCACAAATTATTACAAGACGTGGTATTTCTGAAAACGATAAGAATATCAACAGTGTATTAAAAGAGTATTGGTCAGAATTATTGAATTCAAGTCATCCAGAGATAAAGCAATTTGCCGAAGACCTTGTTTGGTATATGCTTGCTACTACTGGTGGCAATCATACCAAGAATGGTATTTTCAATTTAGTTCCAATTGAATACATAATTAGTAGTGGTTATGGCGAGTTCATGAGAAGCAGTGTTGAATCATTCGGTAGTCACGATATTGATTTCGATATGTTCTTCTTAAATAACTGGCACAACGATAAGTTAGTTAAACCAATCAAGTTGACTAAGCGTGAGTTTATTCAAGATTTGAATAGAGAAGAAAATGTCGATGCTTTTAAGATTATAAGATTTAAAGATTCTGATGGTAAAATGATACCAGGTGTATTGAATCCAAATGTAATGTCCAGCTATCAAAACAAAGACCGTATATCAGTATTCCCACCATTTATAAAGACAAGAATGCAAACAGGTAATAATCCTGCTGACGTATTGATTTATAAGTTTGTTGGTGTAGATATGCGCAATAATACACCGTTGTATGTATTGACTAATAAATTAGGTTTGAATCAAAGTGGTCGTGTAATCAAAGAATATCATACCGGCAGTAATACTTCTGAGTTTGAATTTAATAATCATAAATTTGCTAACTTAGATATATTTGGTGAAGCAGATTCTCTTCCTTTGGATGAATACAATAAAAAGCTTCTTAAAGAATATATTGATAATTCTGTACCTGTTAGAGATTATATGCCTTTAACAAAGGCACTGACTATAGAATTATCTGCTAATATTCAGCGTGAATAGGAAGTTGATACAACACCGATGGCTCCAGTTGAAGTACCAATCGAAGAGGTTGAAACACTTGAAGCAGAAGAAGTAAAACCTAACAATACGTATACATTCTCAAATGGTTTCACAGTAAATACTGGATTTATTCTTAATGATCAACAGAGAAATGCACTTAAAACATTAGAACAGTTTGTTAACAATCCATCTAAATTTGAACACACGATAACATTGTCTGGTTATGCTGGCACAGGTAAGACTACCATTATGAAATTCTTACATGCATACTTAGAAGCACAAGGTAATCCTCCAGTATATGCTGCACCAACTAATAAAGCTGCAGCAGTAACTGTTGAAAACAATCCTAATGCAAGATCAATGACAATTAATAAATTGCTTAACTTACCTGTATTTTATGATCCTACACAGGATAAACTTGATTTAAGTAAGTTGAAAATGGTTACCGAAGATATGCATTTACCAGAAGGTGTTGATTCTGAAACAGTGGTAATAATTGATGAATCATCTATGATCGATGATTCCTTGTTAGAAGCGATTAACATGATAAGACCGTTTGTACGAGGTATTATTTTTATGGGTGATGCTGCGCAATTATCCCCTGTACAACATGAAGATGGTAGAAAATCTAGAGTATTTGAAGGTGACAATACGTTGGAATTAACAAAGGTAGAAAGAACTGGTGATAATCCTGTATTAAAAGAATGTACTAATCTTAGAAATGGATTACCTCTTACCTATCAAACACATTTGGTAAATGGACAAGGTGTTGTTTATCAACATAACACTGATATCAATGGTATCAAATTATTGCTTTCACAAATAATAAGTTCTACTGATGAATAGAATCACAATGCGTTTAGAATTTGTTGTGGTACAAATAACGCAGTACAACAAATGAACGATATGGTTCGTGAAATAATGTTTGGTGATGCAAAAGCTCCTATCCATATTGGGGAAATTATTACTGCATACGATAATGTTGGTAATTTTATGAACAGTGTTGATTATGTTGTGTCAAATGTGGGTTAGGAAAAAACACAAACATTTCACACTCGATTCGGTAGTGTTACTGCTAATGTACAAAACATTGTGTTAAACGAAATCGGTGCAAAAACAGGACATCGAGTTACGATATTGGCACTAGATAATGGACCATCGGTATATAATCAAATTGCAGCAATAAATAAGCAATTCCATGCAGAACTTAATAATCCTGCTGTAAAAAAGGATCCTTATATATTTAAAAAGATAGCAAAGGAATTTGCCGAATTTAGATCAGCATTTTCTTCAATGAAATCAATTGTTGAAGATCGTAGAACAGTTGTTAAAAAACAATTTGATTTTGGATATGCTTTAACAGTACATAAGTCACAAGGTTCAACATATGATCAAGTAATGTTCCATGAACCATCTGTTGAAAATGCCAAATTCTTAGAAAGTACCAAACAACAGTTGAAATATGTAGCAGTATCAAGAGCACGTAGTAAAGTTTATGTACTTACCGATAATGAGGTTCAACAAGAAGTTAAACAACTTGACACACCAAAACTGACTAAAACAAAAACAGATGTTACTCGTGCTCAAGCAATGAGAAATCCTAAAACACTTTACATATTTACAGATAATACCAATAGAACATCTGGTAAAACAGAAATTGACCCAGAATCATGGTATTCTCAGAAATATAGAAAGACTATTCCGTTGAGATATCCTTCTCAAACATCTGCAAGGTTAAGAGGTTTGGATAACGCTAGACCTATTTCTACTCAACATTGGTATGATAAAGCTTCTGGAAAAACAAGAGATGCAGGTAGATGGAA
>JAFZDT010000219.1 GCA_017561055.1 Erysipelotrichaceae bacterium
CAATATCCAAGATAAAATTTGAATATAAAAGACATAATTATTCAAATAGAATATAAAACTAACATATACTGCAACTTGAACAAGTAAAAACAAAATGATAATGAACATACGACTCGTAAAAAAATTGAATAATTTATTTATAATACGCATATTCATCACTCCTATCTAGTTACAGTATTATATCATATCGTAATCTCAAATCTCAAAATCATGCATATTTCCTATTACAAAAAGAAGATACTGTAAATAGTATCTCCATTATTTATAAATTCTTATTAAACGATTGGTTAATTTTGTGGCGATTTCATTACTAATCGTATTAGTTTTATTCGCCATTTCCATAATTGTAATTTCTTCATTTAAAATGGTAACCACATCAAACAATTCAACTGTATCCAAATGACTTACATCTACACACATTTGATCCATCGAAATACGACCCACAATTGGACAGCGCACTCCACGAATCAATACTTCACCATCTTTATAGTTACGAGGAATACCATCACCATAACCAATCGATACTGTCGCAATTTTCTTATCACAATCACTAACATACGTACGACCATATCCAATGCTATGACCCTTAGGTAAAACATCCAACTTTACTACTTGCGCATACAAAGACAATACTTGTTCTCTAATATATGGATACTTCATATCCCCACTATCAAAGCCCAATAACAAAATCCCTGGACGACAATAGTCATATACAATATCTGGATAATTCACAATCGCTGCACTAGCCGAAAGATGCAATTTACCAACATCGATACCAACTGCTTTCGCTTCTTTTACCCAAGCATCAAATAGTACTTTTTGTTGATAGGTAAAATTAATATCTTCATGAGTAAAACTATCCGCTACCGCAAAATGACTAAAGCAACCTTCCAAAGTTAGATGTTCTTCATTTGCCAAATCTCTTAAAGCAAAGATAGATACATTATCCGTAATTCCTAAACGATGCATACCTGTATCAATCTTATAATGTATACGATATACATGATTATGTACTTTCGCATGTTCTAATAATGCATATCCATAGTCTACATCACCGACAGTTTGAATAAGATTATATTCAGCTAAAAAAGCCATTTCTTCCTTAACTGTATGTCCTAAAATTAAGATATCACCAACAATACCCGCTTTACGCAAACTAACCGCTTCTTGTAAAGCAGCTACTCCAAAAAATTTCGCTCCACAATTTTGTAAAACCAAAGCTTCTTGAATGGCATCATGTCCATATCCATTACACTTAACAATACAAATACAATCACAAAAATCCGGTAAATACTTCACCAGATTCTTATAATTATTCTCTAATTTTTTGGTATCCACTTGCACCCAAGCACGATGCATACCAATCACCCAACTTTCCTATTTTACTGCTAATGTAATTACTGAACGAATAATTTCTGTAAATGAATATCCCACTTCTTTTAACATAGAAGGATAACGAGAAGCACTTGTAAATCCTGGAATTGTATTCAATTCATTGAAATAAACCTTATCCCCACTTACAAAGAAATCAATTCTTGATAACTCTTTACATTCCATTGCACGATACACAACTTTTGCATATGCATATACTTGTTCTTTAATTTCTTTAGAAATACGTGCAGGCACATGAATTTTACTTGTTACATGATTGTATTTTTCTGCAAAATCAAAGATTTCAGTTCCCATTTCAATTTCATCAACTTCACCTAAAGTTAATTCTTCATTTCCTAAAACTGCACAACCAACTTCAAATCCTGTAATAAATTCTTCAACTAAAACTTTTGAATCATATAAGAAAGCATCATTCATACCACGAACAAAACTTTCATAATCTTTTACTTTATTAACCCCAAAGCTACTTCCAGCATTAGCCGGTTTAACAATACATGGAATACCTAAAGTATTTTTAACTGTTTCATATAAACTTTCATAATCTTTAACATCATGTTTACGAACACTCATCCATTTAGCCATAGGCACATTAAAATGTTCACAAACAATATGTGTATATTCCTTATCCATACTCATAGAACTACTCAAACGACCAGGACCTACACAAGGAATACCTGCTAATTCACATACAGATTGAATTGTACCATCTTCACCATTAGGACCATGCATAACTGGGAAAATAACATCCACTTCTTCTACATACACACCATTTTCTCCAAATACAATAAATCCATGATCTTTAGGATCACAACTTAATACCGCACGAGTCGCTTGTTCTTGCCACTTATCGTTTTCTAAATCCTCAATACTACCTGTATATTTAAACCAGTTTCCATCTTTAGAAATACCATAAGTAACCACCTCAAATTCTTCTGGCATATTGTATAATACAGAAGCTGTTGAGTGTAAGCTTACTCCATATTCACTAGATTTTCCACCAAATAAAATGGCAACTTTTAACTTTTTCATACTTCATTCTCCTATAATTTTGTAATCAATTCATCTAAAAGCATACCTCTAGAAGCTTTCACTAAAATCAAACATAAAGATTCCGTTTGTTTCTTCAAGGCACGATATAATTCTTCTTTATCCGCAAAACGACGAATCACAATTGGTAATTCACGTTTCTCAAGCGCATCCGCTAATAACATTGTATAATCACCAACTACCCATAATTCATTGATATTCTTAAAATGATAGTCTTGACCAATCTTTTCATGCAACATTGCACTTTGTTCACCTAAACCAAACATATCCCCCAATACCGCAATCTTTTTAACCACTAAAGGATAATTTGATAATGTATCTAATGAAGCAACCATACTTGAAGGATTCGCATTATATGTATCATCAATAATCACACATTCACGAATTTTCTTCACTTCATTACGTTTACCAGTTAAATCAATATGATTAAATCCTTCTTGAATTTCATCCGCATCCAATCCTAAAGCCAATGCTGATAAAATCGCAGACATCGCATTATAAATTTGATGCACACCTAACATCGGTAAATAGAACTCTCTACCCTCAAATACATTTGTTGTAAAATATAATCCACCAGTCGCAATACGATGACTTGTAATCACTGCTTGATAACTCTTATCTTGACCATATGCAAATACTTTTTGAGTTAGTGGATGCTTTTGGGCATAGTCATGTAACATTGGTGTATCTGCATTATATAATAAAATACCCTTTTCTTGTAAGCATTCTGTAATACGATATTTTTCTTCAACAATATGTTCCATCGTTTTGAAATTATCAATATGAGACTCAGAAATACTTGTAATAATCGCAATATGTGGTTGTACAATTTCCGTCAACATACGCATTTCTTTAAAATCAGAAATTCCCATCTCAATAACCGCAACTTGGGTACTTCTACGAACCGATAACACAGTTAAAGGTAAACCTACTTCATTGTTACGATTTCCAAACGTCTTTTGTGTTTCATAACCAACTGCACAAACACTTGCGACAATGTCTTTTGTAGATGTTTTTCCACTACTACCAGTAATACCAATAAATGTCGCATCTAAAGTATCACGATAGGCTTTCGCCAATTTTTGTAAAGCTACTAAACAATCTTTAACAAAAATCAATGGTGTCTTTTGTGGAGGGTTTGGTTGATCTTCTTGCCAAAAACTAGCAATCGCTCCTTTTTGTAATGTATTAATAACAAAATCATGTCCATTCACTCTTGCTCCAATTAATGGCACAAACAAATTATTCGGATCCACATTACGAGAATCAATCGTCACTCCATCAATTTGTTTATTCATATCAATGTGTTGATAACCAGTTGCTTCAACCGCATCAATGACTTGTTTTAATGTAAAATCAATCATTCACTATTCCTCCAAATACCTAACTTTTGTTGTTTCGCAATCTCTTCTTTATCATAAAGTTGATTGATATACAGATAATAATCATAAATATAATCTATCTTTGCATACCCATTTTCAACTAACTTTTCTTGTAATAATTCTCCATCACACCATACCCATACAAGTCTACGATAATATGGATCAAATAGTGGTGCTTTAGGATCTTCTTCAACTACAATTGTATGTGCATTTCTCAACAATTGACAACTATAGTCTTTAGCTTCTTGCGCATAATATTCATTTGTATCTACTTCTGGTGCATTTACTGCAAGAAATCTTGCCACAAAACTTTCATCTTGATTTTTAAATACTGCTGTATCACCATCAATACATTGGGATACATATACTTCATATGTTACAGTATCTTTATTCATTAAATCAACTGAAAACCATACACATATTCCTAAGATTATTATGCTTACAATAAAGCGAATCCAACGTTTCCATTTCTTCATACCTAATTATTATACCTTTTTATAAGATAAATGAAAATAGAAAAAGGAATTGTACAAGACAATTCCTACTTTTCTATTGGATTCATCATATTTAACATATCCACAGATTGTTTAATATTTTGTTCTTTAGCTAGTTTTCCATACTTATCAATAGAATTCATATCTTTTAATTCGTGTGTTAAACAAGCAGGTCCACCAATACATCCATTTAAACAAGCCATACCTTCAATGAAGTTAGCTTTTAATACACCCTTACTAGCTTTTAATAAAGCCATCTTACAAGCTTCAATACCACTACACTTTTCAGCAATAATTTCAAAGTCGCTACCCATTTCTTTTAATGCTTGTACAGCAGCTTCACTTACTCCACCACTTCTAGCAAAAATTCTTCCATAATAAGATGCATTATTTAATGGAGCTTCTGCTAATTCAGATGGTTCAATATCTTTACTATCAATTAATGCTTGTAATTCTTCAAATGTCATTACATAATCAACATTTCCATTACTACGAGCTACTTCTGTTTTCTTAGCTGTACATGGTCCAATAAATACCACTTTCGCATTTGGATCCATTTTCTTTAAAATAGTTCCCATTTCTACCATTGGTGAATTGTTATGAGAAATATGTTCAATCATTTGTGGCATATGTTTATGAATGTAATTGAAGAATGCTGGACAACAACTAGATGTTAAGAAACCTTTTTCCGCAATTTCTTGAGATTCTTTCCAAGCAATCATATCTGCAGCCAATGCCGCTTCAATAACATCCTTAAATCCTAACATCTTAATTGCTGTAATAATTTGACCAATTGATGCATAATCAAATTGAGCCGCAATTGCAGGCGCAATCACTGCATATACATCCGTACAACTCTTTTGACACTCTTGTAACATCTTAATAATATTTACAATATAAGACTTATCCACAACCGCACCAAATGGACATTGATATACACAAGCACCACAAGAAATACATTTATCGTAGTTAATATCTGCTTTACGATTTTCATCCATTGAAATTGCATTGACTTTACAACTACGTTCACATGGACGAACAAAGTTACTAATTGCTTGATATGGACAAGCAACCGCACACTTACCACAAGCTACACAAAGTTTAGGATCAATGACTGCACGTTGATCTTTAAAACTAATGGCTCCTCTAGGACAAGCATTCATACAGCGATGAGCAATACATCCTCGACATGTTTCCGTTACTTTATAACGATCAATTGGACATTCATCACATGCAATATCAATAACTTGAATAACATGAGGATTATCATCATAACCACCCATAGCCATTTTTACACGTTCCGCAAAAATCGCTCTTTCTTTATAAACACAACAACGCATACTTGGTGTATTTCCAGAAATAACCTTCTTAGGAATCTCATAATAGCCATCAATCAAACGATCTTCCCAAGCCAATTTCGCCACTTCACGAAGTGCCAAATACTTCAAACGTTGTACATCAGTATCGAATTTTCTTTCCTTCATATGAACATCCTCCTAATAATATTCAACTGTGACATTTCTGCCTAATGCTCGTAAATTCGAAGCAATTCTTTCAACAATTTGTAATTTAATACTCAAATCCAAAGACATCGCAGGATTTTGATGCGCTGGATTCATTGCACGACCTACAAAGAAATGAACTTCTGTCGCTTCTTCAAATAATAAACGACAAATAATAGAAGCTCCATCCTTCTTCTCTAACCAGAAAAAGTCTTGATAATCTGGTTCTAAAATCTTATTGGAAATCTCCATTACATAGTTGAAGGTTAATACCCCTTCGGTAACTAAATCTACACCCTTCATATATCCAATCGGTGGAATTTTAGGGTCTAAATAATCAATATCTGTATATACTTCTTCATTTAAATATTTAGATACAATCTTACTTGTTGTACCACCAGAAACAATATGTTTCCCTTCCATAGCCAAAAACTTTTCAATCACTGGCACATCATCATTAGGATCTACAGGAGGACCTAGCATAATGTTAACTACATTTTGTTCACGAATATGAATCGCAACTGCAGTTGTATCATCACCAGGCTCATGATTATATAATTCACAAGAAGTACTTACCACCATCGCCGCAATCGTTTTTGCGGAACGATTTTTTTCATAAGCTACTTCAATAAATTGTGCTACATTCTCATGTTCCCAACCAAAATTCAATAAGTTACCAATCCCTGCATGAATGACTCCGTCACTAGTCATTACAAACAAGTCTTCTAATTGAATATCAAATTGACTTTCATAAATCTTTTTACCCTCAATTTCACGACAAGTACATTCATAATTATGTAATTTTCCATTGCGAACAAAAAACATACTTGGTGAATCAAATTGTGCTAAATACGCCTTACCTGATTCATGAATCTTCAAAATAGAGAATGTTGAATACGCTACCTTACGCACATTACAAACAGGCAATGTACTCGCAATCGTTTCTACACACTCTTCAATCGTACAACCACTTGCCATCATCGTAGAAATAATTTTACTTGTTAAAGTAGATAAAATATTTGCTTTTACCCCACTACCCAAGCCATCCGCCAATACCACAATTGTAGAATCCTTTGTTTTAATCGTTTCAACACGATCCCCACACAACTCTTCCCCAATATGATTAGCACTTGAATAGCCAGTCTCAATAAAATACTTCATAAACTACTCCTGCTCTTCTTCAATGACAAAATCACGAAGATGTTTTAAAGCAACCTTAGTTTCCGCAGTTGTTTCACCCAATAAAGACGCAATTTCTTGTACAATACGCATTTGCTTATGAATGATGTTATCCGTAATTTCAATCGTATTATTCTTTAAAGACTTACGTTGTTCAATCTTCATTTGTTGAGCCGTAACATCTTTCATAATAATCAAAATCATTTGTACATCTTCATCATATACCACACGTTTTTCAACATATTTTTGATTCTTTGGTAAATAACTAATCGCATCCATAATTGGGCCTTCAGTTAATACACTCACAAATTGATCTACATCCAACCAATGTTCAATATCTTCCCCAATTACTTGCACATTTGGATTAATATCAAATAATTTATAGGCTGTTGGATTAAACGATTGAATCTTAAAATCTAAATCCAAAGAAATAACCGCATTTGGAGAAACTTTTAATACTTGTTTACTTACGGTTTCAGCCTTTTCTTTCATAAATGGCATACACATATTTACATCGGCTTTTCCTTGATAAATCGCAATCGCCTTTTCTCTACAACTATCATAACCACAAGCACCACAATTCAAGAAATCACGTTCACTCACTTTACCCATATGTTGATAAATTTCTTGTAATTGTTGTTCAGATGGCATTATGTTGTTTCTTTGTAAATTTTCAAAAGAAACAGATGCCACTTGCATATCATGTTCAAAATCAAAGCTATAATCATGACCACTTACATTACGTAATTTACGTTGGACTTCCATACGACCAATTTTATCGAATGGCATACCCGGACCTTGTAAACAACCACCTTCACAAATATTCATTTCCAAGAATATATATTTCATTGTACCTTGTTCCAATTCCTCTAAAACATCCATACATGCTTTAGCACCATCAACACTTACATACTCATATTTTGGATGCAATTCCATTGTTTGAATCACACCACCTGTTTTAGG
>JAFZDT010000220.1 GCA_017561055.1 Erysipelotrichaceae bacterium
CGGTCAGCATCAGCAGCACCATAATATGTGAATGGAGCATATTCACGGCCAGTAACTTTAGAAATTTCAGCCATGTATTCTGCTACGATATCAGGAACTTTAGCGAAATGAGAATTTTGAGCTTCTCTTCCTTGGAAGAAAATGTCATCATTTTCAGCACCACCACGAGTAACAGGATTACTATGTGGGTTTAATGCGCTAGCTTTGTAAGAAGCTAATGCTTCTCTATCGATTAAACGTTTGTAAACTTCATAATCCATAACTTCAACTTTTTGAATTTCGTGAGATGTACGGAATCCATCGAAGAAATGAATAAATGGAGCGTGAGCTTTAATAGCTGCTAAGTGAGCAACACCACCTAAGTCCATAGCTTCTTGAACAGAGTGAGATGCTAACATACAAACACCAGTTTGACGGCATGCATAAACGTCTTCATGATCGCCGAAGATATTTAACGCACGTCCAGCAATAGCTCTAGCTGCCACGTGAATAACACCTGGTAAGCATTCACCAACCATCTTATAGATGTTTGGAATCATTAATAATAAACCTTGAGATGCTGTAAATGTAGTAGATAATGTACCACCTTGTAAAGCACCATGAACAGCCCCAGCAGCTCCACCTTCAGATTGCATTTCGCAAACTTTTACGATGCTATCGAAGATATTTTTGCGCCCTTGAGTTGCCCATTCATCAACAACTTCAGCCATAGTTGAAGATGGTGTAATAGGATAAATAGCAGCTACTTCAGTAAACGCATACGAACAATGCGCCGCAGCTGTATTACCATCCATTGACATAAATGTTTTTGTCATATTTGCCTCCTTATAGTCAAATTCTTACTCATATATTATAAAACATCGACCTCTGATTAACAATAATCAGAAGCCAAATTTTTCACAACTTTGTTGTATATTTTTACCATTACTTCATTAATGAATAAATAAATTTAGCATAATCCTCTTTTTTCCATACAACTGGTGTCGGATACAATGGAACCGCTTCCTTAAATGCCCAATTTACCATTTGATCAATATCTGATTCACAAATACAAGTAGGATACACAGAAACCCCCATTTTTTCTTTCAATTCTTCTATCCAAACAATAAATGCCTCTGCTTTTTCTTTAATAGTTCCACCATTACACATATTACATACATCTGCTAAATCTGCCAAATACTTGTATACAGGTTCACCATAAGCCCTCATCACATGTGGCAATAAAATACCCATAGCCTCACCATGAGCCATACCATATAATCCACTTAATGTATGTCCAATCGCATGCACATTTCCTACACAACCCCTTGTAAATGCTCTACCAGCATAGAATGCCGCCTTTTGCATATGACTTCTAGCATCTATATTATTTCCATCTTCATAGGCTTTATACAAGTAATCATACACTAAACGTACTGCTTTCTTCGCTAAATCATTTTCCAATTTTGTATTATACATATGATTGGTATATGCTTCTACCGCATGACTTAATGCATCTAAGCCCGTAATTGCAGTCACTCTTTTTGGAACACTTACTGTTAATTTTGGATCCAACACCGCGTATTTTGGCATCAAACAATTATCATTAATAGATGCTTTATGATGGGTGCTTGCTTCTGTAATAACTGCAGCTACTGTAGTCTCACTACCTGTACCACTTGTAGTCGGCACAGCATATAAAGTAGGAATCTTTTTCAACACTCGATATAAACCTTGTAATTGCGAGATACTCTTTTTAGGTTTGGCAACTCTTGCCCCAATAGCTTTCGCACAATCCATAGGCGAACCACCACCAAAAGCAACCAAACTATCACAATTATTTTCTATATACATCTTTACTCCATTTTCAACCTCTGTATCCAGTGGATTCGGACTAACTTCACTAAATATCACATAAGATAATTGCAATTCACTCATTTTATCTAATAACGGTTGTAAATAACCATTATTTGTTAAAAAAGGATCTGCAACTACTAACACTCTACGATTTCCATTTTTATAAATAACTTCAGGTAATTGTAAAATACTATCTTCACCTTCAATAAGTTTAGGCATACCCCAAGGTATAACATACATAGCCATTTTCATAATATAATGAAATACACGCACAAACATTCAAATTCCCCTTCCAAACATATTAAGTATACCCCATTTTCATTAATTTAGGTTATAATAAATACATGAGGTGAAGCACATGAAAACCAAAATCGCAATTATGTATGACTTCGATAAAACTTTATGTACTAAAGATATGCAAGAATATAGTTTCATTCCACAATTAGGTATGGATGCCAAAGAATTTTGGCATAATGTATCTATTCAAACCAAAGAACACAACATGGATACCTGTTTATCTTATCTATACTATATGATCCAACAAGCTAAAGAAAAAAATCATCCTATTACAAGAAATGACTTTGTGAAACTTGGAAAAGATATTGAATTCTTCCCAGGGGTATTAGATTGGTTTACTCGTATTAACGAACATGGTAAAAAACAAGATGTTGAAGTAGAACATTTCATCATCTCAAGTGGACTAAAAGAAATTATTGAAGGTTCTGCGATTGCCAAAGAATTTAAACGTATCTACGCTTGTGAATTCCACTATGACAAAGACAATCACGCAGACTGGCCAAGCATGGCAGTTAACTATACCAATAAAACTCAATTCCTATTTAGAATCACAAAAGGAACGCTTGATATTTGGGATGAAGCAGTTAACGAACAAATCGCAAATAACGAACGTTACATTCCTTATACCAATATGATCTATCTAGGAGATGGAATGACCGATGTTCCATGCATGTCATTAGTTAAACGCTATGGTGGACACTCTATTGCAGTATATGATACAAAAATAGATACTTGTAATAAGTTATTACAAGACAATCGTGTAAACTTTATTGCCAAAGCAGATTACACAGAAAACTCTGAACTAGAAAAACTAGTCAAACGTTTAATCAATAAAGTATCACATGATTTTGAATTAGAAAATTTACACAATCAACAATTACAAAATACAAAATAAGAGTAAGGAGAACAAATATGACAATCAAACAAGGCTTTATTATACTATGCATTGAAGAAGACAAACTTTTCCTAATCATTGACGAAAACTCTCGCATTAAATACTTTACAACAAGTCTAATAATCGATGATAGCGATAATGATTCTGAACAATTCAAAACAGGTTTAACTATGCTAAGAGAAGCAAACGGCAAACCAGCAACAATTACTGAAGAAGAATTACAAAAATTAATCGAAAATGCTGACAATTTAAAACCAGCTGAGCCAAAAAGTCGTTGGTCAAGTGGAATTAAACGTCACTACGAAACAGGTGCAATCTACTATTATCACTACGAATGGACATTTTAAAAGCCAAAGGAACTAAAACCTTTGGCTTTTATACTTTACATATTAAATTTTCACTTCACTTTCGTGAATTCTAGTTAACTCAAATGGCCCCATCTTCACATGATTGATATCAATAAAATCACATTCAAGAACTTCATTTAAATGGAAATAATATTCAGTATCATTAACAGTAAACTTCCAATAACCAACTAACTTTCTTTTTATGTTCGATATTTTATTAAATTGTTCCATCAAATAAGTATCAGACATTCTCTTCATTTCAACAGGTTCATATTCTGGATCTAACGTCAACAATAAATCATTATTCTTATTAAAATCCACTTGATATTGTTCTAACAAGTTTTGTGTAAATGTTTCCATATTTTTTCTCCTTTCCATACAAAAAAGAGAAACAACTTTTCGTCATTTCTCTTATGTGTTTTCTTATCACTTTTTCCACACTACCATATTACTATGGTTATATACGTCATTTCTGTCATCTTTATGTCTTTTTTGACAAGTTAACGTTTAAATGCCAATTCCTCTTGCATATAATTACTAGTCGCAATCGCAAATTCGCGACCATCAATATTTAATGTTGTATGAATAATACCTTTAGCACTCGCTCTGCGATTCAACTCAGACACACTGGCACTATTTGCACTACTATACAAATGATATTGCTTAGCCATAAACATCTTATCTACATTACCAACATCATACATACGATCTAACACTGAATTTGATACACTATCTACCAATCCTAACAAATGTGCTTTCTCATCCTCTAAACCAAGTTCACAACCCTCCATCAAATATCTAAAGATTTCTCTTGTTTTACGAGATGGAGAATTGATATCAAAAGTTTTTCTTAGTCTACTTAAAATTCCGTCTGCTAGATCCTTTGCTTTTTGAAATAAAGGGGTTCTTTTTTTATCCATTTCCTCAATCATTGGCTCCAATGCATTTTTCATTACTTCCTTGGTTTCCTTTGGCAATAGATTCCAATTATGAATCATATCTGTTACATAATTATAAGTTGTTTTATCCATTTCTCCACCATATGTTTCTGTCATTAAACACATAGCCACTAATACTGCCTGTTCCTTATCGCTAGCCTCTAAAAAATGAGTATAATACTTATCATTTATCCCTATCATACTTGCATTATGATTTTTCTCTATTTCTTGTTGTCTTTTAAAGCTTTCTTCTTTAGATAGTGTGGTATCATTTGCAATTGATTTTAATTCAGATGCATATTTTTCATTTTCCTTTTTTCTTTCCTCTTCCATTTCAGCTATTTCTTCATTTGTCATATGTTGTAAATTTAACTGCTCAGCATAACCATTTGTTAAAGTAGATAGTACTAATCCACACTTCTCGTGCGCTTCTTGAATTTGTTTATCTCGATTTTGCTTCAATAATTGTAATTGTTCTTCTCCATCTTTTGTTATCATTCCATTCTCATCAGTATACTTCTTTGCTAAAAGAAATGCTTCTTCATCATATTGTTCAGTGATTTTCGCAATTACTTCATCTTTTTGCTTTTCGGCATCGTTAATAATCCGTTGCATCTGCTCTTGTGACAAATCACCAGCCGCAACAGATATTTCAGCCTTTTTTTGAATAGCATCACTTGTTTGATTCAATAAATCCAATTCCTTTTCATAATATACTTTCAAACTATCATAATCTTTTTTGAATCCTTCTTCCTGTTCTGCACTCATTTTCGTACCACTTTTAGCAAGTTCATTCATACTCTTTTGTAAATCATTAATTTTCTTTACAGTTTCTTCTCCATTATTAGCTGCATTTATTAACTGCACATTAAAACCATCAAAAATAGAATTTGCGTTTTTAATACTTGAATAAAAATCATTCATTTCATTAGTCATATCTTTACAGAAATCAAAATAATCTTTAAACACATTATTCATTATTGTTTTTAATTGTTTTGTTGCTGTGGTTATTAATGTAATTCCAACTTGAATCGACGATAAAACTGGATTAATAGCTCCTAAAGCAGTTGAAATTGATTCAAAAGCAAATCCAACTTCACCTACACCTTCACTCATTTTAGAGACCTTGGAGCTGTCAAATATTTCTGACATTCCATTAATAATTTTTGGATTCGTTGTAACATCCAATAATGAATCAGACAAAGCTTTTGACTCAGTTTGAATAGACTGTACCGATTTTATAGTTGATGTTGTAAAATCTCCAACCATAAATTCGTGTACATCTTTTAAAGTATTATATAAATTCTCAAAAGCATCACTATATTCTCTCACATCATTCATTGCACATCATTCTCCTTTCTTGTATAATAAATTTGAGGTGTTATTATGGATAAATTCAGGCGTGGTTTTTTATATATTTATGTACATCAAGACTGTACTTTAGTGATTGATGTTAATACGCGAATTCAATATTTAGCTGGCAATTTTACATATCAAAAATCTTCTGATTCTACACTTCCAATTACTGCTTCAGGAATGTCAATGTTGTATGAAAAAAACGGTAAACCATCTACAATTTCTGAAGAAGAACTTGAATATCTTCTTTCAAAAGCTTGGAAGATTCAAAGCGATAGAGCAATCAGATCATTAAGTAAAAGTTATCCCGTAACTTACCACACAATTGAAATTTAATTACCATCGGTTCAATATTATATTGAACCTTTTTATTCCACAATTCCTTTATTATGAACATCAAACTTAACTGCTTTAGGTGTAGATAAAGCTAATAAAGTACCAGATGCTGTTAACATTCCATCAGCTGCAGGAAAACCTGTTACTTGAATTGCTACATCAAATAATCTAGCCTCATATTCATTGTCTTTTCCATCTACTGGTTTATCTAAATCTACAATGATATATTGTCTTTCACATTCTTCACCTGTTAATTGCATTTCTCCAATATTACAAATCAATTTCACTGCTTCATCATCTAAGATTTGATCCGTTGTAAATGCGGTTGTCCAATCATATCCCACTACTCTACTTGCTGGATTCTTATCTCCTACATATTGTTTTGACACCACTCTTGCACTTGGATTCTCTGTTAAATCTGTAAATCCTACACTCATTAATGCCCAATTTGCTGTTTCAGCTTCTTTTGCTAGATTTAGGTAACTAGCCATACCATTTCTCATTTTTGTTTTCATAATTTCTTTCTCTCCTTTTTTCTATTTATATTTGTGGAAACAAGTGATACCTTCACTAAATAGAAAGCTTACAAACTACAGAATACACATCTTTACCATCTTCACTTGTCATTTCCCACTCTACATCCTTTACAATCTTTCCACCTTGTTGAAGTAAATAGTTCTCAATCTTCTGTAATGCATCAATAGTTGTAATCGATGATTCATGTTTAGCTAACACCCATAAAAGTACTCCCACACTTCGTTTTGTACGATTCACATATTCTCTTGTACTTTCTTCTACAGATACAATGCGCGCTACGATATCATTACCATCTTGTAGAGATTTTAAAGAGATTTCTTTATAGAGAGATACACTTTCATTAATATTGGATAATTGTTCTAACAAGTTTTGTGTAAATGTTTCCATATCTGTTCTCCTTTCCATACAAAAAAGAGAAACAACTTTTCGTCATTTCTCTTATGTGTTTTCTTATCACTTTTTCCACACTACCATATTACTATAGTTATATACGTCATTTCTGTCATCTTGATGTCTTTTTTGACAAGTTATTTGATTTCAACCCAAATCGCTGGACGTACATAATAATATTCGTTAACTGGTTTACCCTGTGATAAAACATGGTTTAATTCAATATAACTCCATTTACTGTTATTTACAATATCTGGCTCTCTTACCCAATAACCTTGATAATTGGATATATTTTCAGTTACTGAATTACCATTTGTACTTTCAATATTCTTATAAATTTCCTGTGCATAAGTTGTTACATCAATTGATTTAGTACCATTTGTATATTCCAACAATTCTGTATGAGACAACATAAACACCTTATCTTGCGTAATCAAATCTTCTGAGGAATACCTATACATATCTGTTTTGATTTCACTCAATGCTACCAAGTCTTTCTCTTCTTTAGAAAAAGCTTGATCATAAAACGAATGATTCAACCACTTTCTTAAATCACTTTCCTCCCAAGTAACATCTTGGAACTTATTATGAAACTGTTTATAGTCTATACAATATGAACTTACAAGTAAGTAGCGATTATCATCTATATCACAAATTTTCCATTCTAGAGATTCTTTTGTTTTAGAATTATTGTCTTGTTCATATGTGCCAAACTTTATCTTGGCACCAATTCCCTTTTTAGAAAATTCATAATGATAACTACAATTATGTGCATATTTTTTAGAGTCTTTATAATCACCCAGATATTCATAAATAATATATGCTTTATGTTTTTCATTCTTATAAAATTCATTCGCAAGTTTGTATAAACATTCATCATTTCTGTTGTTCTTAGGAATTGAAGATAAATAGTTTTCTGCAATAGATAAACCACTCTTTTTCATTTTTTCCAACAATTGATTAGCATAATATTCCGGTTCAATTTGCACAAGAAGGTCTTCTGAATCCTCATACCCATTTGCAAGTTTCAACAAATCATACGCTTTTACATAATCTTTATTATCCAAAGCAATTTTTGCTCGTCCATAAATATGTTGTTCTACATACTCTTGCATTCCTGCTTGTTGTAGTAAGGAATATCCTTCAGCATATTTCCCTTCCTTTATGAAAATTAAAGCTTTTTCATATCTTATACTATTTACTTTTTCTTTTGCATCTTTGTAATCACCCAATTCAACAAATAGATTTATAGCCGTAAAATGTGACTCTTCCTCTACTAAAATTAAAGCTTTTTCATATTTTGCATTCTTCAGTTTTATTTCTGAATCCTTATAATTAGCTACTTCTGTAAACAAATCAATTGCCTCATCATATTCTTTATTTTCCATCATAAAGATGCTCTTTTGATATTTAGCTTCCAGCAATTGATTCGATGCATCCTTATAGTCTTCTAATTCTTCAAAAATATGAATAGCCATATCATAATTATTAGAATTCAAGCA
>JAFZDT010000025.1 GCA_017561055.1 Erysipelotrichaceae bacterium
ATACTTCGTTTGTTTGTATTGCGGATCAAGCGAATGCTCCATATGGAGAAAAGAGTGTTGAGCAGTTAGAAGAATTAGCTCGTAAACATTTGTTATGGTTTAAAGAGCGTAATATTTATACGGTGTTAGTTGCTTGTAATACTTTGTGTTCTACAGTTGTTAAGAAATTACAAAATGAATTTGATGATATGCAGATTATTGATATAGTATCTTTAACTTGTGATTCGCTTAAAAATGAGTCATTTTCTAATTTGTTATTATTAGCTACTAAACGTTCTATTGAGTCTAAAGTGTATGAAGATGAAATTAAGAATATGTTGAATTGTAATGTATATTCAGTAATTCCTAATAGTTGGGTTCCTAGTATAGAGAATCAAGCTAGTGAAGAAGAATTGGATAGAGTAGTAAAGGACGTTGTTTTGGATTATAAGGATAAGGTGGATGCTGTATTATTGGGATGTACGCATTATCCATTATTAAAAAAATATATTTCTAAATATTTAGATGTAAAGATGTATGATTCTTGTGATGCGATATTAAAAAGTATCCCTCGTGAGAATTTAGAAAATCCAAGAGTTTCGATTTATACTAGTGGGGATATTTACAAGACAAAACAACAAATTTTGGATACTTTAGGTATGAATTTAGATGTTTTTAAATTGTAAAATTGGTGAAAAGTTATAACTTTTCACCTTTTTATTTTGTAAAGTTTGTGCTATATTAAAAATGGCGAATTGGTTTAATTCGCAAGAGAAGGAGAAAATTATCATGAAAAAATTCTTAACAGTTGTTCTAGTAGTATTCATGGCTTTAGGCTTAGTTGCTTGTGGCGGTAATGATACAAAAGAACCAACAGGACCAGTAGAAGTTACTTTATGGCATACTTATACTGAACATCACAATGATTATTTAAATAAAATCATTGATGAATTCAACGCATCTCAAACAGAAGTTAAAGTTGTTGCTGTTCAACAACCTTACCAAGATTTCGATGCTAACTTACTTCAAGCTGTTCGTAATGGTGTAGGACCAGATATCGTTGGTCGTTTCGCTACTAACATTGCTGACTACTTAGAAGATGATCTAATTGTTGACTTCGCACCTTATATCAACGATGCTGAAATCGGTATTGCTAATTTCAAAGAAAACTTAATCGGTGATTTATATGGTGAAATTACTCAATGGGGTAATGGTGTTTACTGTATTCCTGTAATCGTTACATCTGAAGTTTTATTCTACAACAAAACTTTATTTGATTCTTTAGAATTAGCTGTTCCAACAACTTGGGCTGAAATGGAAGAAGCTAGCCGTACTATTTACAAAGCTACTGGTAAACCAGGTTTCGGTACTGACTCTGCTATCGATACATACCAAGGTTTATTAATGCAAAATGGTTCTGGTTACATCAGTGCTGAAAAGAAAGCTATGGATGTTAACGAAACTGTTGCTTTAGAACAATTAAATTTCTTAGCTGATGGTATTAAAGAAGGTATCTTCCGTCTTCCTGGTGATGACTACTATTTATCAGGTCCTTTCTGTTCAGGTGCTGTAGCATCTTACATCGGTTCTAGTGCTGGTGTTGGTTACGCTACTCAAAACGATGGTGCTTTCGAAGTTGGATGTGCTCCAATTCCTCAAGCTAACAAAGATACTAATCCTTATATCTCTTCTTGGGGTGGAGGATATGTATGCTTCAAATCTACAGAAGCTAAAGAAGAAGCTGCTTACAAATTCTTAAAATGGTTCACAGGTGCTGAACAAGCTGCTAAGTGGGCTGAACAATTCGGTGCATTACCTGCATACAAAGATGCTTTAGAAACAGATACATTCAAAAACTTTGTTGAAACAAATATCGCTGTTAAAGCATTATATGAAGAATACTATGCTGTAAACTGGTTGAACAGTATTAAAGGTTCTGCTGCTGTACGTACTGCAATCGACAAAATGATTTCTGAAGTTTGCTTAACTGGTGTTGATGCTAAAACTGCATACGATACTATGATCGCTACTTCTAACAAAGAATTAGGTGAATAATTAAAAAACTATACTACCCACCAATTGGTGGGTAGTATTCTAAATAGAGAAAATTTTATGTGAGGTAAATAATCATGAAAAAATTGTTTGTATTTATGATTGATGCTCTTTGTTCTTGTGATATCGAAGTGATGAAAGAAATGAAGAATTTTGGTGAAATTATCAATAATGGTTCTTATGTTCATCATATGTATCCAGTGCATCCTGCTTTAACTTATTGTTGTCATACATCTATTGTGACTGGTAAATATGTTGAGGGGCATGGTATCTGTAATAATGAGTTATTAAAACGTGGATTGTGGCCAAATGATGTTTGGTTTGGGATGAAAAAGGATGTGCAAGCACCTACTATTTTGGATCATGCTAGAGATTTAGGTTTAACAACTTGTTCTATTTCTTGGCCTGTAACTGGTGGTGCAGATTATACATATTGTTTCCCAATGATTGTTCCATATCATTATGAAGGCTATGAACCTGAGAAGTATTTAAAGGGTACTGCTACTGACAATATTATGGATACGTATTTCTGGAAGTATGGTAGATATTTAAAAGGCAAAGATCGTAGTTTGGATTTATTTACAATGGCTGTTGCGCCAGATCTAATTCGTGATTTTGGTCAACCGGATGTTATGTTTGTTAAGATGTGTGATTTAGATAGTGTTCGTCATACAGATGGTGTATATCATGAAAATACAAAGTTACAATTATTAAAGCATGATGAAGAATTAGGTATCTTGTTGGAATCTATTCGTCGTTATGGGGATTATGAAAATACGAACTTTGTTATTATGGGTGACCATGGGCAAACAGATATTGAAGCGGTTTTACAGTTTAATGAATTATTAAAAGAAAAAGGTTTTATTCGTACAGATGGTAAGGGTAATGTAGTGGATTGTGATTGTTATGCACATAGTGCTGCGTTAACGACTTTCATTGAAATTGTTAATCCTGATAAGGAACAAGAAGTGTATGATTTCTTGTGTAGTTTAAAAGAAGATCCTGAAATCCAATTGTTATATGTATTAAATAAAGAAGAAATGAAACGTGAGTATCATGTGGATGGTCCATTTGATTATGTAATTGAAAGTAAGCGTAATATTTCTTTTGGTGATCGATTGGATGTTGGTGAAATTTGGTCTAAACGTATTCCTGGAGAACATAAAGTAGGGGCTGCGACGCATGGTAGTCGTCCTGAACGTGATGAGAATACGATGTTTATTGCTTGTGGACCAAGTGTTAAAAAAGGTGTTTATATTGAAACTGCAAATATGGTGGATGAGGCTGTTACAATGGCTAAGATGATTGGTTTTGATATGGAAAATACAGATGGAAGATTGTTGAAGGAGATGCTTAAAGATGAAGGTTAGAGTTGAAAAATTAACAAAACGTTATGGAGATGTTACTGCTGTAAATGAATTAACTGCAGAATTTGAAAGCGGTAAGTTGATTGCTTTATTAGGACCTAGTGGTTGTGGTAAAACAACAATGTTAAATATGCTTTCAGGTATTTTACCAAATACTGGTGGTAAGATTTATTTTGATGATGAAGAGGTTAGTGATTTACCTCCTGAAAAGCGTGAAGTGGGATTGGTTTTCCAAAACTATGCATTATATCCACATATGACAGTTTTAGAAAATATTTGTTTCCCATTAAAGATTAAAAAAGTGCCAATGGAAGAACGTATTGAACGTGCTAAGAAAATGGCAAAAATGGTTCATATCGATGAATATTTAGATCGTAAACCAAAACAATTATCAGGTGGACAACAACAACGTGTTGCGATTGCTCGTGCGTTAGTTAAAAATCCTAAATTATTGTTATTGGATGAACCTCTATGTAACTTAGATGCGAAATTACGTGTAGAAATGCGTGAAGAAATTCGTCGTATTCAAAGAGAATCTGGTGTAACTACTTTCTTCGTTACTCATGACCAAGAAGAAGCTAGTAGTATTTCAGATTACATCATGTTGATGAAACTTGGTGTTATGCAACAATATGATCATGCTCGTACATTATATGATGAACCTGCTAACTTATTTGTTGCTGACTTTATTGGTTCTCCAACAATTAACCAATTACATGGTGTTTGGAAAGACAATGGTGTATTAGTTGATGGTACAGATGTTGTTTGTAAATTAAATAAAGAAGTTGAAATTAAAGAAGGTACTCGTGTAGTATTTGCTTCTCGTCCTGAATCTGTATTAATTTCAAAAGATGGACAATTAAAAGGTACTGTTAAAGAATCTTATTTAAGTGGTAAAGATGTATTGGTAGATGTTATCGTTGGTGAACAATCTATGCGTGCATATGTTGATGCGGATTTAGAAGTTAAAGAACAATATGTTATCGGCATGAATTTCAAAGATAAAGGTGTATTTGTATTTGATGAAGAAACAGGTGAACGTTATGTTTAGATACAAAACAAAGAATGATGAAGTAATTACACTTAAGACATTCTTGAAACCGGCATTGTATTCTTTGCCTTTCATGATTGGTGTTATTGTGTTTACTATTTATCCGTTCTTTAATGCGTTCTTAATTAGTTTTAAAGAAGATTATCGTGTTATGACGGATAAGTTTAGTGGCTTTGGTTTAGCTAACTATGTTCATATTTTAAGTGATCCTACATTTATTAATTCTATTTGGAATACAATTACTTATGTATTAATTGTTGTAACGGTTTCTTTAGTATTATCATTATTAATTGCCGTTATGTTAAATAGTGTTCCTAAATTCCAAGCGTTATTCCAAACAGCGTTCTTTATGCCTATGGTAACAAGTTCTGCTGCTATTGGGTTAGTTTGGAGATGGTTATTTAACTATGATTATGGTCTAATTAACTGGGTATTCTCATTGTTTGGTGCGGATGCAATTAACTGGTTGAATCATCCAGATTATTCTATGATCTGTTTGTGTATTTATGGTATTTGGTCTATGTTGCCATTTACAATTATCTTATTATTAAGTGGTTTACAAAATATTGACCCTCAATATTATACTGCGGCTAAAGTTGATGGTGCAAAAACAGTAGATATTTTCACAAATATTACCGTTCCTTTATTAGCTCCTACAATTGGTTTAGTTGCGATTGTAAATATGATTTCTGCGTTTAAAGTGTTTGATGGATTGTATATTTTATTCGGTGGTAAACCAGGTCCAGCATATAACTTATATACAGTAATTTTCTATTTATATGATCAATTCTATAAAGAGTTAGAACTTGGCATCGCTGCTGCGTGTGCGATTGTATTGTTCTTGATTATTTGTGCATTTACTGTTTTACAAAATCAAGTACAAAAGAAATATGATTATTACTAGGAGGATTGGATATGAAAAGACAAGAACAAATTAAAAGAATCTTATTATATACAATCTTAGGTGTTGGGGCATTTATTATGATTTTCCCATTCTTCTGGATGATTATTACTTCTTTGAAGACTGGTGCTGAAGCGAATAGTGTACCTCCTACATTTATTCCTAAGAAATTAATTTTTGAAAACTATGTGTATGCGTTTAAAGTAGCTCCTTTTGCGAAGTACTTTATGAACTCTGTGATTGTTACGATTAGTTGTGTTATTTTAACAATGTTTAATACAATTTTAGCGGCTTTCGCATTTAGTAAGATGAAGTTCCCTGGTAGAGATTGGATCTTTGCTGGATTGATTACTATGATGATGGTTCCATTTGAAATGTTGATTATTACTAACTATACAACAATTGTTAAGATGGGATTGTATGATACAATCATTGCTTTGATTATTCCGTTTGTTAGTAGTATTTTCTATACTTATATCTTGCGTAACTTCTTCTTATCAGTTCCAGATAGTTTGTATTATTCTGCTAAGGTTGATGGTGCTAGTGATTGGCAATTCTTGTGGCAAGTTTTGGTGCCAATTGCAAAACCAAGTTTAGTTACCATTGCATTGTTGAATGCAATTGCTTGTTGGAATAGTTTCTTATGGAGTATCTTGGTTATTAATTCTCAAGGTAAACGTACATTACCTTTCGGGTTGTTTGCATTTACTAATGAAACAGGTATTCGTTATGAAGTATTGATGGCTGGTGCTACGATTGTAGTTATTCCAATGATTTTATTATTCTTATTCTGTCGTAAGAGTATTGTTACTGGTGTTTCTCGTGGAGGTCTTAAAGGATGATTCTAAAGTTCGATATTTTGAATCATGCGGATTTTCATGGTCATTTTAGAGAAGATGAGGATACACCAGGGTTGAGTCGTTTTGCGAAAGCGATTCAAAGAGTTAGAGATTTGAATCCTGAGGGTACTTTGTTATTGGATGCTGGTGATAATACCAATAAAGTATTATGGCCTGCTGAGCAAGTATTTGAAGGGTTACATTTATTGGGTACAGATGCACATACTTTATGGAATCATGAGTTTGATAAGGGGCAAGAAGTATTAGAACATAATATTGCTTATGATTCTCAATTTTTCCCTATTGTATGTAGTAATGCATATGTAAAAGGAACTGATAAACGAGTTC
>JAFZDT010000221.1 GCA_017561055.1 Erysipelotrichaceae bacterium
ACACTATGGCTATCCTATCCCAAAACTATTCATGCGGATATTGGTCCTAAACCATCGGTAACCATTACCTTTGAAGGAGATATCCCAGAAGAATACTATGCGACCCTTTTATCTGAATACCGCTCTACTGGACCAGATAGCGCATATGATGGAACCAATGCACGATATACTATTGAAGATGAAGAATATGTTATCTGGCAAAAATTTGTAAACTATGAAGACACTGACGGATTTTATTTCCTACAAGAGTTTTGGAATTGTACAGATCAAACATCATTCCGTTGGGGATACTATCCTCCACAAACCTTTAAAGTATTAGTATATATTCCAGCTACGGATACTTTTATTGTTAGTGATATCTATGAATGCTATGCTTTTGAAACCTATTATTCAATAAACTTAGATACTACTAATATTGTCAAAAACTATAACTCCACTTGGGAAATCATTTCTTTAGTTGCTAGAATTGTATTAACCATACTAATCGAAGTAGCTATTGCCTGGATACTACAAATTCGCAGTAAAAAAGATTTGAAAACCATTATCATAGTGAATGTAATTACCCAAATAGGATTAAACGTAGCCCTAAATATTATTAATTTCTTCAAAGGACAATGGGCATTTACTTTCTATTATGCTGTATTAGAAATTGCTATTCTATTTATAGAAGCAGTCATTTATAAGAAAGCATCCATAAAAAAAGCAACCATCTATGCGATGCTTGCTAATATAATTTCCTTTGTATTTGGACTATGGCTAGCCCATATCATTCCAGGAATCTTCTAGAAATAGCTTAGGCTATTTCTTTTTTTATGCGATTTAATAAACCACCAACTTTTAATGTTTCAATTTCACGATCATTCAAATCATGAGTAACTGTAAACATTGTATTTTTAGTAATATTTTTAATTACAATTTCTTTACCAACCGCTAAATCATGCATATGTTCAACACACAATTCATCCAATAACGAAATACTTTCATAATCTTGCATATCTTTAAACAAACAAGGTACAATACCAGAATTAATTAAATTTTGACGATGAATACGTGCATAACTCTTCGCAATAACCATTTGAATCCCTAAATACATTGGTGCTAAAGCCGCATGTTCTCTAGAACTACCTTGTCCATAGTTTTCTCTAGCAATAATAAAACCACCTTGATGTTCTTTACAACGATTTGCAAATTGTTCATCAATTTGTGAGAAAGCAAATTCACTAATTTTCTCAATATTGCTACGATAAGGCAAAATCTTCGCACCAGCTGGCATAATATGGTCAGTTGTAATATTATCTTCAACCTTAATCATTACTTTTTTACAAATTGTATCTTCTAAAGCTGTATTTACTGGGAATGGTTTAATATTCGGTCCTTGCACCACTTCTTTTTCCCAATCACAATCTGCAGATAGTAACATACTATCATCAATTGTATAACTATCCGGCATACCTACTTCTTCATATTCACAATCTCTAGCATCTGCAATATAGCCACACAACGCACTATACGCTGCTGTTTCTGGTGATACTAAATATACTCCTGCGCTCATCGTACCACTACGACCATAGAAATTACGATTAAACGTACGTAAAGATACTGCATCTGTTTTAGGAGATTGTCCCATACCAATACATGGACCACAAGTAGCTTCTAACAATCTTGCCCCACTAGCAATAATATCACTTAAAGCACCACAATCTGCCAACATACGTAATACTTGCTTAGAGCCAAAAGATAAAACCAAAGACACATCTGGATGTACTTTCTTACCTTTTAAAATATTCGCAACTGTCATTAAATCAGTAAATGAAGAATTGGTACAACTACCAATCGCAACTTGATCAACCTTTATACCTTTTAAACTATCAATTGTTTTTATAGCATCAGGAGAATGTGGGCATGCTGCTAATGGTTGTAACTTAGATAAATCAATAACAATCGTTTCATCATAAATAGCCCCATCATCCGCTTTTAATTCCACAAAATCACCTGCACGATTTTGTTTCGTTAAAAACTCCAATGTTTTTTCATCAGAAGGGAAAATAGAAGATGTAGCTCCCAATTCAGCGCCCATATTCGTAATCGTACTACGTTGAGGAACACTCAAACAAGCTAACCCTTCACCACTATATTCAATCACCTTACCAACGCCACCTTTGACGCTCATAATTTCTAATACTTTTAAAATAATATCTTTAGCACCTACACCATGTGGTAATGAACCCAATAATTGCACATTCACAATCTTAGGCATGACTAAAGAAAACGGTCTACCTGCCATAGCACAAGCTACATCCAATCCTCCAGCACCAATCGCCAAAGAACCCATTCCTCCTGCAGTAGGTGTATGAGAATCAGAACCCAATAAAGTTTTACCAGGCTTTGCAAAACGTTCTAAATGCACTTGATGACAAATACCATTTCCAGGTTTAGAAAAAACAACACCATAACGATTCGCAACTGTTTGTAAATACTTGTGATCATCCGCATTCTCAAAACCACTTTGTAATGTATTATGATCCACATAACTTACAGACACTTCTGTTTTCACTTTATCAATACCCATAGCCTCTAATTGTAAATAGGCCATAGTACCAGTCGCATCTTGTGTCAATGTTTGATCCATTTTGATTTGGATTGGTGTACCCCTTTTCATTTCACCAGAAACCAAATGCTTTTGAATAATTTTTTCTGTTAGTGTTAACATACAATCAACCCCTTAAATATTTTCAATTATTATACAACCTTTTTTACGGTCATATCAATATACAAAATATGACATTGCCTATATACTAAACTTGTAAATAAACAAGGAGGCAGATGTATATGTCAATTAAACATCCAAATATAAATGAATTTAATGAATTAATCCAAAATGAGAAAGTTTTAGTAGATTTCTTTGCTACATGGTGTGGACCATGTAAAATGTTAGGACCTGAACTAGAAAAACTAGCAAACAATGTAGAAGATGATGTTATCATCATTAAAGTTGATGTGGATCAATATCCAGAATTAGCAAGTCAATATCGCATTCAAAGTGTTCCAACACTGATTCGCTTCAACAAAGGTCAAATTGTTCAACAAGTTGCAGGATACAGACCTTATCCACAATTAGTAAATATGGTTAAATAAAAAAATGATGCTCACGCATCATTTTTTCATATTTTTCCACGGTTTAAAGCCTTGACCATGAACTTCTTGTACTTTAGAAATAATCATAAATGCTTGATCATCAATTGCATTTACTGTTTCCTGTACTTTCGCTAAATCTTTTTGAGAAACAATAGACAACAAGGTTTTTTGATCTTTTTTATAATACCCCGTTTCTACCTTCAACATCGTAACCCCTCTAGACAATTCATGAATAAACACATCACGCATCTCTTCAGTCTTATCACTCATTACCATAACTTGGAATTGGCTTGTTCCCATAATCAAGATACGATTCATAATAAGTGTCACAATCAACAAGAAAATCAATCCACACAAAATTCCACTAGTAGGCGCAAATATCGTTTGAACCAACATAATTGTCGCATCCATTATCCACATCGATAATCCCACTGGAATACCATATTTCTTTTCCAAAATTAGTGGTGGAATATCCATACCACCCGTACTAGCACCAGATTGAATAACCAATCCCAAGGCTAAACCACACAATATACCAGACACAATTGCCGCAACTAGCGGATCACTAGTTAATACAAAGATTTCAGATACATTGGTTGTCATTTCTAAAAATATTGGATAAATCATTGTTGATAATAACGTAGTTAAAGCAAAACGCTTTCCTAAAAACAATAATCCAATGATAAACATAATGATATTAATACTTGTTACTACAGCATTAAATGGCAAATTAAAATAATGATTCGCGATTAAACTCAACCCCGTAGTTCCATATGCTATAAATTCAAAAGGAAGAATAAACATATTCACCGAAAAGGCCAATATCATATTACCGACTAAAATCTTTAATAAATTCTCCCATTTTTTCATAATTCATCACCTTTTTACTTCAAACCTTTATTAGTATAGCACAAATACGTTATCATTTACCCATTTTTGTGATATCATAAAAAAATATTAGGAGGAATATTTATGCTTAATATTCTAAATATTTTTCAAAAAGCAATCTTAGAAAATACAATTGATAACAATTTATATACAATACACGATGTTAAAAAAGGTCTTCGTAATGAAGATGGTACTGGAGTATTAATTGGTTTAACACGTATCGCTGATGTTGTTGGATATGAAAAAATAGACGGCAAAAAAGTTGATACCGAAGGACAATTGTATTATCGTGGAATTTCTATTTTTGATTTAACTAAAAATCTAGATACCAATAAAATTTGTGGTTTTGAAGAAATCTGTTTCTTAATTTTATTTGGTCATTTACCAAACCAAGAAGAATTAGCTATCTTTATGAAAGAACTACAAAGTTTATACACTTTACCTGATGGATTTCTAGCAAATAATATCTTACGTTATCCAGGAATGAACATTATGAATAAAATGCAAAGATCTTTGTTGATGTTATATGATACAGATGAAAATGCAGATGATTGTAGTGTTGAAAATACCTTTAAACAAGGATTATCTATTATCGCAAAAATGCCTGCTATGTTAGCCTATGCTTATCAAGCAAAAGCACATGTATTACATAATGAAAGTTTATACATTCATCATCCAGATATCAATGCAAGTATCGCAGAAAATATTTTACGAATGATTCGTCCAGATTGTAAATATACCGAACTAGAAGCTAAAATTTTAGATTTAATGCTCGTCTTACATGCAGATCATGGTGCTGGTAATAACTCAACCTTCACAAACATTGTTGTATCAAGTACCAATACCGATATCTACTCTGCTTTTTCTGCTAGTGTAGGTTCTTTAAAAGGTCCAAGACATGGTGGCGCAAATATAGCTAATAAGAATATGATGAAATCTATTATTGATGAAATCGGATTAGATGCTTCGATTGAAGACATGAGAAACATTGCATATCGTTTATTAGACAAAGATTTCTATGATCAAAAAGGTTTAATTTATGGTATGGGACATGCAGTATATACATTAAGCGATCCTAGAAGTGTCATTCTAAAACAACAAGCACAATTATTAGCGAAAGAAAAAAATATGGAAAAAGAATTCCAGTTCTATTCTAAATTTGAGCAAATTGCCAAAGAAGTCATCTATGAGCGAAAACACGTTCATGTATGTAGTAATGTAGACTTCTACAGTGGTTTCGTCTATGAAATGATGAATATTCCAGAAGATTTATATTCACCATTATTTGTCGCAAGCCGTTCTGTTGGATGGCTAGCACACAACATTGAAAACAAATTATATTGTAATCGCATTGTACGTCCTGCAGGTAAATATGTGGGAGAAACAATCGAATACATCCCTATGGAAAAGAGGTAATGATTATGCAAAAAGTAACACTATTTGAAGGCGATGGCATTGGACCAGAAATCACTAGAGAAGTCGTTCGCATTATCGACGCTTTACAACTTCCTATTGAATTTGAACCATACGACATTGGAAAAACAGCATTTGAAAACTGTGGAGAACTAATTCCACAAGCATCTTTAGATTCTATTAAACGCAATAAAATTGCTCTAAAAGCACCTGTAACTACACCAATTGGACATGGATTCCGTTCAGTAAATGTAGGGCTACGCTTAGCTTTTGATTTATTTGCGAACATTCGTCCTGCAAAATCCATTCCTAATGTAAAAACACGTTATGAAAACATTGATTTAGTGGTATTTAGAGAAAATACTGAAGACTTATACATTGGTTTAGAAGAAGAAATTGATGAAAATACCATTCATGCGATAAAGAAAATTACTCGTCATGCTTCTGAACGTATCATTCGTGCCGCATTTGATTATGCAGTTAAAAACAATCGTAAAAAAGTAACTTGTGTGCATAAAGCAAATATTCTTAAGAAAAGTGATGGTTTATTTTTAAAGATTTTCAATGAAATCAAAGAAGAATATCCAACCATTGAAACTAATGATTTAATTGTAGACAACACATGCATGCAATTAGTTATGAATCCAGAAAAATTTGATGTTATGGTTATGCCAAACTTATATGGTGATATTCTATCCGATTTAACTTCTGGACTTATTGGTGGTTTAGGACTATTACCAAGTGCTAACCTAAATGAAGAATACGCAATCTTTGAGGCTGTACACGGTTCTGCACCAGATATTGCTGGACATA
The DNA here is from genome assembly GCA_017561055.1 of Erysipelotrichaceae bacterium. Classification (GTDB taxonomy): domain Bacteria; phylum Bacillota_I; class Bacilli_A; order Erysipelotrichales; family Erysipelotrichaceae; genus RGIG4607. The sequence goes on from JAFZDT010000221.1 coordinate 6,250, forward strand.
ACATCGCCAATCCTACTGCCTTATTATTAAGCGCATGTATGATGCTAGATCATATGGGTTATACAACTGAAGCAAACAAAGTTCGTCATGCGATTGAAGACGTTTATCAAAATACAACGATTCGCACAAAAGATGTAAAAGGAACTGCATCTACTACTGAATTCGCAAATGAAATTATTGCTAGATTATAAAAGAAAAGCCTTCTATGTCCTGAACCCAAAAAGTTGGACTAAAAATTAAATTGTAATAGATAAGGTTTGATGCCTATATTGTAAAGGTGTTAAACCTTTTCTTTTAGTGTTTATTCTTTCTTCATTATAGTATCTAATATAATCTTCCATAGCTGC
>JAFZDT010000222.1 GCA_017561055.1 Erysipelotrichaceae bacterium
GGTGAGGTTTGTCCTGATTGTGGTCGTGATTTAGTCTATCGCCAAGGTCGTTTTGGTAAATTTATTTCTTGTAGTGGTTATCCTGAATGTAAATTTACTAAGAAAATTGAAAAAGCGCCTGAAGAACAACCGGTTTTGACAGATCAAGTGTGTCCTGAATGTGGTTCGTTCTTATTACACCGTAAGAGTCGTTATGGTACGTATTTCTATGGATGTTCAGCATTCCCTAAGTGTAAATTTATTAAGAGTGATGAGAATAGTCCTAAGAAATTTGTTAGACGTAGAAAGAAGAGTTCTTAAGTATGAAAATTAATGTAATTGGTGCTGGGTTAGCTGGTTGTGAAGCTACTTGGCAATTAGTAAAAAGAGGACATGAAGTAAATTTATATGAAATGCGTCCTAAAAAGATGACACCTGCACATAAAACTAGTGGATTTGCAGAACTTGTTTGTTCAAATTCCTTACGTTCAGATGCATTAACTAATGCTGTGGGTGTATTAAAAGAAGAAATGCGCATGTTAGATAGCTTAATTATGCGTTTTGCGGATAAAAATCGTTTGCCTGCTGGTAGTGCATTAGCAGTTGATAGAGAAGGTTTCTCTAAAGATATTACGGATTTTATTCGTAATCATCCTTTAGTTACTGTAATTGAAGAAGAAATTACAGAAATTCCAGAGGGGTATACAATTATTGCGACTGGACCACTAACATCTGATGCTTTTAGTGTGAAGATTCGTGAATTTTTACAAACGGATCAATTTTATTTCTATGATGCAGCTGCACCGATTGTAGTAAAATCATCAATTGATTTTGATAAAGCATATTACAAATCTCGTTATGATAAAGGTGATGCGGACTATATTAATTGTCCAATGAATAAAGAAGAGTTCTATAATTTCTATCATGCAGTAATTACAGCAGAAAAAACGAAATTAAAAGAATTTGAAAAAGAAATTTATTTTGAAGGGTGTATGCCGTTTGAAGAAATGGCAAGACGCGGAGAAAAAACATTGTTATTTGGTCCAATGAAACCTGTTGGATTGGAAAAAGATGGTAAACGTCCATATGCGGTTGTGCAATTACGACAAGATGATGCTGCGAATACGCTATATAACATTGTTGGTTTCCAAACACATTTAACTTGGCCAGAACAAAAACGTATTATTCATATGATCCCTGGCTTGGAAAATGCTGAAATTGTACGTTATGGTGTAATGCATCGTAATACATATATTTGTTCACCAATTTCTTTATTACCTACATATCAAAGTAAAAATCGATTAGATGTATTCTTTGCAGGTCAAATTACTGGTGTTGAAGGGTATATTGAATCAAGTGCTTCTGGTTTGTTAGCGGGTATTAATATGAGTCGATTAGTTGAAGGAAAAGAACCAATTGAGTTACCTGCAACTTGTATGATGGGAGCAATGGTACAATATATTACGCATACTTCTAGTAGTAATTTCCAACCAATGAATGCGAATTTTGGTATTATGAAATTAGAAACAGAAGTTCGTAAATCTGAAAGAAAAGAAGCATATGGTAAACAAGCGTTAGCTGTAATGGAAGAATATAAAAAGGTGTTATAATGAGACAAATTTTGGAAACATATTTATCATATGTTAAACAAAATCAATCGGGATCTGCAAATACAGAAGATGCATACTATCGTGATGTTTCTCGATTTATTGATTTTTTAGAAGGGGAAGGCATAAGCACTTTTCAAGAGGTAGATCGTTTTGTGATTCAAAACTATATTATGAAGTTAAGAAGTGGCGAGTTGGGGAATAAACCATTATCAAATCGTTCTTTAGCTAGAAATATTAGTAGTTTACGATCTTTTTATCAATATTTAAATCATGTATTTGATTATCAAGTAAATCCATTTCTAACTGTAAAAACACCTAAATTACCTAAAAAATTACCGGAGTTTTTATTTGTGGATGAAATTGATTCTTTATTAGAATCAATTGATCTATCAACAACTGTTGGATTACGTAATCGTTGTATCATAGAACTTATGTATGGTTGTGGATTGCGTGTTAGTGAAGTAGTGGGTTTAAAGTGTGAAGATATCGATTTCGGTCAAATGGTTTTACGTGTTGTAGGTAAAGGTAGTAAAATGCGTATGGTTCCCTTTTATGAAGAATTAAGAGATTTGATGTTACAGTATCATCAATCAAAAGAAGTAGATCATGAATATTTTATTCTTAATACTCGAAATCAACCATTAACTACACGAGCTGTACAATATATTTTAAATCAAGAAGTTATGAATGCTGGTTTAACTATGCAGGTGCATCCGCATATGTTACGACATTCTTTTGCGACTCATTTATTGGACAATGGTGCTGATTTGCGTATTGTACAAGAATTATTGGGACACCAAAATCTTTCAACAACACAAATTTATACACATGTGACTGTTGATCGTTTAAAGAAAATTTATAACGATGCGCATCCTCGTGCAAAACAAGGTTGACATTAGAGGTTGATATCGTTATATTATAACTGAAGTTACAATTGAATACGTCTTTGGGGCAGGGTGTAATTCCCTACCGATGGTATAGTCCATGAACCACTTAGGTGGCCGATTTGGTGAAATTCCAAAACCGACGGTTAAAGTCCGGATGAGAAAAGATGTGTTATTTTCATTAATAGTTTTCTATTATGTAAACAACATCCTGAGGCGTTATTAGCTTCAGGATTTTTTTAGGAAAGGAAGATATTATGAAAAATTCAAGAGTTAAATCTTTAGCATTAGCTGGTATTTTAGGAGCAGTTGCTTTCTTATTAATGATGGTGAAAATTAATATTCCATTTTTATCTGTATTTGCGGATTTAGAGGCTGCAGCTTTAGCAGAAATTATCGGTGGATTTGTATTAGGACCTATTGGTGCTATTCAAATTATTTTAATCAAATTATTATTAAAAATTGCGATTAGTGGTACAAGTACGATGTTTGTAGGGGAGTTACAAAACTTCTTATTAAGCTGTGCGTATGTATTACCTGCAGTATTGTATTATCGTAAGCATAAAACAAAACAAGGTGCTTTAGTTGGTTTAATTGTTGGAACAATTGTTACAATTTTGGTTTCAATTTTAACAAACTTATATATGATTTTCCCATTCTATATTCAATTATATGGCTTGGATTGGGACGCAATTATTGGAATGTATGGAGAAGTAAATCCATTTATTCATGATATTCCAACATTCATTATTTTCTCAGTTGTACCATTTAATATTGTATCTAAAGTTACAATTTCTATTGTTACAATGTTAGCGTATAAGAAGCTTAGTGTTCCACTAAAACGTTTCTTACAATAAGTGCAAAAAAACCTTATTTTATCGGCATTTTTCTATTGTTATTTCATTACGTTTATGCTAAAATATTCGACGGTATCCATGAATTAGGATACACATCGCACACCATGAATTCAATGATCCGTGCTCATTTGAGTTATTGTTGTTAGAAATGGTGGAGGAAGACAACGGAAATGGAGGACTTTAATAATGTCAGTTGTAACGATGAGAAAATTATTAGAAGCTGGCGTTCACTTTGGTCATCAAACAAGAAGATGGGATCCAAAGATGAAACCAAATATCTACACTGCTAAAAATGGTGTATATATTATCAATCTTGAGAAAACTCAAGAACAATTAGATACTGCATATAATGCAATGAAAGCTATCGCTGAACGTGGTGGTAAAGTATTATTTGTAGGTACAAAAAGACAAGCACAACCTGTTGTAATGGAAGAAGCTTTACGTTCTGGTTCTTTCTATGTAAATCAACGTTGGTTGGGTGGTATCTTAACAAACTTCCGTACAATTCAAAAACGTATCAAACGTTTAATTGAAATCGAAGAAATGGAAGCTACAGGTTCTATCAATAACTATCCTAAGAAAGAAGTTGCTTTAATTCGTAAAGAAGCAGCTCGTTTAGAAAATTTCTTAGGTGGTATCAAAGAAATGAAGAAATTACCTGATGCTGTATTCGTAGTTGAACCAAAAGAAGAACACAATGCAGTTGCTGAAGCTAAAAAATTAGGTATTCCTGTATTTGGTATCTGTGATACAAACTGTGATCCTGCATTAGTTGATTACCCAATTCCAGGTAACGATGATGCTGCTCGTTCAATTAAATTAATCGTTTCTTTAATGGCTGATGCTATCGTTGAATCTAAAGGTGGTTTATTATCAGTTGCTTATACAGCTGATGAAGCTGCTGAAGTTACAATGGAAGATGTAATCATCAACGTTGAAGAACAAAACGCTGAAAACGAAAGAAGACGTCGTGCTCGTATGGAAGAAAGACGTCAACGTCAAAACCAAAAAGATGCTAGAAGAAACTTCAAACCTCGTAATGCTGAAAAGGCTGAAGTAAAAGAAGCACCTAAAGCTGAAGCTGCTCAAGCTCCAGTACAAGAATAGTAGGAGGATTTAAAAATGGCTATTACTGCTTCAATGGTAAAAGACCTACGCGAAAAAACAGGCGCAGGGATGATGGATTGTAAAAAAGCTTTAACTGAATGTGACGGAGATATGGCAAAAGCTGTTGACTGGTTACGTGAAAAAGGTATTGCAAAAGCTGCTAAAAAAGCTAGCAGAATTGCTGCTGAAGGTTTAGGTAAAGTTGTTGTTGATGGTAACAACGCTGTATTAGTAGAAATGAACTCTGAAACAGACTTCGTTGCTAAAAATGAACAATTCTTAGCTGTATTAGATACAGTTGCTCATACTATTTTAGCTGCTAAACCAGCTAATGTTGAAGAAGCATTAACATTAACTACTGCTAATGGTGGTACAATTAACGATTTAATCGTTGATGCTACTGCTACAATCGGAGAAAAAATTACATTACGTCGTTTCGAAATCTTAACTAAAGAAGATGGCGATGCTTTCGGTTCTTATGCTCATATGGGTGGTAAGATTATCGCTGCTGTAGTTGTTACTCCAAACAAAGAAGGTGTTGCTAAAAACATCGCAATGCAAGTTGCTTCTATGAATCCAACTTACATTTCTCAAGACAAAATGCCTGCTGAAATCGTTGATCATGAACGTAAAGTACAATTAGAAATCATGAAAAACAATCCAGCTGATGCTGCTAAACCAGATGCTATCAAAGAAAAAATGTTAGTTGGTCGTGTAAGCAAAGCATTACAAGACATGTGTTTATTAGATCAAGAATATTTCTTAGATTCTAACTTAAAAGTAGCTAAATTCTTACAACAAGAAGGCGCTTCAGTAAAACAATTCGTTCGCTATGCAATTGGTGAAGGTATTGAAAAACGTGAAGAAAACTTCGCTGAAGAAGTAGCTAACGCTTTTAAATAATTACATCGTTTAATGAAAGTGGTGAGGTTAACTCATCACTTTTTTTGTATATGCATTGTTGTATTATATTAGGAATTTCGATATAATATAAAGAGAAATTTAATAGGAAAGGAATATGAATATGTATAAACGCGTCTTATTAAAATTAAGCGGAGAAGCTTTAAGTGGTAAAGGTAAATTCTTTGATCCTGAAGTTTTAGCTTCTTTAGCAAAAGAATTAAAAGATATTTATGAAAATGGTGTAGAATTGGCTATTGTTGTAGGTGGAGGAAATTTCATTCGCGGTAAATTTGCTGAAGAAATGAATATGGACCGTGTACAAGTCGATAATATGGGTATGTTAGCTACAGTTATTAATGCATTAGCTGTACAAAATGCTTTAGAAAGAGCTGGTGTACCAACTCGAGTACAAACTGCAATTGAAATGAATAAAATTGCTGAACCATATATTCAACGTAGAGCGATTCGTCATTTAGAAAAGGGTAGAGTTGTTATTTTTGGTGCTGGAACTGGTTCTCCATTCTTCTCAACAGATACAACTGCTGCTTTAAGAGCTAGTGAAATTAAAGCTGAAGTCATTTTAATGGCTAAGAATGGTGTTGATGGTGTTTATTCTGCAGATCCAGATTTAGATCCAACTGCAGTTAAATATGACTCATTAACCTATATGGATATTATTGAACAAGGATTAAAAGTAATGGATCATACTGCTGTAACAATGTGTATGGATAATAACATTGATTTATTAGTATTTAATATGAATGAAATGTCAAATATTAAACGTGCAGTATTAGGTGAAAAAATTGGAACTGTTGTTAGTAAGGAGGCAAAATAATGAAACAACTAATTGATGGTGCAAAAGTTAAAATGAACAAATGTGTTGAAAATTTAGAACACGCTTATAAGGACATTCGTACAAGTGGAGCAAATCCAAATATGGTAAGTAATGTTGAAGTTGAGTATTATGGATTCCCAACTCCATTATCTCAATTAGCTCAAATTTCTGTTGTAGAAGGTAGACAATTATATATCAAACCTTTTGATGGAAGTATTACTAAAGCAGTTGAAAAAGCTTTATTCTCTGCTAACTTAGGTTTAACTCCTCAAAATGAAGGAACAGCAATTCGTATTAATGTTCCACCACTAACAGAAGATAGACGTAAAGAATATACAAAGGTTGCTAGCAAATATGCTGAAGAAGCTAAAGTTGCTGTTCGTAATGTACGTCGTGATGTAGTTGACAAAATTAAGAAAGATAAAGAAACTCCAGAAGATTTAAGAAAATCTTATGAACAAGATGTTCAAAAATTAACTGATGAGTATATCAAAAAGATTGATGCAGTTTGTGCTGCTAAATCTAAAGAAATCATGTCAATCTAATTTGATTTTTTAGCCCTTTATAGGGCTTTTTGTGTAAGGGGAGGGTATTATGAATTATCCACAACATATAGCGATTATTATGGATGGTAATGGTCGTTGGGCAAAAAAGCAAGGTAAACCTAGAACTGCAGGACATTATAAAGGTTCTGAAAATGTTAGAGATATTGCGATTGCAGCTAATGATTTAGGTGTTAAAGTATTAACTTTATATGCGTTTTCTACTGAAAACTGGTCTAGACCTGAAGATGAAGTAAACTATTTAATGAAATTACCTAGTGTATTTTTTGAAGCATATTTAAAAGAATTAATGAAAAATAATATTCGAATTGCTTTTATTGGTGAAATGGATAAATTTCCAACTGAAACTCGTAAAGTAATGGAAAATGCAATTGAAAAGACAAAAGAAAATACAGGTTTAATTTTAAACTTTGCTTTAAACTATGGTTCTCGTAGAGAAATTACATTAGCTGTACAAAAGATTGCGAATGAAGTTAAAGATGGTACATTAGAAGTTAGTGATATCAATGAACAAGTCATTGAAAATCATTTAATGACTGCTGATTATCCTGCAATTGATTTAATGATTCGTACAAGTGGTGAATGCCGCTTGTCTAACTTCTTATTATGGCAATTAGCGTATGCTGAATTCTATTTTACAGAAGTATCTTGGCCTGAATTTACTAAAGAAGAATTAGTAAAAGCATTAGATATCTATGCAAATCGTCATAGACGTTTTGGAGGCTTATAGTATGAAGACTCGTGTTATTACAGGATTATTATTAGCCATTGTTTTAGTACCTGCATTATTTATGGGTGGTATCTTTTTACATGCGATTATTGGTTTATTAGTTACTATTGGTAGTTATGAAATTGTACGTATTTTCAAAAATAAATGGCCTAGTTATACTTTATGGTTATTTCCACTTTTTTCGTTAACTATGGGTGTTTCTGCTATTTATTTACCAAAATTCCTATTACCAGTATTTATATTATTTTTCTTTGTGTGTATTACATTAGTAGTAATTGATGAACGTTTTGAAATAACAGATGTTAGTGTAGCTGTATTCTTTCATTTGATTTTATTATTTGTATTATTGTGTTATCAATTATTATTAGAGAATAATATTAGTCATTTCTTCATTATTTATATTGTTTGTGTATCTTGTTTTACAGATATTGGAGCGTATTTTATTGGTTTCTGTTTTGGTAAACATAAATTAAATGAACGCATTTCGCCTAAGAAAACAATTGAAGGTTCTATTGGTGGTATTGTATTTGGTACTATTTCTGGCATTATATTTTCATTAATTTGTATGCCTATATTTGATATTGTAAATATTGGAATTATGTCATTTTTAATTAGTATTGTTGGACAAATTGGTGATTTAATTTTCTCGGCGATTAAACGTCACTAGGGTATTAAAGACTATGGTAACTTAGTCCCAGGACATGGTGGAGTATTGGATCGTACGGATAGTATTTTAATTAATGTTGTATTTGCATATGCATTTTTATTGGCGGTGATTCTATGAAACAAGTGATTTTATTAGGTGCTAGTGGTTCAATTGGTGTACAAACAATTGATGTAATTGAACAACATCCAGATGAATTTGAATTAGTGGCTTTTAGTGTAGGGAAACGTGTTCAAATTGTTCGTGATGTTTTAGCAAAAATGGATGTTAAAGAAGTATGTGTTATGAATAAAGAGGATGCGGATGCATTATCTTTAGAATATCCTAATGTTCATTTTACGTATGGTGATGAAGGTTTGGTTCATTTAGCATCTTTAGATAAAGGGGATATTGTTGTTAATGCATTATTAGGTTTTGCGGGTTTAATTCCTACATTAACAGCAATTGAACATAAAAAAGATATTGCTTTAGCAAATAAAGAAACATTAGTTGCTGGTGGTATGTTTGTTAAGGAAGCAATTAATAAGCATGGTGTAAACTTGTATCCAATTGATTCTGAGCATTCAGCAATTTTCCAATGTTTACAAGGAAATCCGCATAAGAGTATTAAGCGTTTAATTATTACAGCTAGTGGTGGAAGTTTTAGAGATAAAACAAGAGCTGAACTAGAAGGTGTAAGTGTTAAACAAGCATTAAGTCATCCTAACTGGTCAATGGGTGCTAAAATTACCATTGATTCAGCGAGTATGATGAATAAGGGGCTTGAAGTTATTGAAGCCCATTGGTTATTTGATTTACCTTTCTCTAAAATTGATACAATCATGCATAGAGAAAGTGTGATTCATTCTATGGTAGAATATGAAGATACAGCAGTTATGGCTCAACTTGGTACACCAGATATGCGTTTACCAATTCAATATGCTTTAACATATCCATCTCGTTTACCTTTAGAAAGTGAACCTTTGGATTTATTGAAGTTATCTACGTTGCATTTTGAACCATTATCCTATGAAAGATTCCCATTACTTAAATTAGCGTATGAAGTAGGGGAAAAAGGTGGTAATTTTCCTGCAATTATGTTTGGTGCTAATGAAGCTGCTGTCGCAATGTTCTTAGAAGAAAAGATTTCGTTTTTAGAGATTGAAGAATATGTGCATAAAGCGGTGCATGATTTAGAGTTTATTGCTCATCCTACTTTAGAGGAAGTCATTGCATCTGATAAAAAGGCTCGTGCATATGTCATTCAATGTGTGAAAGGAGCTTAAAATTGACATTTATCTATTTTATTTTGATGTTAAGTGGCATTATTTTAATTCATGAATTTGGTCACTTTATCATGGCGAAATTGTTTCATGTCTATGTCTATGAGTTTTCTTTAGGAATGGGACCAAAATTGCTTCAATGGAAGGGCAAAGAAACGAAGTATACACTTCGTTTATTGCCTTTAGGTGGTTATGTTTCTATGGCAGGTGATGATCAACCATCTGAAGAAATTGAAATTCCAGAGAATCGTTTATTAACTACTTTAGCTAATTGGAAGAAATTATGCATTATGGTAGCTGGTCCAATTATGAACTTTGTTCTAGCTTGGTGTGTATTTGTTGGTATCTATATGCATATTGGGTATGTAGTAGATGCACCACTTGCAATTGTTAATGGTGTAGTTGAAGGATCTGTAGCTAGTGAAGCAGGCTTTACGTATGGTGATGAGATTGTAAAAGTGACTTTCTCTGATGGTACAGTAATTGAACCTGATGATTTCTATGACATTACCATGTATTCTCAATACTATACAGATGAAACGATTTATACGGTTTTACGTAATGGTGCTGAAGTAGATTTAACGGTTACACCTGAATTTAATGAAGTAGAGCAACGTTATATGATTGGTATTGTTGCGCCTGAATCTCATGTGCGTCAATTATCATTTGTTGAAACGATTAAAGAAGGGAATGCTTATTTCTGGGATTCTGTGGATTTAATGATTGAAAGTATTCAAATGTTAGTGAAGGGTATTGGATTAGATTCTTTAAGCGGTCCTGTGGGTATTTATACTATGACAGAACAACAAGTTTCTTATGGATTCTTGTCATTCTTATCATTAGTTGGTTTATTATCATTAAATGTTGGTTTCATGAATTTATTACCAGTTCCAATGTTTGATGGTGGTCGAATGTTAATTACAGCTGTTGAAATGGTAATTAAAAGAAAAATCCCTGAACGTTTAGAAGTAGCCTTGATGTGGGGTAGTTTATTATTAATTGTGGCTTTATTTGTGTTAACTACAGTTAATGATGTATCTAGATTATTAGGATAAAGAAATAGCGTCTATCTATTGATAGGCGCTATATTTTTGTTTGCATAATAATTTCATTAGTTTCTAAATTATAAACTGTAAAATCTGTATCAGTTAAAACACCATATGAATTAGGAAATCCACCTTTATGAATGGAAATTGATCCTGGATTCAAGTAGTAACAACCATTTTTTTCATCACATGTTGGTATATGTGTATGTCCTGATAAGATACAGGATCCTTTCTTTACAATTGGATGATCATTAGGACCATATACATGACCATGTGTCATTAGAATTTTATCATCATTTAATAATCTATAAGTATCCGTGATTTTAAATTCCAATACCATTTGATCTACTTCTGCATCACAATTACCTCGAATTGCTATGATTTTATCTTTTCTTTTATTTAATTCATGCATTACATAAGATGTATCATAATCTTTTGGTAGTGCATTTCTAGGACCATGATATAAGATATCACCTAGAATTAATAAATTATCATATGTATGATTGGAAAACTCTTTTAGAGCTTTTTCTAAATAGTATTTAGAACCATGGATATCAGATATAACAAAATATTTCATAACTAAAACCTCTCATTTTTTATATTATAGCAAATACGATTATACTTTAAAATGGTATTTCTTATTGTAGTATTTTCATGTATAATAATATAGGTTAGAAATGAGGAGATTTAATGTTTCTAAAAAGAATAGAAATGCAAGGATTTAAATCGTTCGCTGATCGATCTGTCATTACTTTTGAGAATGATATTACCGGTATTGTTGGTCCTAATGGTTGCGGTAAGAGTAATATTTCTGATGCTGTGCGTTGGGTATTAGGAGAACAATCTGCTAAGAGTATGCGTGGTTCTACAATGACAGATGTTATTTTTGCTGGTACATCAAATAGAAAAATGGTCAACTTCGCTGAAGTTGTTTTAGTGTTTGATAATACAAATCGTTACTTACATACAGATTATGATGAAATTGAAATTACTAGACGTTTACATCGTATTAGTGGTGAAAGTGAGTATTTAATTAATCGTACACCTTGTCGTTTAAAAGATATTGTTGATTTGATTTTAGATAGTGGTTTAGGTCGTGATTCTTTAAGTATTATTTCGCAAGGGAATATTTCTAATTTTGCGGAAGCGAAACCAATTGATCGTAGAGGCTTATTTGAAGAAGCGGCTGGAGTTGCGAAGTATAAGAAGAGAAAACATGAATCAACTTTACGTTTGAATCGTACCCAAGATAATTTGGATCGTTTGAGCGATATTATTGATGAAATTGAAAAACAAGTAGGTCCGTTGAAAAGACAGTCTACTAAAGCATTATTATATAAATCTAAAAAAGAAAAGTTAGAGAAGATTGAAATTGGTGTTTTAGTTTCTGAAATTGAAAATTATCAAAATAAGATTCAAGAAACGGAAGAGAGCTTGCGTCAAATTGAAGTTTCTACAGTTATGCATAATGCTCAAATGTTAACTTTAGAAAATGCAATTAAAGAATTAAAAGAAGAATCTAAATCATTAGAGCGTGAGGTACAATCTTTACAAGAAGAAACTTTACGTGTAATGCAAGAGA
>JAFZDT010000026.1 GCA_017561055.1 Erysipelotrichaceae bacterium
AAAATAGGAGGGTTTATGACTGAAGAGAAAGAAGTAGTTGAGACTGAAGAAGTGAAAGAGCCTTCTTTAGAAGAACAAATTAGTAAGTTACAAGAAGAATTGGCTGATGCGACAAATAAGTATTATAAAGCATATGCTGATACAGAGAATTTGAAGAAGCGTCTTCAAAATGAAGCGGATATGACTCGTAAGTATCGTATTCAAAGTTTTGCATTAGAAATTCTTCCAGTTATTGATAACTTGGAGCGTGCATTAGCACAAGAAACTAGTGATGAGTCGTTTAAAAAGGGTGTTGAGATGATTTATCAACAATTGATTCATGCACTTAAAAATGAGGGTGTTGAAGTGATTGATGCCCTAAATAAACCATTTGATCCTAATTTCCATCATGCAATTATGCAAGAAGCGGTGGATGGTGTTGAGTCAAATATGGTTGTTGAAGTATTACAAAAAGGATACGTATTAAAGGATCGTATCTTACGTGCGGCTTTGGTTAAAGTCAGCGAATAAAGGAGGAAATGAAAATGAGTAAAATTATTGGTATTGACTTAGGTACAACAAATAGTTGTGTTGCTGTTATGGATGGTGGAGAAGCGAAAGTTATTACAAACCCAGAAGGAAATCGTACAACTCCATCAGTAGTAGCATTTAAAAATGGTGAAAAAATTGTTGGTGATGCTGCTAAGCGTCAAGTAGTTACTAACCCAAATTCTGTTATTTCTATTAAACGTAAAATGGGTACAAATGAAAAAACTACTTTAGAGGGTAAAGAATATTCTCCTCAAGAAATTAGTGCTATGATTCTTCAATATATGAAATCATATGCTGAAAGCTACTTAGGAGAACCTGTAACTAAAGCAGTTATTACTGTTCCTGCATATTTCAATGATGCACAACGTCAAGCTACTAAAGATGCTGGTCGTATTGCTGGTTTAGAAGTTGAACGTATTATCAATGAACCTACTGCTGCAGCGTTAGCTTTCGGTATTGATAAAACAGATGTTGAACAAAAAGTATTAGTTTATGACTTAGGTGGAGGAACATTTGACGTTTCTATCTTAGACTTAAGTGATGGAACATTTGAAGTATTATCTACAGCTGGTGATAACAACTTAGGTGGAGATGATTTCGATAATGTAATTGTTGATTATATGGTTGAAGTTTTCCAAAAGGAAAATGGTATTAACTTAAAGAATGATCGTATGGCATTACAAAGAATGAAGGAAGCTGCTGAAAAGGCTAAGAAAGATTTATCTGGTATGATGCAAACTCAAATTTCATTACCATTTATTTCTGCTGGTGCTAGTGGTCCTTTACACTTAGAAATGACATTAACAAGAGCTAAATTTGAAGCTATGACTAAAAATTTAGTTGAACGTACAATTGGTCCAGTTCGTCAAGCGTTACGTGATGCTGGATTAACTAAGAATGATATTCATCAAGTATTATTAGTTGGTGGTTCTACTCGTATTCCTGCAGTACAAGAAGCAGTTCGCAATGAATTAGGTAAAGAACCTAATAAATCAGTTAACCCTGATGAAGTAGTTGCTGTTGGTGCTTGTATCCAAGGTGGTGTATTAGCTGGTGATGTTAAAGATGTATTATTATTAGACGTTACACCATTATCATTAGGTATTGAAACATTAGGTGGTGTTATGACAAAATTAATCGATCGTAACACAACAATTCCTACAAGTAAATCACAAGTGTTCTCTACAGCGGCTGATAACCAACCTGCAGTAGATATCCATGTATTACAAGGTGAACGTCCAATGGCTCGTGATAACAAGACATTAGGTATGTTTAAATTAGATGGTATTGCACCTGCTCCTCGTGGTATTCCACAAATCGAAGTTACATTCGATATCGACGTAAATGGTATTGTTCATGTATCTGCTAAGGATAAGGGTACTGGTAAGTCTCAATCTATCACTATCCAAAATAACTCTGGTTTAAGTGAAGAAGAAATCGAACGTATGGTTCGTGAGGCTGAAGAACATAAAGCTGAAGATGAAAAACGTAAAGAAGAAGTTGAATTGAAGAATAAGGCTGAACAATTCATTCACCAAATTGATTCAACATTAAAAGAACAAAATGCTAATATTGATGATAATCAAAAAGCAGAAGTTCAAAAATTACGTGATGAATTACAAAAAGCTGTTGATGAAAATGATTTTGATACATTACGTACAAAATTAGAAGCTTTAGAACAAGCAGCTCATGCTATGGCTGAAGCTATGTATCAACAACAGCAACAACAAGGTGCTCAACCAAATGCAAATCCTAACGATGATGTAATGGATGCAGATTTTACTGAAAAATAATTCTAACACAGCCTCTAGTTTTCGCTAGGGGTTGTGGACGAAAGGAACGTGTATATGGCAAAAAGAGATTATTATGAAGTGCTTGGTATTTCAAAGTCAGCGACTGAGCAAGAAATTAAAAAAGCATATCGTTCGTTGGCGAAGAAGTATCATCCGGATGTGAATAAAGAGCCAGATGCAGCGGATAAGTTTAAAGAAGTTCAAGAAGCTTATGATGTGTTGAGTGATGCACAAAAGAAAGCTACGTATGATCAATTTGGTCATGCGGGTATGGATGGTGCTGCTGGATTTGGTGGAGCGGATTTCTCTGGTTTTGGTGGCTTCGAAGATATCTTTGGTTCGTTCTTTGGTGGCATGGGCGGCATGGGTGGCTCAGGTTATCGTAGACAAAATACAGGTCCTCAAAAGGGTCAAGATCGTTTTATGCAAATGCGTATTGACTTTATGGATGCAATCTTTGGTAAGACTGAAGAAATTACCATTGATGTAGAAGAGACTTGTAGTGAGTGTTTAGGTAGTGGTGCGAAAACAAAAAGTGATGTACAAGTGTGTCCTACTTGTAATGGTACAGGACATGTATTAACACAACAACGTACAGCATTTGGTGTATTCCAATCACAATCTGTTTGTCCAAATTGTCGTGGAACAGGTAAGATTATTAAAACTCCTTGTCCTAAGTGTAAGGGTAAAGGATTTGAAAAGAAACGTATCAAAGTGGAAGTTAAGATTCCTGCAGGTATTCAAACTGGACAACAACTTCGTATTTCTGGTAAGGGAGAACGTGGCGTAAATGGTGGTCCAAATGGTGATTTATACATTGAAATCTTAGTAAATCGTCATGAATATTTCATTCGTGATGGTAAGGATATTTCAATTTATGTACCATTAAGTGCTTTGGATGCGACTTTAGGATGTACAATTGATGTTCCTACTGTGTATGGTGATGTAGAGTTAAGAATTCCTGCTGGTACGCAACATGCACAAAAGTTTAGACTTCGTGGTAAGGGTGTGAAGAATGCTCGTACGGGTCAAGATGGTGACCAATATGTAATTGTTGAATTACAAATTCCGAAGTCTTTAAGTAAAGAAGAAACAGAATTGTATGAGAAATTGCGTAAAATTGAAAAGAAACAGAAGAAGTCTGTTTTTGAAAGATTCAAGGAAGCGTTTAAGTAACCTTTTAGGTTACTTTTCTTTCCCAATAGTGTTAGCACTCTATTGTTACAAGTGCTAAAAAGGAGGTAAATTATGGATTTTGATAAATTAAGTGAAACTTTGCAAAAGATTGTGATGAAGGCTTATGAACTTGCGACTGGTAAAAGACATGCAGAAATTACCTCTGCTCATATGTATCATGCAATCTTGCAAGAAGATGTGATTGATGGTTTATTAGAGCGTTTACAGATGAATAAAAAAGAGATGAATAAGATAGTGGAAGCGTATCTATCTCGTATCTCTACAGTAAACTATGTACCACAACCGATGATGGCTAAAGATGTTCAAGAGGCATTTATTGATGCGGATGAATATAGTAAAAAACATGAAGAAGCGTATTTGACGGTGGCTACGTTCTTTATTTCCTTATTATTTAATGGATCATTAATTTCTAAGGAGTTTGTAAAGAAGTATGGTGTTACTAAGGGAAATGCATATGAACAAGAATTGGAAAGAAGAGGAGGAAGAAAGATGAATGATCGTAATAGTGAAAATCAAATTGAGGCTTTATTAAAGTATGGTCGTGATTTGGTGAAAGATGTTAAAGATGGTAAAGTGGATCCGGTAATTGGTCGTGATGAAGAAATTCGTAGAGTGATTCAGATTCTTTCTCGTAAAACAAAGAATAATCCAGTGTTAATTGGAGAACCTGGTGTTGGTAAAACTGCGATTGTTGAAGGGATTGCTTGGCGTATTATGAAAGGTGATGTTCCTTTAACATTAAAACAAAAGCGTTTAATTGAATTGGATATGGGAGCGTTAATCGCTGGTGCTAAATATCGTGGTGAATTTGAAGAACGTTTAAAAGCAGTATTAGAAGAAGTGAAACAATCTGATGGAAATATTATTCTATTTGTTGATGAAATTCACAACTTAGTGGGTGCTGGTAAAACAGAAGGTTCTATGGATGCAGCAAATTTGTTAAAGCCTATGTTGGCAAGAGGTGAGTTGCGTTGTATTGGAGCAACAACATTCAATGAATATCGCTTATATATTGAAAAGGATGCGGCTTTGGAAAGACGTTTCCAAAAGATTACAGTAGATGAACCTAGTGTAGAAGATACAATTAGTATCTTGCGTGGTTTAAAAGATCGTTTTGAAATGCATCATGGTGTGCAAATTATGGATGAAGCAATTATTGCGGCTGCGACATTATCTAATCGATATATTACAGAACGTTTCTTACCAGATAAAGCAATTGATTTAATTGATGAAGCGTGTGCTACAATTCGTGTGGAAATGGATTCTATGCCTCAAGAGTTGGATGAATTGATGCGTAAGATGATGCAACTGGAAATTGAAGAAAAAGCATTGATGAAAGAAACTAATGAAAAGACAAAGGAACGTTTAGCAGAATTAAGAGATGAATTACAAGCGATTCGTGCGAAGCATCATGAAATGCATGCGAAATGGCAAGATGAAAAATCTAAATTAGACAATGTAAAAGTGTATCGTGAACAATTGGAAAAAGCGAAATTAGATCTTGAAACAGCACAAAATGAAGCTAAATATGAAGAAGCAGCGAAATTACAGTATTCTACTATTCCTGATTTAGAAAAGAAAATTAAGGAAGCGAATGTTGTTAAAGAAAACGCTATGATTCAAGAAATTGTGAATGAAGAAATGATTGCGAAGATTGTTTCTAGTTGGACCCATATTGATGTATCAAAATTAATGACTACTCAACGTCAAAAGATATTATCTTTAAAAGATACATTAAAGAAACGTGTTATGGGTCAAGATGAAGCATTAACTTTAGTTACTAGTGCTATCTTACGTTCTAAAGCACATATTCAAGATGAACGTAGACCTTTAGGTTCCTTCTTATTTTTAGGACCAACAGGTGTGGGTAAGACTGAAGTAGCGAAAGCATTAGCTGAACAATTGTTTGATAGTGAATCTAAGATTGTACGTATTGATATGAGTGAATATATGGAGAAACATAGTGTGTCTCGTTTAATTGGAGCGCCTCCGGGTTATATTGGACATGATGAAGGTGGTCAATTAACAGAAGCGGTTCGTAGAAAACCATATTCTATTGTGTTGTTAGATGAAGTAGAAAAAGCACATCCAGATGTATTTAATGTGTTATTACAAATTCTTGATGAAGGTCATATTACGGATAGTAAAGGTGTAACAGTAGACTTTAAAAATACGTTAATTATCATGACAAGTAATTTAGGTTCTCAATATGCATTTGAAGAAGATAAAGAACTTCGTAATCAACAATATGAAAAAGAAGTACACAAATACTTTAAACCAGAATTCATTAATCGTGTAGATGATATTATTGTATTTAATGCACTAGATGAATCAAGCTTAGCATTAATTACTGATAAATTTATCAATGAATTGCAATCTCGTTTAGCAGGTAGGGATATTAAACTCATCTTTACAGAGAATGCGAAAAATGAAATTATGGCACAAGGATATGATCCAGTATTTGGTGCTCGTCCTTTAAAACGTTATATCCAAAAAGAAGTGGAAACTCGTTTGGCATATAAGATGATTGAGGATGCTATGGAAGAGAATTGTACAATTCAAATTGATTTTGTAAATAATGAGTATGTAATTGAAAGAGTAGGTTAGATATCTAACCTACTTTTTTATGGACTCGAGTAAGAATTTTCGTTATAATTTTACTGTTAAGAAAGTTAGTAGGTATTAAAAAATGGAAATTACTCGTATTGTTATTACTGGTGGTCCTTGTGCTGGTAAAAGTGAGGCTATGCCTTTAATTAAAGAAACATTTTCACAAAAAGGATATACTGTTTTATTTATTCCGGAAACAGCTACAGAATTGATTCCTGGTGGTGTTTGTCCTTGGACATGTGGAACGAATTTAGATTATCAAAAGGTACAATGTAAATTACAAAAAACAAAAGAAGACTTATTTGATGAAGCCGCAAAAACTATGAAACAAGATAAGTTCTTAATTGTATGTGATCGTGGTATGTTAGATAATCGTTCTTATATGACACTAGAAGAATTTGAACAAGTAATGGAACACTTAGATATGACAGAAGCACAAATGAATGCAAGATACGATGCAGTATTCCATTTAGTAACTACAGCTAAAGGATTAGAAGATTTCTATTCATTAGAAAATAATGTGGCTAGATATGAAACTGTTGAACAAGCCGCTGCACTAGATGATCGTTTAATTCAAGCTTGGAGCAATCATCCAAATCATTTTATTATTGAAAATTATTTAGATATTCATCAAAAGATGGATGTATTATTACATAGAATTGCGGAATTTTTAAAGGTAGAATTATAAAAAAATTTTTTATAAAAACGTTTTCAAAAGATATACAAATGTCTTATAAAGTATTAAAATAATTGAGTAAAAAAAGTGGGGGTATTACTGATGAATACAAATGTTAGACCTGAAACAATGGAAAGAATTACAACTAAAGAACTAGCTGATGCATTTATTGAAGAACAAGTGAAATTAGTTAGAGAACAAGTTGGGGACAAAAAAGTATTATTGGCTTTATCTGGTGGAGTAGATAGTTCTGTAGTAGCTGCTTTATTAATTAAGGCTATTGGTAAACAATTAATTTCTGTACATGTTAATCATGGATTAATGCGTAAAGGTGAAAGTGAACAAGTTATTGAAATGTTCCAAAATGGTTTGGATGCGAACTTAATTTATGTTGATGCGACTGATCATTTCTTGGGATTATTAAAAGATGTTGCGGATCCTGAAACTAAACGTAAAATTATTGGTAAAGAATTCATTACAGTTTTCGCTGATGAAGCAAGAAAACTTGAAGATATTACTTTCTTAGCTCAAGGTACTATTTATCCTGATATTTTAGAATCAATTAAAGCTGCAGAAGGTAAAAAGGCTGTTAAGTCTCACCATAATGTTGGTGGTCTTCCTGAAGACTTACAATTTGAACTTGTTGAACCTTTAAAATTATTATTTAAAGATGAAGTACGTGTTGTAGGTGAAGCATTAGGTTTACCTCATTCAATGGTATATCGTCAACCTTTCCCAGGTCCAGGACTTGGTGTTCGTTGCTTAGGCGCAATTACTCGTGATCGTTTAGAAGCATTACGTGAAGCTGATGCTATCTTAAGAGAAGAATTTGATAAAACTGGTTTAAGTGAAAAAGTATGGCAATACTTTATTGCAATTCCAGATATTAAGAGTGTTGGTGTAAAAGATGAAAGCCGTTATGAAGGATGGCCTGCAATCATTCGTGCTGTAAATACAAAAGATGCTATGACAGCAACAATTGAAGAAATTCCATATGAAATTCTTCATCATATCACTCATCGTATTACTCATGAAGTTGAAGGTATTAACCGCGTTCTTCTTGATCTTACACCTAAACCTACAGGCACAATTGAGTGGGAATAGAATAATAAATGCAAAAAACGCCTTATTTAGGCGTTTTTTTTCGTTCTAACAACTTAATTGGGACGAATTTGGGACAGTTTTACTTTTTTGGCTTATTTCTTTCGAGTAAAACATATTTCCATAGGTTTGTTTCATCATCAGGAATATTATATCCATCTCTTATAAAATCTGATTTTAAAGCATCAAATACTGTAGATGGTTTGATATAAGGATAATGAAGCTTCCATTCTAAGTATTGTTTTTCTGTCCACTCTGAATTAGTAACTTTTTGGTATGCTTCATACCAACATTCTAAATCTTTATAAAAATTGGCAAATTCACCATCTTCATATTCAATCGGTCCTATAAAGCAACGATTATGAATTTTATATGGTTGAAGACCATGTTCATCTTCTGCGAATAATATTCTTTGGAGAAGTCCTTGTGGAAATGCTTTTGGAACCAAATCTAAAGCACTATCAGGTACATTTAAAACTAATGCCAATTTTTCGATAGCGTTTTTCCTAGGTCTTTTCTCACCACGTTCGTATTGGGAAATTGTTGATTCTGCAGCTTTTTCGGATAATCCGATCGCTAATCCCAATTGTTTTTGAGTTAAGCCTCTAAGTTCTCGTATGTAACGTAATCTATTTGAAAAGTCCATACATTCACACCCTTTCTTCCTTGTGGATATCCACATTATATCGGATTTGTATATAAAAGACTAGAACTTTTTAAGTTTAGGTAGATTTTATCAAATATAAACTAACCGATAAAAAGATTAGTTTTATTCTTGACTGTCCCAATATGTAATGTTAATATATTTATGAACTAACCGATATAAAGGTTAGTTAGAGAGGAGAAAACTATGAGAACGAATGATTTATTTATGTCTGCAGCTGAAATTAGTATGATTACAGGAATGTCTGAGGCCTACGCTTATAAAATCATTAAGCAGTTAAACAAGGAATTACAAGAAAAAGGTTTTATGACAATTCGTGGTCGAGTAAGTAAAGACTATTTTCAGGAAAGAATTTATGGTGCAAAGGAGGTCAAATAAATGCCAGCATATAAAGATACTAATGGAACCTGGTATGCTAGTTATTTTGTAAAAGATCATACTGGCAGAAGTATTAGAAAAAAGAAAAGAGGTTTTAAAACAAAAAGGGACGCTGATCGTTTTATTGCTGAACAAAAATTAAAAAGTGAAACCAATTTGGAAATGAGATTTGATTCATTTGTAGAACAGTATTTCACAGATATGGAGAATCGTATCAAGTTAAATACTATGTTAACAAAGAAAGTAATTATTGATTTAAAAATCTTGCCATTTTTCGGTGATATGAAGATGAATCAAATTAAAGTTAGTCATGTTGTAGCATGGCAAAATGAATTATTAGCTTATCGTGATGAAAACGGTGAAGGATATTCGCCATCTTATTTAAAAACAGTTCATAATCAATTAAGTGCTATCTTCAACCATGCTCATCGCATGTATGGTTTACCAGATAATCCAGCTAGAAAAGCAGGGAATATGGGTAAAGAAAAGACAAGAGAAATGGAATTCTGGACGAAAGAAGAATATAAAAAGTTCTCTGAACAAGTTATGGACAAGACAATAACCTATATGGCATTTGAAGTTCTATATTGGTGTGGAATTCGTTTAGGAGAATTGTTAGCTCTAACATTAGAAGATATTGATTTTGAAAACAAGAAATTGCGAATTAATAAATCTTATCAACGCTTAAAAGGTCAAGATGTTATTACTTCGCCAAAAACAGAGAAAAGCAATAGGGTAATTGATATGCCAGATTTCTTAGTAGAAGAGATTAAAGGTTATATTTTAGGATTCTATAAATTAAAGAAGACTGATCGTATTTTTCCATTATCTAAAGGACATTTGCATAAGGAAATTAAAAAAGGCGCAGAAGAAGCTGGAATTAAAAGCATTAGAGTGCACGATCTTCGTCATTCTCATGTTTCATTATTAATTGAAATGGGATTTAGTGCATTAGCTATTGCGGATAGAGTAGGGCACGAAAGCATTGAAATTACGTATCGTTATGCTCATTTATTCCCATCAAAAGGAAAAGAAATTGCATCTAGATTAAATTTAGAAAATGGGGTGATTGATGATGTCGCAGAGAAATAATGATTTGCAAAAAAGATTTCGATGCTATACAAAAGCATTTCGTGTTTCGCCTGAAGAAAATGAAATGATCAATCGAAAAATTGCATTGAGTGGTATGACTAAACAAGATTACATTGTTGAATGTTTATTGCATCATAATGTAACAGTACATGGTAATCCATATGTCTATCGTTCATTAAAGAAAGAACTAGAACATTTTATTGAAGTATTTTCTAAAATCAATTCACTTAATGAAATATGTTTAGATGAATTGGAAGTATTAGAATATGCATTGATGTTAGTTAGTTCTATGAAAAAAGAAAAAGTGGCACAATTTAAAGCAGATAAGGACTCATTTTAGCCGATGGAATCTCTTAAATATGCATTAAAGTATGCCAAACTTAATTTTAAAGTTTTTCCACTTAAAGTCAATTCAAAATCTGAACAAGTATGTAAATCTTGGAAGAATGAAGCCACGACAGATGAAAAATTGATTCAATCGATGTGGAAGAACAATTACAACGTTGGTGTAGTAACAGGTAATGGATTAGTTGTTATTGATGTTGATGTAAAGAATGGTAAGGATGGTAGATTGGTATTTAATGAATATGCTAAACACTTTCCAGATACGTTTACTGTTAAGACACCTAATGGAGGATATCATTACTGGTATTTGGTAGATAGGGAAATACCATGTAAGGTAAATCTATATGAAGGAATTGATATTAGGGGAGACGGAGGTTATATCCTTTCCCCTGGTAGCATTGTAGATAATATTGAATACGTAGCTATTAAAGATATAGAAATTGCTCAAGCAAATGATGCAGTATATGAATTCTTAAATAGTAAACCTGTAGTAACTAACAGAAAAGAAAATACAAATACAATTGAACAAGGAGGTCGAAACGATACTTTGTTTAAAGAGGCTTGTGGGCTTCAATCACGAGGTTTTTCAGATGAAGCAATACTAGCATGTATCTTAAAAGAAAACGAAGTGAGATGCGAATCTCCGCTTCCAGACAATGAGGTCATTCGTATCGTTGATAGTGTTGTCACACGTTATCCAAAAGGAAAGATGAATTCTTTTTCTAGCAAGAAACAAGATTCGGTCAATGCGAATGATTTAGTGAATATGAAATTATCATATAAACCTAATGTTGTAGACAATATGTTTGTAATTGGTATGAATTTATTTGGTGCAGCACAAAAGAATGGGAAAACATTTTTCTGTCTTCAACTTGCCAATTGTGTCGCTTCTGGTACACCATTCTTAGGAAATAAAGTGGATCAAGGATTTGTTTACTATATTGCCTTAGAAGATGTTAAGCACAATATTCAAAAACGTTTGATTAACTTTGGAATTGAAATTAGTTCAAATCTTGAAATCAATTTTGGTCAAGCTTATGATAAGAATTTTGATATCGAAAGAATCATTATTGATCAAAAAGAAAAACATCCAGATTTAAAATTAATTATTATCGACACCTATGCAAAAATTCAAGAAACGAAGAATACCAAGAATAGTGATAAGTATAAAGAAGAATATAAAGAAGGAACTCATTATCATGAAATAGCTGTTAAATATAATATTGCCATTCTATTAGTAACACATATTAAAAAACTAATTGATCGTAATTATCCATTTGATAGTTTCTATGGTACTAGAGGTTTAGCAGCTGCAGCTGATGCTACATTGGTTATGTTAAGACCGAGCTTTTCTTCTATGGTCAAAGAACTATATATTACTGGAAAAGAGATCCCTGATGATTGTATGCAAATTCTTCAAAATGAAAGAATGCTATATGAATTAAGTGATGAAGATGTTGAAGAAAATCAAGCAGATAAGGATTTAATAGCTATCCTACATTATGTTGTTCGTAAGAAAACATACACAGGAACTATGAGTCAATTATGTTCTTCAGTTGGTGTTGAAATTCGACCGAATAAAATGTCGGCCATGCTTAAAAAGTTTACAAATATATTAGATGAGTATTTTGTAAAGTTTGAACAATTGCCTAAAACTGCAAAAGAAAGACCAATTCGATTAACGTATTACGGAGAAGAAGATGAGTAGATAATGACGATGTGACGATAAATTCTTATATAGAGTTTAATCGTCATATCGTCACAACTTTATAATAATAAAATTGTAGTTTCTTGTATTAGCAAGCAACGCAATTTGACCCCAAATTACAATATGACGATAGTCAAAAGGAGATGACAATAATGACGATAGATCGTCACAGAAGAAACCACGAAATTAAAGTAAGATTCAATGATAATGAATTTGAAGAATTAAATAAAAAAGTTAGTCAAACGAAGATGAGTAGAGAAAAGTTTATTCGTCATTGTATTAAGAAAACTGAAATTAAAATGCCTCCATCAATTGATTTTTATAAATGGATTAATGAATGTAATGCTATTGGAAATAATCTAAATCAGATTGCCAAACAATTAAATATGCATTTTGAAGTTGATAAAAATGAATGTTTAGCTGTATTGAATAATTTAAATAATCTTATTCAAATAATGGAAAATGAAATTCGAGGATAGCTATGGCAACAACAAGTTTGTGGGCGATACATGAACGATTGGATCATGTGTTAGATTATGCTAGCAATGAAGAAAAAACGATGGAAATAGTTTTAAAATATGCTACAAATGAAAATAAAACTGAACAGAAAGAATATGTATCATGTATTAATTGTTCATCGGTTAGTCCATTTAAATCAATGATGAGAACCAAAGAAATATTTCATACAGAGAGTAAGATTTTGGGTTATCATGGATATCAATCTTTTAAAATAGGTGAAGGTACTGCAGAACAAATTCATGAGATTGGAATACAAACGGCAAAAGAATTATGGGGAGAAAGGTTTGAAGTTGTAGTTGCAACCCATTTAGATAAAGGTCACTTACATAATCATTTTGTGATTAATTCTACTTCTTATGTTGATGGTAAAATGTTCCACTATTCTAAAAAAGATATTTATAGATTTAGAGATATTTCTGATAAATATTGTATAGAAAATGGATTATCAATTGTCGAAAATCCAATTGGTAAAGGTAAGAAAAGAACAAGTTATCAAGCAATAAAATCATTTATTAAAGAAATAAAAAATGATATTGATCAAATCATTCCGCGTTGTTTTACATTCAATCATTTCTTAAATGATATGAAGTTAGAGGGATATGAATTTGAATATAAGAATAATGAACATTATATTCTTCATCCTAATTTTGATACACCTATTCCTATGAAATTGTTAGGCTATAAATATCAATTTGAACAAGTTAAAGAAAGAATATTAGCTGTAGAAACATTAAGTAAGAAGAAATCTTATTATAAATCGGAGGAAGTAAATGATATCTACTTCAAATATAAACGTAAACAGTTAAGAGGGTTTCAGTATTATTTTGTGCATTGGCAAGTGATATTAGGTATTCTTCCAGAGAGAAAAATCAAAAAGAAATTATCTAAAGAAATGCGAAAAGAATGTAAGAAGTTAGATAGAATTAGTGATCAAACTTTGTTGCTTTTCAAACATAATATTACTAATATTGATGAATTAAACTTATATAGAACTGATGTTCAAAAGCAATTAGAAGAGTTAATAAAACTAAGAAAAGATTGTTATTACAATAGAAAAATAGCAAATGAAAATGATAAAAAGTCATGGAGTGAAAAAGCAAAATCATTAACTCCTGAAATCAAAAAATTAAGATATGAATTAAAATGCATTGATGAAATAGAAGAACGATCTATTCGTTTTGAAAAGCAGGTTAATGATCTAGAAAGAACAAAAATAAAAGAAGTTGAAAGAGTAAGATAATTAAGTTTTTTAAAGACAACCATCAATATAAATGATAAAATATATACCAACAATATAACGAATAAATAATTAATATTAAATCTCCTAAGATAGTGAGAACTAATTATATACATTTATTGAAAGGAGGATTAAGAATGAACCAATATGGACAATTATTAATCTATAAAGATAATGAAGGAAATAATCAAATTGAAGTAAAATTATTTGATAATTCCATTTGGCTTACTCAAGATCAAATTGTTAATTTGTATCAATCAAGTAAATCAAATATTAGTGAGCATATTAAACATATTCTTGAAGAAGGAGAACTGGATGAAAATTCAGTTGTTCGGAAATACCGAACAACTGCTTCTGATGGAAAAATGTATAATAAGAAGCATTACAATTTGGATATGATTATTGCAATTGGTTATCGTGTGAAATCAAATATTGGTGTAAATTTTAGAAAATGGGCAACTGAAACGCTTAAAGAATATATGACAAAAGGGTTTGCATTAAATGATGATTTATTAAAACGAGCTGGGGGCGGTTTATATTTTAAAGAGTTATTAGCTCGTATTCGTGATATTCGTTCAAGTGAGAAAGTATTCTGGAGACAAGTTTTAGATATTTATGCAACAAGCATCGATTATGATCCTCAATCAAAAATATCACAAGAATTCTTTAAAACAGTACAAAATAAAATGCATTGGGCTGCTCATGGACATACAGCTGCAGAAATTATCATGTTGCGTGCAGATAGTAATAAAGAAAATATGGGTATGACTAATTACATCGGAGATTATCCGACTCTTCAAGAAGCAACAATTGCAAAGAATTATTTAACCGAAAATGAATTAAATATTTTAAATAGAATTGTTACGTTATATTTAGATTTTGCTGAGTTACAAGCTTTAGAAGAAAATCCAATGACTATGAGTGATTGGGTAGAACAATTAGATTACTTTTTAAAAATGAGCCGAAAGGATATTTTGAAGGACAAAGGAACTGTTTCTCATGCGCAAGCTTTACAAAAAGCAAGAATTGAGTATGAAAAATATAAAGAAATTCAAGAAAACAGTTTATCAAATGTTGAAAAGCATTTCTTAGAAAATATCAAACAATTAGATGAAGTGAGCGACAAGTAGATATAAATAGTTAATGATTGAATCTTTTTGTATAAGTTTTAATTCTTTAATTCCCTCGAATTCGGGGGAATTAAATTTATATATGGATAATAAGCAAACAACTCTAACAGAGATATTAAAATAATGTTGAATTTATCTGAAGTGAATAGTACAATACTTATAGATTTGGAAGGAGGAATTAAGATGTTTAAGAATTTTGTATTTGACATTTTAATTTTGAATTCTGAGTGTGTACATAAGATTTAAGTAAGAATCTTTTTATGAAATTGTTGTAATTATCGTAGATGCACTTGGTGCATCTATTTTTATTTTTAGGAGGAAAATATTATGAAATTACCTAAAATGATTATCTTTGATGCTGGAAAAACTCTTATCGATTATATACCTAAAGTTGATTTTAATGGAACATTATATCTTTCTACTATAGAAGCTACTGAAAAGTTAATGGAATATATTATATCTAACCCTAATGATTATGATGCTCAAACAATTGATAAAGTAAATAATGAGATATTTGAAAAGTTTGGAAAATGTCGTAAAGAACTTTATGAGATAAATAATCAAGTTATTTTAAAGACTATTTTTGATTTACTTAATATAAAATTATCTATTTCATACGCAGAAGTAGAAAGAATAATTTGGGAAAACTCTGCAAATATAGTTCCAGTAGATGGAATAATAGAAGCATTGGATGCAATAAATAAATTAGGAATTCGTACTGCAGTAATTAGTAATCTTGATTTTAGCGGATATCTATTAGAAGAAAGATTGAATGACTTGTTGCCTAATAATCAATTTGAATTTGTTATAGCATCAAGTGATTATGGAGTAAGAAAACCACAACCTTTATTATTTGAAATAGGAATTTTAAAAAGTGGTTTAGATGTAAAAGATATTTGGTATGTCGGTGATAAACCAAATGTTGATGCTTTAGGAAGTCAATCGGTAGGCATGACACCAATACTATATAAGAGTAAAAGAAGTGTTTATGAAGAAATTCCTAATGGTGTAACTGCTATTGATGATTATAAAGAATTAATTGAATTATTGGAGGAAAGTGTATGAAAAAGATAGCTGTAATGATTTATCCATATTTCTCTATGCAAGAGATTTCTTTCTTAACAGATGGATTAAAAGTATATTTTGATATAGATGTAGATGTTTTTGCATCTTCTAAGGAAATAATTAAAAGTGAGGATAATTTCCAAGTTGTTGCTAATAAAACATTCGACGAATTCAATGTTGATGAGTATTGCTGCTTAATATTACCTGGAATTTGGAATCCGTTACCAGCAGTTTTTGATGCAAAAAATATTGAATTTCTAAAATCTTTAAAAGATAAAGATATCCTTATTTCAAGCATTTCAAGTTCTCCTATGTTATTGGCAAAAGCAGGATTGTTGGATAATGTGAAATTTACATCTGGTATGTGGGATGAAATCTGTAAAGGATTGGATTTCGTTCCATATGAAAATGTTATTCATAAACCTATTGTTAAAGATAAAAATTTTATTACTGCAATGGGATTTGCATTTAGAGAATTTGCCATTGAAACAATAAAAACATTAGGAATTGATGATTGCAAGAATGGTATATTCAATGGAATACCTAAGGATAATAAAGAAGAAGATCTTGTTTATGAAATGGGTGAAGATAATTTTAAGGAATTCATGAATGAATACAATAGTTATTTAGAAAAGTAGGGAATCGATATGTGGTTTAAAAAACTAAATTAAAAAATTAGGGAGAATTTTATATGATACATGTTGAAGAAATTAATGTTGAAAATTGGAGAACACCTTTAAATGTTTCAAAAGCACAAGAATTGTATGTGGCAAATACAACAACAATTCTAGCAAGAGCATATGCATATCGAAATGCAAGAAGTAAAGCATTTTTAATATATGATGATAAGACACCCGTTGGAATGGGATTATACCATGATGAAGAATCATTGAATGGATATATTTTTAGCGAATTATTGATTGACGAAAGATTTCAAAGTAAAGGATATGGTAAAGCGGCAACAAAGATAGTATTAGATTGTATGAAAAACGATGGGAAATACAACAAAGTGTTACTTTGTTATATTGAAGGTAATGATGCTGCAAAGGCACTCTACGAAAAGTTCGGTTTTATTGAAATAGATCGAGACGGAAATGAAATTATTATGGAATGTACGTTATGAAATAATTGGTTTTATAATTGAAAAGCCAAGAAACTAAGAATGCTAATAAAAGAAGTAACAAATGTAAGAAAATGAGTTAATAAGAGGTTGAGTTTATGGATGAAAAAGAACTAATGAAACTTTCTGCTGGAGAATTAACGGATTTAGGGATATGTCCAACTTGCTTTAATAGAAAGCATAATGGAGCAGTATTTGGAGATAATTCCGATAAGTTGTTATGCGAAGATGATGAAATAGAATGTTTCTTTGTTGGAAATCCAAGAGCAGAAGGTCATATGTGTATTTCTACAATGGAGCATTATCATGACATGAGTGAAGCTCCTGATGCTATAAATGAAAAGATTATTCGATTTTCTAAACAGTTTATGATTATTCTTAAAGAAGTGTATAAATGCGAAAGAGTTTATATGTGCACTATGTGCGATGGTCCTAATAACCACTATCATATTCAATTAATTCCACGTTATAGTTACGAGAAACGAGGAAGTGGAAATTTTGTTAAAGAAAGACATGAATATATTCATGATGAAGAAAAATACAATAAAGTCAAATCATTAATAAATGAATATATTAAGAAACAAGATTTATAGACTTGTTAATTTAATTTTATGGAGGTGTTCTAATTGAAAGCAATAACTATTAAACAACCTTTTGCCACTTTAATTGCAGAAGGATTAAAAGAATATGAATTTAGAACATGGAAAACAAATTATCGTGGCGATATATTAATACATGCTGGTAAAACTATTGATAAAGAAGCTATGAAAAGATTTGAACATCTTAATTTGGATTATCCTTTAGGGTGTATTATCGCTAAGGTATCTTTAACAGACTGTGTGGAGATACATGAAACCATGAAGGACGTTTTAAGAAAAAAGAATTATGTAATTTATGAAGGAACAACCGAAAGTGATAACTGGCATGGATATGGATTTAAATTAGAAAATATATGCAAAGTAAGTCCAATATCAACAAATGGTAAACTAAGTTTATGGGATTATGAAATGAATTTAAACGATAAATAATATAATGCTAATCAAGGAGTATGTATGAGAGAATTAGATTTAAGATTGAGTAATATAATTGAAGGTGAATATAAAACACGTGTTACTAAATGTAATCATTTTTATATTAATAAAGCATTTAAGATAGATTTCTTATATTTTGATGATAATTCAATTGATTTTTCTGAAGAATACGTAGATTCGAATTATAAAATTATATACTTTGACGATTTAGATGGTGAAATTAAGATTAAATATAACGGGATTCTTGATGGGACTACTGGTGTCTATCCATATGTTAGAGAGAAGACGGAAGACCCATTTTATATATTAAGACATGAAACATGTTATTATCCAATGTGGTATGAACCTAACACAAATGAGTATTTTAATCATTTAATAAATCCTCCATTAGAAGACTTATTCTCTGTAAAAGTAGTAGTGAACGATAATAGAGCGATGTGTAGTAATTTGAAATATCAGCAAAATGAATATGTAGGATATAACCCTACAATTGTTGTTGGCGACTATGTAACAAATGAATACTTTTTTGGAGAATTATCCTATGTTAATTTAGAAGAGAGTATTATTAAAGATACAGTAAATACAATTAAAAGTGTAAATGATTATATGAATCGTTATAAGGTTGCAACTATTGAAGACTATAAAATAATTGTAATTCCTGAAGGGTATGGAAGCTTTGTTTTACAAAATACTATGTTCATAACAAAGGACTCATTAATGAATAAGCAGCAATTAATTCATGAACTTGTTCATACAAATTGGAATCCACAATGTGATGAAAAATGTCAACGATCACGTTTTTTTGACGAAGCAATAACACAATATTTTACATATAGAATTTGTGATTGTTATAAAATTAAAAGTGCTAGCGAAACAGAAGAAGAATACTTACAATCGTATGTGGACATTATGACTACATATGATATCACTCCTACTCCAATAATTAAATATGGAGATGAAGGATTAGGAGACTTATCTTATTCTTTTGGTGCTTTAGCATTAATTGCTTTAGAAAAGGCTATTGGTATAGAAGAAATGGATGTATGTCTAAAAGTATTATTGAAAGAATACGATGAGAAACAAGTGAATTTTGAATTATTTAGAGATTTATTTCCATTAAAAACAAAACACGTATTTGATGAATATTTTTATTCAGACTATGCGTCAAAAGAATTTTTGAAGAAAAATTAAAGAGAAATGTTATTTAACCGATTGGTAGATAATATATAAATTTTTAGGAGGAATATTAATGAAACGTTTTTATAAAATGGTAGAAGCATCAAATAAGAGATTTCCTAATGGAGTAGAACCATATCAAATGATGACACGCCTATTGGAAGAATGCGGAGAAGTGGCTTCTGAAGTTAATTTGTGGGAAGATTCAGGATTAAAACGTCAAAAGCACGGAGATCCTAAAAAAGAAGATTTAGCTAACGAAATTCGTCAAGCTATGGTAGAGCTTGTTAAAATTGCTATGTATTATCATGTTGAAGAAGAATTAGAGAAATCTATAGAGTTATCTATTGAAAGGTCTAAAAAGGAAGGCTTAATTAAATAACAATATAAATAATTTTGAATAAAGTTTATATAATGAAATACTTTGAAGCTGAAATGAATAAAATCTGTGTTTAGCAATTAATAAAGATAGTTTTAATCTTTAGAGGTGTGTATGAAGAAGTTATTATTAATTACAGGCGATTTAGCAACAGGTAAATCAACATTTGCAAATGTCCTATCTAATAGATATGAAGTAGATTTATTTTATAAAGATTCTATTAAAGAAGTATTAGGAGATACAATTGGTTTTTCTGGCAGAGAGGAAAATAAAAGATTATCAAATGCATCAATGAAATTGATGTATTTGATATTTGATGAATTTACTAGATTTAATAAAGATATAATCTTAGAATCAAACTTTCATACAAATGAATTAGAAATATTACATGAAATTGCAAATGAACATGGCTATGACGTTTTAACTCTTGTTTTGCGTGGAGAAATAGATATTCTACACAAACGTTATTTAAATCGTATTCATGATGAAAAAAGACATCCTGTTCATTTAAGTACTACTTTGGATGTGTATGAAGATTTTAAAAAATTTACTATAAAATCTAGAGAAGAAGAGATTATTGGTAATTTAATTCAAATTAATGCAAATGATTTTTTATACCAAAATGATTTCAATCTTTTAAATATAATTGATGATTTTATGGGAAAATAAATAGTAGAGGTGTATTATGGCGAATTGGATAACACATACAAGAATTGCTGATATTCTAATTAGCAAAGGGTTAGATATTGATATAAAAGGTTTCTGCATAGGAAATATTGCACCAGATTGTAATATTGAAAATGAAGATTGGACTGCAT
>JAFZDT010000027.1 GCA_017561055.1 Erysipelotrichaceae bacterium
TGCACTCTTTACAACTTCTTTTGATTGGTTGTTATTTGGTGTGTATGGACGTTTTCCATGATTCTTATTGTTATTCTTTTTACTTGCTACTTTTTTAGCCATGCAACCACCTCTCTATCTAATTAATCACAAATTTTCAATAATTCTTCATAAACCTCTTCTGGAATTTCACATTCCAAAGCACGAGCCAATACTTTTGTTTTCTTGGCTAATTCAATAGTCGCTTTAGCCTTTTGCAAATAAGCACCACGACCATTTAATTTACCAGTTAAATCCAATTCAACTGTACCACTAGTAGTACGCACAATACGTACCAATTCCTTTTTAGGTAAACGTTCTTGTGTTACTACACACTTACGCATAGGAATTTTCTTCATGTAAACTCCTAGTCTTCATCATAGTATGAATCATATTCATCGAAATCGATATCATCATCATACCAAGATTCATTTTCCATTTCCTCTTGACGTTTGATTTCTTCTAATTCTTCATCAGAATATTCGATACGAATTGCATAATCCATATTTTCTTTCATGTCTTTTGCTTTAACTTTGAAATCTTCTTCCTTCTTATCATCTTTGAATTTAGGTTTACTTGATTTCACTTGTTCTTTATTAGAACGGCTTGCATCAGCTAATGCTTCAAATTTAGAAACATAATCAGACGCTTTAACTTCTAATTTAGGTTTACGTTTCTTTTCAACTACTTTTTCTTCAACTACTTCATCAAACATTGGAACATCTTCAACGATTTCTTCCACTGTTTCAACTACTTCTTCTTTAACTTCTTCAACTGTAGGAAGTACAACTTCTTCAGTCATATTCATAGCAGCTTCTAAAGCTTCTTGTTCACGTTGTGCTTCTAATTCAGCCATACGTTTTGCTTCTTCTAATGCTTTTGCTTGTTTTTCAGCTTCAGCTTTCATTGTAGCTTCTAATAACATAGCTTTCCAATCAATACCCATTGCTTCAACATCACTGCGAGTTTTGATATCAATTTTCTTACCCGTTAAATTAACAGCTAAACGAACATTCTTACCTTTTTTACCAATTGCTAATGATAATTGATCATTTTCAACAACAACTAATAAATTTCTAGAATCTTCCATAGGTAATACAGCTAATACTTGAGCAGGAGCTAATGCATTCTTAATTAATTCACTTACATTGTCACTCCATTCGAAGATATCAATTTTTTCACCTTTTAATTCTTCGATAACAACTTGTACACGAGAACCTCTAGGACCGATACAAGAACCAATAGCATCTACTTCAGGTCTATGAGAGTAAACAGCCATCTTTGTACGTTCACCAGCTTCACGTGCAATTGCCTTAATTTCAACTACACCTGAATAAATTTCAGGAACTTCTAATTCAAATAAACGTTTTACTAAGTTCGCATCAGCACGAGAAACTAATACTTGAGAACCCTTTGTATCTTTGTTAACTTCTGAAATGATAACGCGAATACGTTGCCCTTCACGATAACGTTCTTGAGGCATTTGTGCACTCTTAGGCATCATAGCTTGTGCTTTATCTAAGTTAACTAAAACGAAACGTTCTTCAACTTTATCAACTACACCGATAACCATTTCTTCTAATTTATCGATATATTCATCATAAACATTTTGTTTTTGTGCTTCACGAATTTTTTGTTTTAATACGTTTTTAGCTAATAATACAGCTGCACGTCCAAAACCATCAATAGATACTTCTTCTTCAACAACTCCACCTAATTCTAAAGCAGAATCCACTTTTTTAGCATCTTCTAAAGAAATTTCTAATTCTTCATCTTCAACTTCTTCAACAATCGTACGTTGTTGGAATACATGAATTTGATTGTCCTTGTGATTAAAATCAACACGAACTTGTACATCAGGAATTTCAATATGCTTACGATATGCCTTAGAAATAGCTTCTGACAATGCTGAAATAACAACTTCTTCACTTAACATGCTTGTTTCTTCAATAGAACGCATTGCCTTAATTAAATCCTTAAAATTCATTTTAATCTTATCCTCCATTAAATTTTTACAGCTAAACGAATTTTCTTTATATTGTCCTTAGCAATACTTAAACGTTTACGAACTGTCTTGTTCATATACTCAACAGTCACGCTTTCAGCATTTGCTTCTTTTAAATACCCAGTCACATCTTCCATATCGTTAATGTTCTTCTTAAAAGAAACATAAACATACTTTTCGATAGACGCTTCAATTTGTTGATCATTCATCAACTCACGCTCTGCACCAGCAGAACAAACTTCAAGATAATATTCCCCTTCAATTGCATCTTCATGTGCATCTAAGATAGTAGAAATATCTTCAGAAACATCAGCACAAATATCCAAATCAATACTATCACTTTCATTAGTAATAGCAACTTGCAAAATATTCATTCCCATTTCTTTATTGAATTGTAATGAGTATAATTGCACATTGTGCTTTTCAAATACAGGCTCTAACCACCCTTGAATAATACTTAATTGTTCCATATCTCACCTCTTGAAACATAAACTAAGGAGTGGTTACCCACTCCTTGTTTTCTTCTTCGTGTATAGTATATACGTTTTATACAAAAATTACAAGATTTTTTCAACTAAAATAACGATAATTGATTCGTTTCTTGTAAATGATCTAGCACACCCATATCACTTAAATTCTTAATTTGTGTATGGTTTAATTGTGTACGATCTTGTAAATCTTCTTTAGAGATAAATGCTTGTTTTTCTCTAGCTTGTACTACAGAAACCCCTACGTTTTCTCCCAAACCATCTAATGCAGTAAAAGGAGGTACGATTACATGAGGATCATCTGGATGCACAGTAAATCGACTTGCTGCAGATAGATTCAAATCAATATTAGAGAAACGATAGCCTCTACGATGCATTTCATAAGCCACTTCAAAAGTAGTAATCAAATCACGTTCTTTATTCGTTACTGATTCACCTTCAGCAACTCGTTTTTGAATATCTTGTAAACGTTGTAATATACGTTGTTCACCAGCAATCAATGTTTGTACTTCATAAGCATCACAACGACAACTAAAGTATACTGCATAGTAATAAGCTGGTTGATGTACTTTAAACCAAGCAATACGCACAGCC
The DNA here is from genome assembly GCA_017561055.1 of Erysipelotrichaceae bacterium. Lineage (GTDB taxonomy): Bacteria > Bacillota_I > Bacilli_A > Erysipelotrichales > Erysipelotrichaceae > RGIG4607. Next base: position 3,106 of record JAFZDT010000027.1, read on the forward strand.
ATCATAACATACGCAACCGCATGGGCTTTAGGGAACATGTATTTAATCTTCTTACAAGAACCTAAATACCATTCTGGCACATTGTTTTGTAACATCAATTCTTCCCATTCTGGTTTTACCCCTTTACCTTTACGAACACTTTCCATAATATCGAAAGCACTCTTAGGAGGTAAACCTTTTTGAATTAAGTAAACCATAATGTCATCACGACATCCAATAACTTGTTTTAAGGTACAAATACCTGCTTCAATTAAATCCTTCGCATTATTTAACCAAACATCAGTACCATGGGTTAAACCAGCTAATGAAACCAATTCCGCAAACGTAGTTGGACGAGTCATTTCTAAGATACCACGAATAAATTGAGTACCGAATTCTGGTAATCCACAAGCACCAGTTTCTTCATTATATGGAATTGATGGATCTAAAATCTTTAATGCCTTAGTACTAGAGAATAATGACATCGTCTCTTCGTCATGAATAGGAACCTTAACAGGATCAATACCACTCATATCACGTAACATACGAATCGCAGTAGGATCCACATGTCCTAAAATATCAAGTTTTAAGATATTATCATGAATATCTTTAATTGAGAAATGGGTTGTTTTCCATTCCGATTCAGGGTTATTTGCAGGATATTGTACAGGTGTAAAATCATGAATTTCATATTCTTTAGGACATACTACAATACCACCTGGATGTTGTCCAGTTGTACGCTTAACCCCTTCGCAACGATTGGATAAATATTCCATTTTTGCTTTGTTATAGAGTGGAATATTTTCATTTTCACAATATCCACGAATATATCCATACGCAGTCTTTGTTGCGACTGTACCAATCGTACCTGCCGCAAACACGTGTGTTTCACCAAAGACTTCTTTAATTTGGTTTTGCGCATGTTGTTGATACTCACCAGAGAAGTTTAAGTCAATATCAGGAACTTTATCGGCATTAAATCCTAAGAATGTTTCAAATGGAATACTATGACCATCCGCAATCATTCTGGTACCACAACGTGGACAATCTTTATCCGGCATATCAAATCCACTCGCAAATTCACCATTGGTATAGAACTCATTATGTTTACACTTTGGACAAACATAGTGAGGATCCAATGGATTAACTTCAGTAATATTAGCCATTGTCGCAATAAAACTAGAACCTACAGAACCACGAGAACCTACAACATACCCATTTTCACGACTACGTTTAACCAATAAGTGCGCAATGTAGTATTGCACGGCAAAACCATGTTTAACTACCGCACCCAATTCACGTTCAATACGCGCACTAACAATTTCAGGTAATGGATTACCATAACGTTCATAGGCATTCTTATAAATTTCTTCCGTTAATAATTGGTCACACCCTTCAATATTAGGTGTATACAAATCTTCTACTAACGGGAACATCTTTTCAATAGAATCCGCAATTGCATTACTATTAGTAACTACAAGTTCATATGCTAAATCTTCACCCAACCAAGCAAATTCTTGTAACATTTCATTAGTAGTACGCAAATGTTGATCAGGTGCAGTTTTGGTATGAGTACGATCATATAAAGGGTGTCGAGCACCACCAATTCGTTGCGCACTAATATAAACATCACGTAAAATCTTATCTTCAGGATCGATATAGTGACTATCCCCAGTCGCTACAACCATTTTCCCTAAACGTTTTGCCGTTTTAATAACATTGATAATGACTTCTTTTAAACGATCTTGCGTAAATGAAGTTTGTGGATTTACTAAACGTTTATAGTTATCTAAAGGTTGAATTTCAATATAATCATAGAAATCCATACACTTTTCTAACTCTTCTTGGGAATCATTCATAGCAATCTCAAATAACTCTGAATTATAGCAACTAGAACCAACTAATAAATGTTCTTTACGTTTCGCAATTTCTTCACGAATAATACGAGGCTCTGCAACAATATTTCCACCCTTTGCATCATCTGCTTTTTCAGAATACGTTAAATATTCTGTATGTGATAAAGTAACTAATTCATAAATCTTTTTAATTCCCGCCATATTCTTCGCTAATAAAGAAATATGATTGGAGAACATTTTCTTATAAATATCTTTTGTTTGAGAGTTTTGTAAATCATATAGATTCATAGAATCCAATTCCTTAAACTCTTTTAACATACGCATAAATGCATAGGATAATACTTCCGCATCATAATCCGCCCTATGCGCTACATCCGCATCATAGGCAATATTATAATTACGCACGATATTCCCTAACGCATATTTCTTACGTGCTGGGAATAGTGACCATGCTAGTGGTAATGTATCAATAACAGCATTCGATAATGGTTTTCTACCTATACGCTTCAATGACGCATTCATAAAACCAAAGTCGAAAGTCGCATTATGCGCAACTAAAACACTATCACCAATAAAATCTAATAATTTATCAACTATTTGTTCAAATGTTGGCGCATGATCAACCATAGATTGCGTAATATTCGTCAACTTTTCAGTAAATGCATTCAATGGAACTGGTGGTTTAATAAACGTTTGTAAACGCCCAATTTCCGCATCATTCTTCATTTTAATAGCACCAAATTCAATAATTGAGTCATATTGATTCGATAAACCTGTTGTTTCTAAGTCAAAAATAACATAAGTCGCATCTTTTAATTTTGTATCATTTGGTTGCATAACAATATTCGCAACACTATCTACCATATTCATTTCAATACCGTAGATAACTTTAAAATCATAATCTTTATTACGTTTAACTAAATTTAAATGGGTAATTTGTGCTTGAGGATAGGCTTGTACCACCATATGGTCCATAATTGTAACCGCCTTATGCCCCCACTTAAATGCACGTGTTACTAATTCTTTTGCTTCACATACCCCATCCATTTCAGATTTATTAGTATGTGCATGCAATTCAACACGTTTCACTTCCGCTTCATCCTTACGAATCGCTGGAGCATCAATCACTTCAATATCATTAGATATCATTGACATTTCTTGAGAAAAACTATCATATTTGATATCACCATAAGCACGAACATACATACCCTCTTTAAGCTTATGTAATTCTTCTTTTGGACAATTTTTCCCTTCAAAACGTTTTAATGAGAATGCTTCATTATTTTCCGCAATCATCATCATTTGTAATTCTCTACCATTTTTAATTGGACGATATTCAATTTTAAAGATTTGCCCTTCAATATAAGCATTTTCAATATTTTGAACCGCATTTGCTAATGGAATATATTTACATTCCGCACGATTGGTTTGTTTCATTTTAGTATTTTTTTCCTCTGTTTGTTCGTTCGTATAACGATATTGTGGACTTTTATTTTCGTAAGAAGCACAAACAAACTCATGATGCATCGCACAAGAATTTAAGAAACTAGACAAATTTCCTAATTCATTTTCATATTTATCAAATAAATTCGTATCACGATATACTAATGACAATTTACCATTTTTAACATTTGGAAATAAATCATCAATAAAAGAATATTTATATTGTTGATTAAAATGATGAATATATTTCTTAACATCTACTGGTGCCAAATCTTCCGCATCACTAGTAATGTATAACTCTACTTTTGCGCCTGTTTCTTTTTCAAAACACTCTTTTGTACGCATCCACAAGGAAAATGGTAAACTTTGTTTAATTTTTAATGGAATGATTAACGTTTGTTTTGCACGATGAAAAACAGGTTGAAATACATAACCACCTGCAAAATATGCACATTCTTCAATTGTTAATCCTATTTTTTGTAATAATGCTAATACATCCATTTTCATCTTCCTCTCGTTTACTTATTTTATCATAAAAAAAGTAACCATAATAGTTACTTCTTTACTTTTTGATTTAACCATAAAATAACATCTGAATATACAAATTCTTTATCTAATCCCAAAAATAATAAATGACGACGATTTGGATAATCAAAATACTCAATATTTTGATAACCACTTTCTTTCATTTTATTAATGGAATATACAATACCCTTAGGATAATCAATACATGGGTCTTGATTACCAGCTAAAAATAATATCGGCAATTGTTTTTTCACTGGATGCCAATCCTTATTCACATACACATCTTGATAACCAAATAGAACATCTTGCAATAAACGATGCGTTGGAATATGACCACAAGTTGGTAATTGATTATAATATGCAATCACTTCTTCATCATTACTTAACCATGCACAGTCATTTTTAGTTTTTAATTTACGTTTCACATCATTATAAA
>JAFZDT010000005.1 GCA_017561055.1 Erysipelotrichaceae bacterium
ATGCAAGAGCAAGTGGAACTAGCTCATTTGCATTGGGTGAAGAAATAACAGCAAGAGGAGATTATTCATTTACAACAGGCGTTAACAATAGTGCTGATGGTAGATGGGCTATTGCTGGTGGTACTAATAGTGCTGCCATGATTCCATGTTCGATTGCACTTGGATATTATGCTCATACTGGCGATGCTAAAGGCCTTGACCCACTTGTTCCTTATCCTCAAGTAGTATTCGGCAAATTCAACGTTCCGAGCAATACTGCAGCTTTCCAAATTGGTTGGGGTGCTGCAGGAGCCAATAGGAATATTTTTGAGATTGACTTTGATGAAAGTGGAAATCCAGTATATAACTTTGGAGATACCAGTTTCTCGGAAGCTGAATTAATAAAACTTAAAAATCTTCTTAACATAACTAATGGCGAGGAGGTTGCATACTAATGTCATATCCTATTCTAGCATCTAGTAGTACTTGGTATACACAAGGTGGTACTACAGTTACAAAATCTACAATAACTAGTATTGAAATTAAAAATTCTTATACTCCTACAAGTACTGTAACTTCTTCATGGGATGCTTCGGCAGCAAAAGACGGAAGCGTTATGGTGTATATTGAAGGAGCTAAATTAACAATTGCAGGTAACGGTTCTGGAAAAATATATATGAATGAAAATTCTGGTTGGGCTTTTGCTGATTTTTCCTCTGCAACAAAAATTATAGACGCACATATATTAGACACGTCCAGAGTTACTAATATGCAACAAATGTTTCAAAATGATAAAAAACTTACTGAAGTTGATGTATCTACTTGGAATACTAGTAATGTAACTCGTATAAACCATATGTTCAATTATTGTAATGCATTGATTACTGTAAATGTAAGTAATTGGGATACTGGTAATATACTTTATATGAATAATGTATTTGCATATTGTAATAATCTAATTGAGTTAGATTGTTCTAATTGGAATACTAGTAAAGTTAGAAATATGAGTTGGATGTTCTTTGACTGTAATTCATTAAAAACAATAGGAGATACCTCTAATTGGAATACCAGTAGTGTAACTGATATGTCTTATATGTTTTATCATTGTACTTCTTTACAAGTATTGGATGTCTCTAACTGGGATACTAGCAATGTAACTACTATGAGATGTATGTTTTTACAATCAGATTATGGTGTTACTAGTGCTCCTCTCAGTGTTTTAGATGTAAGTAAATGGGACGTAAGCAAAGTAACACGTATGGATTATATATTCTACGGACTGACCAATATTACAACTCTACCTGTAGAAAATTGGGATTTATCTAGTTGTACGAGTCTCCACCATATGTTTGCATGGTGTACTAGATTAGTATTGAATGATAAGGTATCTAACTGGAATACTAGTAATGTATTATATATGAATGCTGTATTCCATAGCAATATGAATACTCATTTAGACCTTTCTAAATGGGACGTAAGCAAAGTTCAGACTTTTTCACAAATGTTTGAACGTAACACTGTGCTTGAAGAAATTATAGGTTTAGATAAATGGAATACTAGTTCTGCTAAAACTTTTGCAGAAATGTTCTCAGGATGCTCAAGTTTAAGAGAGTTAGATTTATCAGCTTTCAATACTACTACTATAAATGAATCATGGAAAGACCCTGTAAATAGTGAAACTAGTGGTGTATATGGAATGTTTGGTATATCAGGTGACTCTTATTCTGGTATGCATAAACTACAGAAAGTCACAATAGGTGAAAACTTCAGCTTTAATGGTGATGGTACATGTACTAACATTCCAGTACTTCCTACACCTAATGTAACTCATATCACAGGTGCCGATGGCTATTGGTACGAACCGTCAGGTAATACATTATTAGCATCTGAAATTTCAAGCAAAGTAGCAAAGACTTATTATGGTAGTCCTGAACTTGTAAGAGATTTTAGTGTCTTAGTAAAGACTGGTTCTCTTATAGATATTGGCAAAGAAATCAGAAATAAGACTAATACTGATACTAGATATAAACCTTCAGAAATGGCAACAGCTATTAATGAATTATCTAGTTCTATTGTTGCTGTAATTGAGAATAATGTATTAATCATTAAAGAGGAGGATAAAAAATGAATTATGTTGAACATATGAACATATTTGGTGTTGACTATAAAGAAATTCCATGTATAAAAGGTAACGGCGCTCCAACAACATCAACAGAAGGTGCTGTTGGTATGTTATATATGGATAAATTGACTGGAGCAATGTATAAATGTACAAGTGCAAGCAATAACAAATATGCATGGAATTTAATGATTGACGATAAAACCACAATAAAAGAAGCGTATTTAGGTTGGGGCGGCAAAGACATTACAGCAAATGTATCTGCTTTAGACGCTGCGCTTATAACCGAAATGGGTGCTAACCGATTAGCTTATATGCCACCCGAAGATATTGAAGTTGAATATAGTCGTGATGGCGGAGCTACTTGGGTAAATTATGATGATTTTCATGACGATGATAAAGTTAAATTGGTAACACAAGGTAGTAAAAATTTAATGATTGGTGGAACGAATTCTGGCGTAACTACCGATTATATGTCCCGTGTAACTATAAATGCAAACTCTATTTATTTTCTCTTAAGAAAGGCTGCTATTTTTGTAAATACAAGCGGTTCGGGTAATGCGATAGCAAAAGTTGAACTGTTTTATAATGGAGATACTAATTTTCGTGCATATAAAGAAGTTCCAGTTGCGGGTTGGACAGGGTGGAATATAATTCAATTTAGTCATGCTTTTGGTTCTTCAAGTTCTAATAATGTAAAGAAAGTGCGATTTACTTTTAGCATAGGTACTACTAACCCAGCACATAACAATGCTTTTTCTATTTCGAAATTGTATATGTACGGTGAAACACAGTGGGGCGTTGCTAGTACTCTTGCAGGTTCAGGCACGATATATGGCACAGATTGGCAACAAAACGTCACATTCCCTGCTAAAGTTATAGCTACAGGCGGGTTTACTGGAAATTTAACTGGTAATGCAGATAATGCAACTAAAGCTATTAAAGATTCAAGCGGCAATCAAATCAACACCTACTATATGAAACGAGGCTCGTATGAGCGTATCGAAGGAACGGCAAGTGTCCATAAAAACCTCAATGATTATAAAACCGCAGGATTTTATAACATAAAAACGGTTTATGTAGATAATTGTCCTGAAGGTATAGATATTGACGCAGTTTTATTAGTATATCCTTGGAATAGCGAAGGTTATGAACTTCAAGAAATAACTGAAACTGCGGCAAGTTCGTCTACAAGAAGATGGGTAAGAAAAAATAATGCTGGTGTTTGGACTGAGTGGAAACAAATAGCTAGTGAAGATGATGTAGGTATAATTGAAAGTGGTACATTAACTTTAGGAAATACTACGTTTACTGAAAATGAGCTTCTTTTTACCAAGCAAATAGGAGCTGGAGTTTATCAGCACAGAATTGATTTAGGTGAAAGAAATGAAATAACCGACCAAGATAAAAATTATAACTACTTTGCAGTAGGTTATGATAATAAACTTAGTGGTAGAGCATCTTTCGCAGCAGGTCAACTAAACGAAGACTTAGGCACTGGAAATGCTGTATTTGGTCAGGAAAATAAAATCTTAGAAAACAGCAACGGCAATACTGGTGATATTAACTTTATTGCTGGTAAATCAAATACAATGCATGGTGATGCCAAGTATAACTCTATGTTTGGTGTTGGCAATAGACTTGAAGGTAAACATCAAGGTGCTACTGTAGTAGGTCAATATAATGACTATCAAAATGAGTTTATATTTGCTGTCGGTGCTGGTACATCAGAAGACGATAGAAAAAACGCATTTACTGTAAATATGGATGGTAGCTTAACCATAGGTAATACTACTCTTACTGAAGCTGAATTATTAAGCCTTATTAGTAGTTCAAGTGTTCAGATTATTACTTGGGAGGCAGATGATTAATGGCGATATATTTAGGCGGTGGAGAAAAATTAAAACTTAATATTGGTAATACTATATGTAATTTAATTATTCCGACCACTATCACTACATTAAATGACATTATGCTATTGTCTTCTAATAATTATATTTTAAAAGACTCTAACGGAGTATATCTAATTGCAAAGGAGGACAAATAATTATGGCTCAAGAATATAAATTATCATTCTCAGCAGAAGAAATTGATAATAGATTAAATTTAGCAGGAAATGCTATTTTATATACAGAACAAATTTTAACTGAAGAACAAAAGGCTCAAGCAAGAGCGAATATTGGTGCTATATCAAAAGATGAAGAAAATATTGTTACCGAAGAAGTTGAATATCATTATGACGGTAACACAGATGGAGACCGTACTTTAATTAAAGGAAGTACTGGAGCAACAGTGCTTGTTAAAATTGCACCTCTTCCAGAGGGAGAATTAAATCTAATTGGTAGCCGTGTCAGTATTAAATCTTCAGATTCTTATTTTGATACCAGCTTTGAAATTACAGAAGAAATGCTTACATTAAATGCTGACAAAGATGGAGTAATTATTCCTGCTATTGAAGAACATAAAATGATACAAATATTTTATAAAAGACCATTAGATACAGACCTACTTACTTATATTTGTATTTGTGAAAGACCAGGCACTTATAATATAGCCTTTGAAACTTGGTATTCCGAATTATATTTCCCAGAAACAGGTATCTATGTAATGGATGGTCGTGATTATTCAAAAGGCGCGTATGTTAATTATGTAAATACTTCAATTACATTCAAAACACAAAATGGAAATGGCGGTGAAATCATTAGCACATCACCAGCAAAATATAAGGGAAATGAAATCCAAGTTTTTAATAAAGGTATTTGCATTGGTGATAGCATTACAGAAGGATATTTTGATAATGACGCAGGTAATACCATTATTAGAAAATATTCATATCCAACAATTCTAAGTAAATTGACTGGTATTGATATTGTTAACTCTGGTGTTTCTGGTTTTACCTCAAAACAATGGTATGATGCAAGTATAGACAGTACCACTCAAGGTGGAAAATGGGTTAACGGAGTTTGGGTCTGGAATCTTTACCCGCAAGTTGGAGATAATGATATAGTAAGTGATTCATTAGATTATTCTGAATTTGATTTTGCTATAATTCATTTAGGGATTAATGATACAGCTTCAAACACTTCTCTTGAAGAAATTATTTCAACATTTAATTCAAGTATAAATGGCATTATATCTAATTTAAAAATGCAAAGCAAAGGAATTAAAATATTTTTAGCAACAATTATCCCATATAGGTCGCCTATTGGTAATGTCATTTATGAAGCGTTAAATGAAAAAATTAGAGAAATTGCAAATAGTACAGAAGATGTATATTTAATTGACTTGAACATATATTCTGAATGTTTTGAAAACACACCTTATGGAAATGGCTATCATCTAACTGCTATTGGTTATCATAAAATGGCTTCAGAAATTTCATCTCTTATAAGTTATACTATTAGTCAAAATTTAGATGATTTTAAGAGTGTACAATTCATTGGCACATCTTATACTATAATTTAAAATATAAACTTAGAAAGGAGATATCATTGATGATTACAGAAAACTTATCGACTTTAAAAATACATAAATTAACACAAGCACAATATGATAGAGAACTTGCCAACGGTACTATTGATGAGACTGCATTGTATCTTACATCTGATGAAGCAGTCCCAAACATCATTGTAACAATAGACACTTCTTGGACAGAAGACACCATCAATGGCGGATATACAAAAACTGTTGCTGTTGCTGGAATGTTGGCAACTGACACACCCTTTGTAGACGTTGTTCTTGGAGATAACATTGAAGCAAATGTAACGGCATTAAAGGCATGGAATTTGGTAACACGCATAACCACGGCGGAAAATTCTATTACTTTGTATGCAAATGGTGATGCGCCAACTACAGCATTCGACATTCAATTAAAGGTGGTGCGCTAAACATGGCAGAAGCTTTTATAATGAGACGTGGCGGAGATAGTAGTGGCGGTGGAAAGTTTGCTATGGGAACGCTCACTTGCAGTTCTTTAACATATTATTTTAAATTAGACATATCTAAATTAGGTTTTATTCCTAAACAAGTTGAAATATACAGGACTGTTGGTTCTTATGAACCTTATGATGTATATGGACTTTATTGGACTGAATCAAGCAGTGGATATGTAAACGGAACTGGAAGTGAAGTGACTGGTGTAACAAAAACAATGCTTGCTAATAATACTATATTCAGACTCGATGTTAGTGATACATCAAGTTATGATTTTCACTTTGGCAGTAATACTGAATATCGTTGGATAGCATTTGAAAATGAATGCGATGTATTAACTGATACAGCAACAGCTAATAGTAAAACTAGTTCAATGTAATGTATTGTATATTAATAATATTATAAATATGCATTTTATGATGGGATGTTGTGTGAGAAATAATACAACATCCCATCATCTTTATCTCAATTAAATAACCTTATAACAATTTATGAAAATACCTATGGTGTAACGTGTGTTTTTCAAGTACCTTCTGTTACTAATAGTAATTGCAAACTGATATTTTAATGTTTATATTCCTAAAGAATATCCAGAAGGTTAATTGAAATTATAATAAATTCAATAAATAGTATATATAAATTATATACACACTACTTAAACAAATATAAAAAGGAGGTAAATAAATGTTATTAAGTGTAAATGTAACTGGTGAAGCTGTTGTTCCAGGAGAAAATACTTCCGTATTAGTAGACACAAGAGAAAATTTTGAAGATAATAATCCTACTATACCAGAAGGTCAGATTATAGTAATTAAAGAATCTGTAGAACTTGATGGCGAACCAAAAATCAATATTAGTACTAAAATTGGTGAAGGCGTAGCGTTTGAAGATACTGATTACATAGCAAACATGCGTGCAGGTGTCGGTTACGGCTCAGTTATGCAAGTTGATGCTATAAACGAAAAAGATGCTAAGAATGGTAAAATCAGCGAACGAACAGGACATACCGTTGCGAACGTAGCAAGCGGTGAAAATGCTGTTGCTTTTGGTAAGTACAATGTAGCAAGTGGAAAGACTGCTTTTGTATTCGGATATGATAGTGAAGCTTCTGGTCACAGAGCTATAGCTACGGGTGCTAATA
>JAFZDT010000028.1 GCA_017561055.1 Erysipelotrichaceae bacterium
CCCAATTGTTCCATACAACCAATCGTTGCCTCAAGATCCTTGGACATATCTACATTATAAATATGAGATGTACCTTTAGCCAACGATGCACAAATGATAGCACGATGCCCTAGCGACTTACTAGATGGAATACGCATTTCCTTTTTAATTACTTTCGAAGGTTCAATAGTAACCAACATTAGATACTTCTCCCTAAAACTTCTGCTACTTTTTTTACTTTTTCTACCAAAGCTTTAAATTTTTCTGGTTTTAATGATTGTGAACCATCACTCCAAGCACATTCCGGTTGATCATGAACTTCAATCATTAACCCATCACACCCTGCCGCAACAGCAGCCAAAGACATAGCTTCTACCAATTTCCAATCGCCTGTCGCATGAGAAGGATCAATAATAATTGGTAAATGCGTTCTTTCTTTAATAATTGGAATGACACTTACATCCAATGTATTGCGAGTCAACGTTTCAAAGGTACGAATCCCACGTTCACATAAAATAACATTTGGATTTCCATTAGCCATAATATATTCAGCAGACATTAACCATTCTTCAATGGTATTTGCCATACCACGTTTTAATAAAATTGGTTTATTAACTTTACCTAATGCTTTTAACAATTCAAAGTTTTGCATATTTCTTGCACCTACTTGAATGATATCCACATTTGCTACAAATTCATCAATTTTATCAATACTCATCAATTCTGATACAATTGGCATACCCGTTAATTCTTTCGCATGCACCATGCATTGAATTCCTTCCGTTTGCATCCCTTGGAAAGCATATGGAGAAGTACGAGGCTTATAGGCACCACCACGCATCATTTTTCCACCTGCATCTTTAACCTCTTGTGCTAAACGACACATCATCTCATCACCTTCAACAGAACATGGTCCACCAATAATAACTAGTGGTTGCCCCGCTCCAATTTTAACATCTCCAACTTCAACAATCGTATCTTCAGGATGCACATAACGACTTACTAATTTATATGGCACATCCATACGACGCACTTCAATTACCCAAGGATTTGCTAGAATACGCTTATCATCCACTTTAATGGTATCACCCGTTAAAGCTAGTAATGTCATATGTACACCTTCAATTATCGTAATTTGAAAATCTTGATTTTCTAAATCCGTAATTAATTTTTGTTTTTCTATTTCTGGAGTATGTTTTTTTAATGAAATAATCATGCTTTCACCCCTTTTATAAGATCTCTACAATCTTTTGTACTAACTCTTATATAGTACCATTATTTTCAACAATATAATCACTATATCCTTCATATAATGACTTTCTTTCTTCATATAATTTTAAAATTGCCTCTTTACTTGAACTTAAAGGACGCGTATCATCCGCAATCAACAAATCAAGATTACGTTGAATATAAATAATTGCACCATTCTGTTTTAAGGATATCATATTCTCTTCACGCTTAATGATTCCACCACCACAAGAAAGAATCAACCCCGTTTGTTGACTTAGTTCTTTGGCAATTTGTGTTTCACAATCACGGAAATAATCTTCCCCATATTGTTCAAATAACGCAGGAATACTTCCATATCGTTCTACAATCTTAGCATCTAAATCTACTACTTGTTTATTTAGATATTGTGCCAATGCTTTCGCAATGGTACTTTTACCACAACTTGGCATACCAATGAAAACAATATTTTGTTTTTCTTTTTCTAATTGTTTGGTAATAGTTGTAATACAACTATTATCCAAGCGATTGCCTGTAAAAATTTCTACTGCTTCTTTTGCTTGAGCTACAAGCATCATTAAACCACCTGCAGTTTTTACACCATTTCTTTCTGCCTCAACAAGAAACTTGGTTTTTAGTGGATTATAAATAACATCAACTGCACTCTCTAAGTGAGTAAATCTTTTTACATCTATAGGTGTACAATCACCATTAGGATACATTCCTACTGGCGTTGCATTTACAATCACTTGTGCATCTTTATGCTTAGCGTAACATTCTTCATAAGTAATCCCATTTTTTCCTTTAGGATGCACAAACACAACTTCTTTAGCCTGTAAATCCGCTAAAACCGCATACACTGCTTTAGAAGCTCCTCCAACACCTAACACAATGACTTTGCGATCTTTAATCGCAATATCATTGTACTCTAACATATATTTAAAGCCATAATAATCCGTATTATATCCCTTTAAACAACCATCTACATTAACAATTGTATTCACTGCACCAATCTTTTGCGCATGTTCACTAATTTCATCTAAATAAGGAATAACGGTTTGTTTATAAGGAATCGTAACATTCACTGCATGAAAGTTTTTTTCTTTTAAAAATACATCCAACTCTTCAGCAGTTAATTCAATCATATCAAAAGTATAATCAGCCAACTGTTCATGAATACCTTTGGAATAACTATGACCTAATTTTGCTCCAATTAATCCATACATGGCATCCACCAACTTGTTCCATATACTTCCGTCAACATATCCACCAATGCTAAAGCAAGTAAACTATCTTGTACAACTCTAGCACGATGAATAATTGCAGGATCATGACGACCAGTAATTGCTACAGTTGTATTTTCTAATGTTTTCATATTGATTGTTTCTTGAACTTTCGCAATAGATGGAGTCGGTTTTACTACTGTTTTTACAAGAAGTGGCATACCATTACTGATACCACCATTAATACCACCATTATGATTAGTTGTAGTCACAACATTCCCATATTCATTTCTAAACGCATCATTTGCACTAGAACCATACATATTTGCGAAAGCAAAACCACTACCAAACTCAATACCTTTAATACCACCAATACTAAATAAATAGTGTGAAATTACACTTTCTAATGAATCAAAGAATGGTTCTCCAATACCACTAGGTAATCCAACAATTGCACTTTCTAACACACCACCAACAGAATCTTGTTGTAAACGTGCTAGTTCAATCGTTTCTTCCATTTTTTGACCAATATATTCATTTAATACTGCAAAATACATCGTATTTACTTTATCTATTTCATACTTTAATTCTTCAGCATTACTACTAAACGCATCATCAAATACATTATATAACTGCAAAATATGTGTGCCGATAGAAATACCCTTTTGTTGTAATAACTGTAAAGCAACAGCACCGGCAGCCACAATTGGAGCCGTTAAACGACCAGAAAAATGACCACCACCACGATAATCTTGATAGCCATGATACTTGATATTCGCCACATAATCCGCATGGGAAGGACGTGCAACATCTTTTAATGCACTATAATCCTTACTCTTTTGATCTTGGTTCTCCATTAAAATCGTAATAGGAGTACCGGTAGTTTTCCCTTCAAATACACCACTCACAATTTTAGGCATATCACTTTCTTTACGCGCAGTAGAAATGCTTCCTTGAGGTTTACGTTTATCCAATTGCTTTAACATGAATTCCATATCAATAGAAACACCTGCACACACACCATCTAATACACAACCAATCATATCTCCATGTGATTCACCAAATACGGTAATCGCAACATTTTTTCCAATTGTATTCTTCATATTAAAACTTCACCTTCAATTCTTCTTGCGTCATATCTATTATACATGCTTGTCCAATTTCTTTCACTTGAACAACACTCACCATATTCGCTACTTTCTTTTTATCATGTAACATATACTCAAAACTTTTTTGTTTATCATATTCATATTCTAATGGCATATTCCATTTTTCTAAAACACGAACCAATCGTTTTCGAACATTTTCATCTTCAACCATTTTAACCATACCCAAACTAACTGCTTCACCATGTAATAATTCATAGTTAGAAGCACTTTCAATACCATGACCTAAAGTATGTCCAAAATTCAAAATTTTCCGTAATCCCAATTCTTTCTCATCAATTTCAACAACTGCTTTTTTCACCATGAGACTACGATATAAAATTTCTTCAATTTGTTCTTTTACATCACAATCTTCTAATAATTCAAATAATTCTTGATCATATATAGCTCCACTTTTTAAAGCTTCAACTAAACCACTATAAAAATGACGATTACTTAATGTATCTAATGTCTTTGGATCAATAAATACAGCCTTTGGTTGATAAAATGAACCAATACAATTCTTAACATTTCCTAAATCGATAGCTGTTTTACCACCAATACTGCTATCCACTTGTGCTAATGTTGTAGTTGGAATATTAATAAAATCAATACCACGCATATAAGTACTTGCTACAAAACCACACAAATCACCAACAACGCCACCACCAACAGCAATCATCAAATCTTTTCTAGAAAACTCTAATTCTAGCATCTTTTGAATCAATGCTTGATAGTTCTCAATATTCTTAGAAGATTCACCTTGTTCAATACATACAATAGTAGCTTCTTTACATTGCATTTGAACACATTCACTATATACACTAGGCACTCCACTATCTGTAACAATCAATACTTTACGTTGTAAATTAACATACTGATTTACACTCTTTAAAATACCTTTTTCAATATAGATAGGATAACTTCTCTCTTGTAAATCCACTACAATCTTCATAAACCCTCCATTAAAGAAAAAATCCGAACGGATAACCTGTTCGGATTGCATATTCCTTTCAGATATCAGCCGCGCTAACTCTCTTTTATAACGCCACTTCATTTTTTACATGATATCATCAAATAACTATTTTTTCAATCATTTAAAACTGATAACTATGTACATACTTCCCTTTAGTTAAAATACCAAAATAATACTTCAAACTTGCTGATTCATATAGCACATATAATCTTCCATCTTTAAATACAATACCCTCTGACATTTGAGGAGCTTTAACATCTTCAATTAAAGTTGCATTATCCAAAATATACATTGGAACTTCTTCATTATCGATTGTATATGTAAACACTTCTTGCTTGTCAAAATCAAAATAATACTGCAAATGAGAACTCGTAAATCCATAAGAAAGAGATAATGCAATTCTTCCATTATCATCCATTGCCATACCTTGTACTCTTGCTCCAGTAGACAATACACAATCTACCTTCTCATCAACCAAACCAAATTCATTAATTTCATATCCAGATACAATCGCTCGATTCATATTCACATGATGACTTTCATCAGTCAAATATTTACCACCATCTTCAAATTCTCCAACCCAAAGCATATTATCTTTCACATAACAATAACTTGCCTTGGAATATGGATGGAAATGCTGATCCATTACAATTTTATCTGTATTTTCATTTACTACATCCTGTAAAGAAAACATGTAAACACGATTGGTTTCATTACTACCACCACTGGCAATATACACTACATCATTACTATAACTAATACCACCAGCATGTCCATCATAGACACCTTCTTCATCATACAATTCAATATAACGATATTCTCCGTCTTTTAAAACATATAAACGACTCGCTGAATGGTCTTTCATATACCCTGTATATAACCATGTATCATATTCTTCAACATAAGTCATACCTTGAGGAATAAAACCATCACTAAGACCTTCAACCTTAAATTCAGTTTCCATAGTTTGATAATATCGTCCATACAAAAGTGGTTGTATTAAAGCAAAACCACCCACAATTATCAAAAGACTACATAATAAACCAATTAAAAATTTAACAAATACTTTCATATACTACCTCAAAAAAAGGGGCAAAAGCCCCTAAATACTAATAATCACCTTGAGCAAGCATTGCTTCAATAACTCGCTCCATACCCGCAATATTAGCACCAGCCATATAATTTGTAGGCTCCAATCCATACTTATTGCAAGCATCAACACATTGAGCATGAATGTTAATCATAATTTGATGTAAACGTTCATCCACTTCTGCACTTGTCCATGATAAACGCATACTATTTTGTGACATTTCAAGAGCACTTGTCGCAACTCCACCAGCATTCGCAGCCTTACCTGGACCATATAACATGCCATGATTCAAGTAATAAGCCACAGCATCCTTGTTACTAGGCATATTCGCACCTTCCGCAACCAAGCGACAACCACAATTATACATATTCATAGCACGTTCACCATTAATTTCATTTTGTGTTGCACATGGTAATGCCACATCATAAGCTAAAGAAGCATCATAAACACTACCCTCATGATATTCACCATGTCCCGCATACTCTGGGTATAATGCCAATGATCCACGTTCAACTTCTTTAATATGTTTCACAACATCTAAATCTAAATGTTCATCCACAATATATCCTTTGGAATCACTCATAGCAATTACTTGCCATCCCATTTGTTTCGCTTTTTCACAAGCATAAATGGCTACATTTCCACTTCCAGAAACAACAACACGTGGTTTTGCATTCTCTAATCCAATATTTTTCAACATTTCACATACAAAATATACTAAACCATATCCTGTAGCTTCTTTACGAATCAAAGAACCACCGAAACCTAAAGCCTTACCAGTGAATACACCCGGTTCAACTACACCACGAATTCTACGATAATGACCATACAAATATCCCACTTCACGAGCACCAACACCCATATCTCCAGCAGGAACATCCGTATCCGGTCCAATATGACGATACAATTCTGTCATAAAGCTTTGACAGAAACGCATAATTTCTTCATCACTTTTACCCTTAGGATCAAAGTCACTACCACCTTTACCACCACCAATTGGTAAAGTCGTTAAAGCATTTTTAAAAATTTGTTCAAAACCCAAGAATTTTAAAATCCCCAAATTTACACTCGGATGAAAACGTAAACCTCCCTTATATGGACCAAGCGCACTATTATACTGTACGCGATATCCACGATTTACATGATATACCCCTTTATCATCCATCCAAGGAACTTTAAATTGAATCATACGTTCAGGTTCAACCAAACGTTCCAAAACAGCTTTATC
>JAFZDT010000029.1 GCA_017561055.1 Erysipelotrichaceae bacterium
ATATGAGTGAAACGGATATTCCATTAGCGATTAGTTCAACTTGTCCTGTTGTAAATCGTTTGATTAAGGTGAAATATCCAATGTTATTGAGTTCGATATTACCTTTTGAATATCCAGTAGAAGTGGCTGCGAAATTGGTTCGTAAGCGTTTGGCTGGTAAATATAAAAAAGTTGGTATTTATTCATTGTGTGAATGTATTGCGAAGTTATCATTGGCAAAACATCCATATGGGAATATGGAATCCAATATTGATTATGCAGTCGCAATTACGGATATTTTCCCATTGATTAATCGTTTGAAAGATGGTTCTAGGGAAGAATGTCATTTTTGTAAAGAAGGAATTCATGCAGTGGTTCATGATTTCTATGATTTAGGATTAGAGAAAAAAGATGTATTAGCGGTAGATGGTTTAGATAAAGTACAACAAGTATTGGAATTAGCAGAGTTTGAAAATTTGAAGAACATTCGTTTATTGAGTTTGTATGCTTGTCCAAATGGTTGTATTGGTGGAAGATTCCTTTGGGGGAATCCATATGTTGGTCGAGTATTTATTGAACGATACTTTAAAACAGCGGATAAACCGATTGCGGATTTGGAGTTTGAAGATATCTTCAAATTACCTGAAACCATTTATCATGGTGAAGTAGATATGAAGGCACAGATGCAACAGTTCTTAAAGGTAAATCAACAATTGGATTTATTGCCTGGTTATGATTGTGGTGCGTGTGGATATCCTTCATGTCGAGCAATGGCAAAAGAAATTGTTGCGGGTAATGCAACAATTGGTGAATGTAAGATATTAAAATCGGAGGTGAAAGAATGAACGTTGAACAATTAGCTACAAAAACGGGTTGGACATTGTATGCAAATGATGATGCCAAAAGTCGTGATGTACATGGTGCTTTTGTTGGTGATTTATTGAGCTGGGTTATGGGTAATAGTTGTCCTGATCAAGTTTGGTTAACAGTGCAAGCGCATTTGAATGTAATTGCTGTGGCTTGTTTGCGTGATTTTAGTTGTATTGTCTTTGTACAAGGAGTACAACCACCTCAAGAAACGCTTGATAAAGCAATGGAAGAGGATTTAGCAATTCTTACAACAAATCTTACTGCGTATGAGGCTTGTTGTGTTTTGCATGATTTAGGAGTTTAGTATGTTTTACGATTTGCATATTCATTCCTGTTTATCGCCTTGTGCGGAAGATGAAATGACAGTGAATAACATTGTGAATATGTCTTTGGTTAAGGATTTAGATGTGATTGCGATATGTGATCATAATTCGACCAAACAATTAGCGACCTTTAAACGTGTTAGTGAAGGTAAGATTAAAGTATTGTATGGTGTTGAAATTCAAACCATTGAGGAAGTACATGTGTTAGGTTATTTCTCTAGGTATGAGGATACAATTGGCTTGCAAAGTTGGTTGGATGAAAAGTTAATTCAGGTGAAAAATAAGCCGAAGTTTTTTGGAAATCAACTTTTAGTTAATGATATGGATGAAATATGCGGTTTTGAAGAAAATTTATTAATTAGTTCAGTGAATGCTTCGATTCATGAAGTGTGTGATATCATTCATCACTTTCATGGAGTAGTGGTATTGGCGCATGTGTTGCATCGTAAGAATTCGGTGATGACACAGTTAGGATTTATTCCTAAAGATTTGAATTATGATGGAATTGAAATTAATTTTGAAGCGGATAAACAAAAGATTATGGAGCGAAATCCATATCTAAAAGAAGATATCTTTTGGTTAATCAATTCGGATGCACATCAATTGGTGGATATTTCAGAACCAGTGAATGTGCTAAGTGAACAAGCAATCTCTTGTTTGTGGAGGAATGGTGTATGATGCAAGATTTAGCTATGCATATCTTGGATTTAGGACAAAATTCCATTCGTGCAAATGCCAAGAATATTGAAATTTGTTTATGGATTGATGATGAAAAGGATTGTATTACTTTTCGATTAGTGGATGATGGTATTGGAATGGATGAAGATATGCAAAAACGAGTATTGGATCCTTTCTTTAGTACGCGTACCACTCGTAAGATTGGTTTAGGAATTCCATTTATTAAAGAGTTAGCTGAATTATGTAATGGTTTATTTTTACTTCAAAGTGAAGTAGGAAAAGGAACCACTTTAGAAATAACATTACAAAAAAGTTGTTGGGATACGCCTCCTTTAGGGGATGTAGGAGAAGCGATGATGATGTTAATACAGGCAGATGGAGCTATTGAATATGTCTTAGATTATCGTCATCATGATGAATTCGTAATGAGAACAACTGAAATAAAAGAAATTTTAGGGGATGTAAATATCCAAGAGCCAAGTATATTGCTTTGGCTAAAAGAGTATATCAATGAGAACATAAAATAGGAGGAATCAGATATGAAATCATTGGCAGATTTACAAAAACTTCGTGAACAAGCACAAAAGCGTGTAAATATGCGTGAAGTGGGAAATGAAGATTATCGTGTCGTTGTTGGTATGGGTACTTGTGGTATCGCAGCGGGTGCTAGAGTTGTATTAAATGCATTTATGGAAGGTGTTAATCATGATCATTTAAATGTTATTGTTACACAAACTGGTTGCATGGGTAGCTGTACATTAGAACCTATGGTTGATATTTATGATAAAGAAGGAAGAAAAACAACATACATTAAAATGGATGCGGAAAAAGTGGCACAAGTTGTTGAGTCACATTTGAAAAACGGTCGTACTCTTGAAATGTATACTGTAAATCAAAGATAAAAGCAGGGGGAATGTAAAATGGAACGTTTGCATGTATTGATTTGTGCAGGTACTGGGTGTACATCTTCTCGTTCATTAGAAATTGTTAAGAAATTGGAAGAAGTATTGCCTGCCTATCATTTAGAAAATGAAGTAAAGATTGTTAAAACGGGATGTTTTGGTTTATGTCAAAAGGGTCCTATTATGGCGATTTATCCAGATAAAATTTTCTATAGTCATGTGACTGTGGATGATGTGGATGAAATTGTGAAAGAACATTTCTATAAAGGTAGACCAGTTACTCGTTTAGAGTTAACAGATATTGATGAAAAAACAAAAGAAAAGATTTTTGATATTGACCAAATCAAATTCTATTCTAAACAAAAACGTATTGCTTTACGTAACTGTGGGGTTATTAATCCTGAAGATATTTATGAATATATTGCGAAAGATGGTTATCAAGCATTGGGTAAAGCTTTAACGGAAATGACTCCTCAAGAAGTTATTGATGAAATCTTGAAGAGTGGTTTACGTGGTAGAGGAGGCGGAGGTTTCCCTACTGGTCGTAAATGGCAATTTGCTAGAAATTCAGTAAGTGATGAAAAGTATGTTATTTGTAATGCGGATGAAGGAGATCCAGGTGCATTCATGGACCGTTCTATCTTGGAAGGGGATCCTCATGCGGTATTAGAAGCGATGGCAATTGCTGGTTATGCAATTGGTGCACAAACAGGTTATGTATATATTCGTGCGGAATATCCAATTGCGGTTGAACGTTTAAAAATTGCGATTGCACAAGCTAAAGAATTAGGTTTATTAGGAAATGATATTTTCGGTAGTGGTTTCAATTTTGATATTGAAATTCGTTTAGGTGCTGGTGCTTTCGTATGTGGTGAAGAAACAGCGTTAATTGCTTCTATTGAAGGTAAACGTGGTATGCCAAATCCTCGTCCACCATTCCCTGCGGTGCGTGGTGTTTGGGGTAAACCTACAATTATTAATAACGTAGAAACATTTGCGAATGTTGCGCAAATTATTTATAACGGTGCTGATTGGTTTACACAAATTGGTACAGAAGGTTCTAAGGGAACGAAAGTATTCGCATTAGGTGGTAATGTTACAAATACTGGTTTAGTTGAAGTTCCTATGGGAACAACACTACGTGAAGTTATTTATGAAATTGGTGGTGGTTGTCCAAATCATAAGAACTTTAAAGCTGTGCAAACAGGTGGTCCATCAGGCGGATGTTTAACTGAAGAAAGCTTAGATGAACCAATTGATTTCGATAACTTAGTACGTTTAGGATCTATGATGGGTTCTGGTGGTATGATCGTTCTTGATGAAGATAGCTGTATGGTTGACGTTGCTCGTTTCTATATGGACTTTATCGTGGATGAATCTTGTGGTAAATGTACACCTTGCCGTGTTGGTACAAAACGTTTATTAGAGTTATTAAATAAAATTTGTGCTGGTGAAGGTACATTAGAAACATTAGATGAATTAGAAAGTTTATCTAATCATATTAAAGAAACAGCATTATGTGGTTTAGGACAAACAGCACCTAACCCAGTATTGTCTACAATGAAAATGTTTAGAAATGAATATATTGCGCACGTATTGGATAAACGTTGTCCAGCAGGTGTATGTAAAGCCTTGTTGAAATATACAATTGATCCTGATAAGTGTAAGAAATGTAGTCTATGTACAAAACAATGTCCAGTTGGGGCTATTTCAGGTCAAGTTGGTAAGACTCCATTCGTTATTGATCCTGATAAGTGTATCCGTTGTGGTGCTTGTATGGCATCTTGTCGCTTCGGTGCGATTATTCGTAAATAGGGGGATTGTATATGGAAACAGTTAAAATTAAAATTAATAATCGTGAATATACAGTTGAAAAAGGTTTAACCGTTTTAGAAGCTGCTAGAAGTGTGGGTGTTAAGATTCCTACATTGTGTTATTTAAAAGATTATACAGGTACTGGTGCTTGCCGTGTTTGTATGGTTGAAGTAAAGGGTGCTAGAAGTTTATGTGCTGCTTGTGTATATCCTGTATCTGAAGGTATGGAAGTATTTACACACTCTAAAAAGGCAGTAGATGCAAGAAGAGAAACAGTGGAATTGATTTTATCTAATCACTCTAAAGATTGTTTAACATGTATTCGTAACCAATCTTGTGAATTACAAGAATTAGCAGTTGCGGTTGGTGCTCGTGATATTAAATATCAAGGGGATCATTCAACTCGTGTATATGATGATGCTAGTGATGGTATTGTTCGTGATACAAGTAAGTGTGTATTATGTGGACGTTGTGTTGAAGTTTGTAAGAAAATGCAAGGTTTGGGTATCTTAGGATTCCAAGATCGTGGATTTAAAACAACAGTTGGTCCTGTAATGCAAGTAAGTTTAAAACAAGTGAACTGTATGCAATGTGGTCAATGTGTTAACGCATGTCCTGTTGGTGCCTTAAGTGAAAAAGAAGAAATTCATAAAGTAATGGCAGCTTTACAAGATCCAAATAAGAAAGTATTCATTCAAACAGCTCCTGCTGTACGTGCTTCTTTAGGTGAAGAATTTGGTATGCCTATTGGTACTCGTGTAACTGGTAAGATGGTAGCGGCATTAAAACAAATGGGCTTCTATCGTGTATATGATACAAACTTTGGTGCTGATTTAACAATTATGGAAGAAGGTACAGAATTCATCAATCGTGTGAAAAATGGTGGAACATTACCAATGATTACATCATGTTCTCCTGGATGGATTCGTTATGCGGAAAGAGAATATCCAGATTTATTAGAT
>JAFZDT010000030.1 GCA_017561055.1 Erysipelotrichaceae bacterium
AGAGCCTTCTGGATATGGACTTTCCGAGCCTTCTGCTATTTCTGTGGTAGATGTGATAGTTTTAGGTAAATTTTCAATTGTTTTTAATATTTTTTCTAAATCGCTTGTATTATTTAAAAAGTTAGACATTTTAAAGCCCTCCTTTTCATATTAAGATATAATAGAAAGAAGACCTGCAATATACTTCAGGTCTTCAATCTTCGATTAGTTAAGTAAGTTCAATTTCCATTGGGGTTCCTTCGGAATAGTAAATTCCATTTCCGCTAGCAACAATCCAAATATTATTTTCATAGCATACGACGCCATAAGACCCATTTGTTACATTACTTTGTATCCAATTCTTTCCATCAATTGAATAATAAATTCCGTTACTCATTACGCATGCAACCCAAGTATTATTATTATTATAGACATAAGAGGCCGTAACACCTGTTATATTGCTTTGTGTCCATGTCACACCATCTGTTGAATAGTAAATGCCATTATTTTTAGCACAGGCAGCCCAAATTCCATCAGCATAATAGACAGAATTAAATTGCCCACTTGTAATATTACTTTGTGTCCAATTTTTGCCATCGGTAGAATACCATATACCAATATAAGTACCTGAACTAGCATTACTCGCAGCAATCCAAGCT
This sequence comes from Erysipelotrichaceae bacterium, assembly GCA_017561055.1. Lineage (GTDB taxonomy): Bacteria > Bacillota_I > Bacilli_A > Erysipelotrichales > Erysipelotrichaceae > RGIG4607. The sequence continues at coordinate 639 of JAFZDT010000030.1, forward strand.
CCGTTAGCGCTATAAATAGATGGGAATGTACTACCAGTCACATTGCTTTGAGTCCAAGTCTTACCATCAATAGAATAATAAAGGCCGCTACTATTTTTACAAATAACCCAAAGATTGTTAGCATAATGACTTCCAGACATTCCTCCACCAGTGGTTATATTACTTTGAGTCCAAGTTTTACCATCAGTAGAATAATAAATACCTTTATTTTCTGCACTAGCTGCTACCCACATTTTATTAGCATAGTTGACATGAGAAAACGTGCCAGTTGTTATATTACTTTGAGTCCAAGTTTTACCATCAGTAGAATAATAAAGACCTTCTGTCGTAATGTCGTCACAAGCAACCCAAACATCGTTTCCATAACAAACATATGATATGCATAAATCTGTTATATTACTTTGAGTCCAAGTTTTACCGTCTGTAGAGTAATAAATGCCAGTGTCATTATAATAATCCCCCGCAACAAACATTCCATTTCCAAAATATATGGTTTTAGTACCATTATTATTGTTGCTTTTGGTTAATTCCATAGGAATCATTAATGTTTTAATTAGCCCTAACTCAATCTTAATTCTCTTAATCAAATCAGTTTGCTCATCAACCTCTGTATTAGCATTGCCCAACTGATTAGTCATCACCGCAGGGGTCATAGTATCTTCAGTACCATATAAAATGCGGATTTCATCGGCTATATTGTAGAGGGTTGTGTTCTTGATTAACATGTCTTCGGGCTTGACATAACGTTTGTAAGTAAAGTAGCCTGTTTCGTAGTTTGCCATTGATGCGTCAGTTTTTGTACTATCAAATGGGACTGCACCTACAAGGGAGGTACAGTTGTAGAACATTTCGGTGCTAGATGTAACAGAATTTACAGACCAATGTTCTGAAACATAAATTTTTTTAAGTGCGGAACAACCTTTAAACATAGATTCCATATTTGTTACTGCACTTGTATCAAATCCAGAAAAATTTACAGTGGTAAGAGCATAGCAATTTTGGAACATATAGCTCATATTTGTCAAATTATTAGTATCATAATTTCCACTAAAATTAAGCTCGGTCAAAGAGTTACAACCAGCAAAAGCACAATATAATGATGTTAGGTTTTTTGTATCAAAATTTTCTAAATCAATAGAAGTGGCGTTAGATAAACCCCTAAGCCATTGTTTAATATTGCTTGGTGCGATTGTATCAACAAAAGACACTTTTAAAATATTATCTCTAATATTATTCCATGGACAGTTAGAATCACTGATATAATTGGTATTTTCTAACCCCGTATACACATTACTAACAACCTTGCCCTCAAACGTATCTCCAACAGTAGGAACCGTATCTCTATTATAGAAAGTCAAGCTACCATCAGTAGCACAAAAAATAGCAAATGCAGTTGCCATTAGAATGCCACCTCCTCTGCGTTAGGGACGGTAGTAGCAGCCCAAGCTCCATCAACCACACGAAGGAATTTGCCATTGTCGGAAGTGGTTATATTTGGAATTGAGGAAGATTCGACAAGTGTAGCAGATACAACTTTAAAACTTGGTGTTGTACATTCAATATTCGCTGTATAGTGTGTGTATAAAATATCGCCAGCATATGTTATAATCATATTACCACTACTGGTCAATTTAGAACCTGTTTGATATAACACTCCTGACGTTAATAGAGAGTCGTTGTTAAATAACTCTAAACTAAGAACCCTTATATATCCAGTATATATTGCTGCCATAATTTCTTCTGCGGTTGATGTTATTTCAAAACTAGATAAATCATGAGAAGTTGTTTTACCATTAATACCACCAAAAATCCATTGTGCCACAGCGTTATCATTCTCATCAAACCCAACTAACTGCCCCTGAGTGCCTGTAATCTCTTTCTGCAACTTAACAGAACCTTCATCTTGATTGGTACCAGAGGTAGAACCTACATATACATCACCTGAGAACCAAGCGTTACCGTCCCAGTCTAGGGTGTGTGCATTGGAGCGATTATCATGATTTTCTCCATTGCCCACAATATGAGCATATGCCCCATCACTATCATAAACGTTGCATTTGCCTTGAGCGTGAGAATAATTACTAACAGCACTTGTACTATAACCTTCCGCATGAGAGCCTACTCCTACAGTATAAGTTTCTACGCCTTCTGCATGGGAGCTATCTCCAGAAGCAGTTGTACTATTGCCTTCAGCATGAGTCATTCGTCCTATGGCATTGCTTAAACTGCCTTCTGAGTGAGAAAAATATCCATATGCACATGTAGCCTTTCCTTCGGCATGAGATGCCCAACCTGTCGCTATATTATTAACTCCTTCAGCATGAGACCATTTGCCTATTGCATAATTACCCTCATAGTCATTAAAAATTTCCGCCCCTTCACCAGCGACAAGACCACGGTCAGTTTCGTTTGTGGTTGGGTTATATACATCAAAGGTTTGACCTGCAACATTTTTACCAACAGGGTCTTGCGCTATTGGATTACCATTTTTGTCAAAACCTACAACTTGACCTTGGGTGCCTTTAATTTTATCTTGTTTAGAATTAATCTCAAGCATTGATTTAATTTCATTGGTTTTATTAACTTGATTTGGAGTCTCTAATGTTAATATTTTACTCTCCCAATGGATTCCGTCATCAGACCAAGATATGTATCCATTAGTTCCTGAAGCAAAATATTTTCCATTAGAATAAATTATATTTTGCCAAGAATAATTATATGAATTCATTGCTTCAGTTTCATACCAATTGATACCATCTATTGAATAGGCAGCTTTATCATAATTAAAGGCAAGCATAACAAATTTATCCTTACCATAGACTATAGTTTGCCAGTCTTGCTCTGTTGGTATACTCGTTTTGTTCCAAGTGATACAATCTAAGGAATATAATATTTCATTACTGTCACAAATTGGAATAATAAATTTTCCATTTCCATAAGCAATGTCATAATTATAGCAACCATTTGTATATGGAATGTCAACATTTTTCCATGTAATGCCATCGCTTGAGTAAGTAATCATTCCATAATTAGCGCTGATAGCAACAAATTTATTATCTGCATAGATTAATTTTCGCCATAAGGCGGAGGTTGGAGAATTAGTTATATAAGACCAAGTTATACCGTCTGTAGAATTTGCCACATATCCTTTACTGGAGATAGCTACAAACTTATTATTTCCATATGCCAAACCATACCAATTGTCTGATTGAGGCAAGGTTGTATCCGTCCAATTAATTCCGTCAATTGAATACGCAGCTGAATTACCATTACTTCCTCCAATTGCAGCATATATTCCATTTCCATAAGCGACCTGGCGCCAACTACCCGTTACATTTTCTATATCATTCCAATTAAAACCATCTAGAGAGTATGTTGCACCACTGTTACAGCTTGCAAAAATTTTATCATATACAGATTCAAACATAGTCCAATAGCCGCCATATTCAGAAGGAATACTATGATATTTGTTTTTTAATAATAGGGCTTCATCCAGACCAAGATCTGCTGGAGATGAAGGAATTGGGGGCAAATATTTTTCAGAAATTGTATGAATATTAGACGTTTTAAATTCAATAGAAATACTATGTGTCCCAGGAGTAGTGTAAATGCCTATGGAGCCATCTTCAAGTTGATATAATACAAATGGCTCTCCAGTATCATCCGCAGCATCTTTAGACATTAAAAACTCATTTCCAAAATAACGCTGAGAACGCAAAGGACAGTTGTATATAGTGC
>JAFZDT010000031.1 GCA_017561055.1 Erysipelotrichaceae bacterium
ATGGCTTATGGTATTCCAGTTCAATCGCATCTTTCAGAGAGTAAAGGTGAGATTGATTTTGTTAAGTTTCTTCGTCCAAACAATCCTTTCTATGGGGATTCTTATAATGAATATGATTTGTTTGGGAAAAATGATGATATCGATACTGATGTGAAAACAGTAATGGCACATTGTGTTTGGTCATCAGATGAAGAAGTTGAATTAATGCGTAAAAATGGTGTGTTTGTAGCACATTGTCCAGCTTCAAATATGAATCTTACTAGTGGTATTGCTCCTATTCGTAAGTATTTGGATTTAGGTCTTAATATTGGTGTTGGTAGCGATATTGCTGGCGGGCATAGTGAGTCAATATTTAGAGCTATTACTGACACTATTCAAGTATCAAAAATGTATTTTAGAATGGTAGATGAAACGTATAAACCTCTTGTTTTTTCAGAGGCGTTCTATCTTGCAACAAAAGGTGGAGGAGCGTTCTTTGGTAAAGTTGGAAGTTTTGAGGAAGGTTATGAATTTGATGCAGTTGTTCTTGATGATAATGTTCTTCCTCATCCACAAACTCTAAATCTTGCTGAAAGAATGGAACGTGCAGTGTATCTTGGATTAGATGAGAAAAAAATTACAGCTAAGTTTGTAGCTGGTAAACATATTTTATAGAAAGGGGTTTTGTTAATGCCTAAAAAACAAAAAAAATTTGCCGATGATGGTTGGGCTATTTGGGTTGATGGTGATGATGTTAGTACAGTCTATATCAATGATTGGGTGAATCCTAAAGGTAAAAGTTATGTTGATTTGGCAGTTCGTATTCGTGGTATAAAAGTTAGCAAATCTTTACATGTATATGTTCCTTTTGCTGTTTCTTTGGATGAAATCCAAGATGTGTCTTTGTGTTTTAGTGATACGAAAATATTACAAGCAATCTTTAGTGCTGCTTGTATCGTCGATTATAAGAAAAATGAACATACTTCAGAAATTGCTTATAATGGAAAAACGATCGATATTGTACATATAAGCACTTTACCATATGAAATGACTTCATTATCTTCAGGTACGCTTATTAATATCGATTTAGAAAGTTTACAGAAATTCTTAGATAATGATGAAGCTTATTTTGTTTGGCGCATGCCGCATAAAAGTTTAGATGCTATATTTAAACCACGTGTAGATGTAAGAACGGTGATGGAGAGACTTCGTGATTTGATTACAACACCAGTTGTTTCTGAAAAATATGGGTATTCAATTCGTATTAATGAATCACGTCTTTTGCCAGAACAAATTACAAGAATTGGTTTGTTCCATCGACAAAAATTGAAAAAGGCTAGTATTACTCTTTCGATTGATGAAAATTATGAACTTAACGATGCTGGTTGTTACCGTATTCGACGTTTAGAAGAAAATTTATATAAAGGTTATTTACCTAGCAACTATAAAGGTGAGGATGTAATTACTTATCAGTGGAAACAAAGTCGTGAAGATAATCTTAGAGGACATTTTAATTTCTATTATAGTATTGTTAAAAATTCTGTTAGTAAAAGTAGTATGTTCTTATATATGGTTGTGTTTGTAATAATTGGTATTTGTAGTGATATTTTGGCGGAGATAGTCAAAACGTTGCTACGTAAGTATATATAGGAGGCGATTGAATGAGATTAATTATTCCAATATTGCTTAATTGTATTCTTGTTTGTGTCGTATATCTTGCTGATAAGCATACTCCGATTAAAAAAATGCCATATATGGCTAAACAGATTATCATTGGATTTTTGTTTGGTTTAGTTTCGGCGTTTGCGTCAAGTTTTGGTGTAGATTGGTTAGGGACTACAGTAAATGTCCGTGATGCAGCACCATTGTGTGCGGGTCTAATTTTTGGTGCACCAGCTGGTATTATTTCTGGTTTAATTGGGGGCCTATATCGTTGGTTCTCAGTATATTGGGGTGCTGGGGTATATACACAGCTTGCGTGTAGTGTTGCCACTATACTAGCAGGTTTTATGGCGGCAGGACTAAGAAAATTGATGTTTGATGATAAAAAGCCAACATGGGGATATGGTATTTGTATTGCGGTTGTTTGTGAAGTTATACATATGATTTTAATTTTCCTTACAAATATGAGTGATTCTTCTTATGCATTTGAATTTGTTAAGGGAGCAACAGGTCCGATGATCTTAGGCAATGCTTTTGCTGTAGGTTTTGCAATTGTTTTAGTTTCTCTTTTGAGTAATGAACGTTTCACTCAAAATAAAGGTAGTGAACGAATTGCTAATACATTTCAGCGTTGGTTACTTGTTTGTATTGTTGTTGCATATTTAGTTACAAGTAGTTTTACTTTTATTTTACAAAATGGAATTGTTAGTATTGAGACACAAGAGGTGTTTACGACTGCAATAAACGATATTGAGGCGGATATTAAAGGAAAGTCGAATACACAATTGTTAAGCATTGCAGAGAAAGTAAAAACTGAATATGTAGCAGATGTTAATGTATCTTTACAAGCACTTGCTCAAAAATACGATATTAAAGAAATTAATATCGTTGATTCTAATGGAATTATTACAAATTCTACTGAAGTTGATGTTATTAATAACTATGACATGAATAGTAAAGCACAATCTAAAGAATTTGTAGATACATTAAAATTACAAGATTCGTTTGTTCAAGATTATAGCCCTAGAGGAAAAGATGAAACAGTTTGGCGAAAGTATGCGGCTATTAATTTGGAAAATGGTGGCTTTATACAAGTAGGATATGATGCTGAACAGTTCCATGAAATGCTTAATGAATTCGTAGTTGATGTTACTAAGAATCGTCATGTAGGAACAGGTGGTTTTGTTGCTGTTTGTGATGATCAATTGAATATGGTAATTGATAATGACTATTCTGGTCTTTCTATTTCTACTATAGGTATTAATCCACCTAATGAGATGAAAGAAGGAAAAACGGCTACATCGCTTTATTATGCTGATATTGTTGATGGAAAAACGATGACTAGTATGAAATACATATATGTATTTAAATTTGTTGAAGGGTATTGCATTATTGCTGCTCAACCTGAAAGTGAAACAATGTTTATGCGTGATGCTTCACTTTATACAAGTATTTTTATGCAAGTGTTAATATTTGCAACTTTATTTGTATTTATTTATTTCTTGATTAAGCGAGTAATTATTAATAATTTAAAGAAAATTAATGATACTTTAGGAAGGATTACTGAGGGAGATTTGAATGTTAAGGTAGATGTTCGTTCAAATGAAGAATTTTCTTCTCTTTCAGATGATATTAACTCAACAGTTACTACATTAAAACAGTATATTGCTGAAGCTGCTGCTCGTATTGATAAAGAACTTGAATATGCGAAGCAAATTCAACTTTCGGCATTGCCTACAAACTTCCCTAAAGATGAAGATTATAGCATTTATGCTGAAATGATAGCAGCGAAAGAAGTTGGTGGTGACTTCTATGATTTTTACAAGTTAAATGCTATAACCGTTGCTTTTCTAGCTGCAGATGTATCAGGAAAAGGAATTCCTGCAGCAATGTTTATGATGACTGCTAAAACTATTATCAAGGATTTAGCGGAAAGTGGTATGGCAGTTAACGATATTTTTACAAAAGCTAATGAAAAATTATGTGAGAATAATGAATCTGGAATGTTTGTTACTGCATGGATGGGGATTATAGATTTGACTACAGGTAATGTACAGTTTGCTAATGCTGGTCATAATCCACCACTTTTAAAGCGCGCAGATGGATCATTTGAATACCTTAAAACTCGTGCAGGATTGGTTCTTGCGGGTATGGAAGGTGTCCGATATCGCGTGGGTGAAATTACTCTAGGTGCTGGTGATAGATTGTTCTTGTATACAGATGGTGTGACTGAAGCTACAAATATTGAAAATAAGCTTTATGGTGAGGAAAGACTTATTAACTTTATGAATCAAAATGCTTCTATGGAAGCGGTAA
>JAFZDT010000006.1 GCA_017561055.1 Erysipelotrichaceae bacterium
ACTTCATCTCGTAATAAACATGCGCCTAATGTTCCAATATCACGATGGTGCAATCCTGTCATTACATTACCTGTATGTGTTCCAACGGTAATTCCCGCATCAATACCTTTGTTTGCTTGTTCATAGTTCGCATTGGTATGATATGCCGCAACAGTAACTACATGTTCTTTTAAATAGTGGATGGCTTCTATAGCTCCATCTACTTCAGGAGCAATGCCCATTAATTTTAATTTTCCATTTGCGGATTCAACAATATTCTTTAAGTGTTCCATATCAACAGCAGGATAACCTGTATTAATTCCTTTTTCACCAACACGTGCACCAAATGGGCCTTCACTATGAATTCCAGCAATTTGTGCTCCATCTTGGAAAGATTCTGCCATTTTAGATAGTAATGGGAAACAACGATAGTCATTATAACCAAATGTAGTAGGGAATACAGAAGTTACTCCAAAAGATGCACATCCTTTAAGATATTTCTTAACTTCCTCTTCTTGAACGCCTTCTTTCATACGACATCCATACATACCATGATTGTGGGTATCAATGATGCCAGGGATAATACGATAATTTGTAGCATCAATATCGGCTGTAAGGTTTTCTGTAACATCTGCAATGCGTTGAATTTTACCATCTTCAACGATCAAATATCCATCTTTTATTTCTTCTTTTGTAATAATTTGTTTTGAGTAAATAATCATGATTAGTGCTCCTTCTTTTTATAACTTCATTATAGGAATGAATATATATAAAAGCAACTAATTAAATCGTATGTATAGATAAAAATAATTCAAGAAGGTATAATTTAATAAAAAGTATTATAGGTCAATAGATTTTTTATGCGAAAGGAGGGTACAACATGGATGGAATTATTCGTTTATTACTGTGCGGTGGTTTATTCGTATATGTTTATGACCATTTTAATATTAAAAAATGGTTAATAATAATTTTAATGTTTCTTTTACTAATGATATCGGGTTTAATTCCATTTGAAAATTTATTTTATAGATTTAAAAATGTAGATGAATTGTATGCCTATTTATTGAAACCAAAGCCAATAAGTATTATACAGGGTAGTCATTCTGATTTAATGATTGAAAAAGAAAACAATGGGTATTCTTCTCGCATATTTATTAAAGATAGTAAGGGCTATAAATATACGCCAACAATTATTTTTAGACATAACTCTTACACTTTTTCTAAAGGTGATACATTATGTGTGGCTACATTAATCACTAATGATTTTAATGATGATGTATTTATACAATTAATTACGAATGAAACAATTGTATATGATAATATAGGTACAATTTTTACGGAGAATTGTCTAAGGGGAGATAATAAAGTTTATTCAGCTTATTTAGAAGGATATGATTTAACATATCAATTATTCATTAATGACAGTTTATTTGTATTTGAATAAAGGAACAATAACCTTTTTAGGAATATATATTAATAAAGGAAGCATATATAATTATGCTTCCTTTATTGTGACATCATTTCTAAGTAAATCATCTAATGTTTCTTTATGAACTACAATTTGGTGTTTGTTTCCATCTACCCATATAACAGCTGGTTTTGTGAAACGATTGTAGTTATTTGACATTGAATAATTATAAGCACCAGTAGTTAAAACGGCTAAGGTATCATTTCTTTGCAAGTTTTGTGGTAAATACACATCTTTTGCGATTAAATCACCACTTTCACAACAATGACCAGCTATGGTATACATTGAATCATGTGGTTGGTGCATTTTATTAGCACAAACTATAGTGTATTTTGATTTATATAATGCATATCGAGGATTGTCGGTCATTCCTCCATCAATGTTGACATAGTTTCTAGCATTAGGTATTTGTTTAACTCCATTAATTGTGTATAGGGTAATACCACTATTAGCGACAATACTTCTTCCTGGTTCTATTAAAATCTTAGGAATTTCTATACTATGTGTTTGACAAAATTGTTGTAATTGGCTAGCTAATTGATTGAATAGGGTGGTTATGCAAATGGTTGAATCTTCGTTTGTATAAGGTATTCCAAATCCACCTCCGATATTTAATTCTTTTGTATGAATCTGATATGTTTCTTGCATTTGTTTTACAAACTGTAACATGATATCCATTGTTTTTTGATAGGCGTCGTATTCAAAGATTTGAGATCCAATATGGCAATGGAATCCTACGAAATCAATATTTGAGCTTTTTTGAATCTCTTGTATTGCGGTATCAATTAATTCTGTACCAATCGCAAAGCCAAATTTGCAATCCAATACTCCCGTTTTTACTTCATCAAAAGTATGTGGATCAATATTTGGTGTAATACGTAATAATGCTTTTTGGATGTAATTATATTGTGATGCGATTTCTTGTATCATATGAATTTCTTCAATGGCATCGATAACGATACAACCTACTTTATTTTGAATCGCATATTCTAGTTCTTGATAGGTTTTACTATTTCCGTGATAGTAAATATGTTCAACAGGGATGTTGGCTTTTATTGCTGTATAAAGTTCTCCAATGGATACAACATCGACTCCAATGTTTTCTTGTTTACATAATTGAAACATGGCTAAAAAGTCACAGGCTTTACTTGCATAAAGGATTTGTGCATTGTCAAATGTAGTGATTGCTTCTTTATACATTTTAATGTTTTTAATGATTTGTTGTTTGTCCATTACATAAAGTGGAGTTCCATATTGTTTTGTTAAATCTAATGTAGATGTATCTGCAATCATTAGTTCTCCATTATTAGTAATATGTAAGTTTTCATATAGCATAAAAGTACCTCTATTAGTATTATAATTCATCGTTTTGTATTTATAAAGTATGGATATTGTAAAGGATATTGTGGAGTTGTAAAATAGGATAAAGAAGATGAGGATGTAATTATGATAAATGAAAAAGTATTACAAGATGTGTATGCGTATATTGACGCAAATAAAGATAATATTATCCAAGAATTGAAGGATATTTGTTCCATTAAGAGTATTTCAGATGCTAATAGTGATGTTAAGCCATTTGGACAAGGATGTCTTGATGTTTTGCATCTTATGCTTGATAAGGGTAAACAACATGGTTTTGAAACGTATAATTATGATAATTATGTTGGTGGTATTGTTTTAAATAATCAAGCTGAAGATATGATTGGTATGTGGGCGCATTTGGATGTTGTGCCTGAACAAGATGGTTGGATGAGTGATCCTTATCAACCAGTTGAGCGTGATGGTTTCTTATTTGGTCGTGGTGTAAGTGATAATAAGAGTGCGGCTATTGCTGGTTTATATATTCAAAAAGCGTTTAGAGAATTACAAATTCCAATGAAGCATAATTTACAATTATTCTTAGGAACGAGTGAAGAAACGGGTATGGGTGATGTGGAACATTATGTAAATCATTATCCGCATCCTAAGTTCTCTTTTGTGCCTGATGCTGGTTTTCCAGGTGCTTGTGGGGAATTTGGTCGTGTACGATATCATGTGATTTCTAAAAAGAAATTGTCTAATCAAGTGAAAGAATTGCATGCTGGAAATGTTTTTAATGTGATTCCTAATTACGCATATGTTGTATTAGAAGATAACGGATTATTGGATACATCGAATATTCCTACAGAGGGATATACAGTTACTAAAGAAGATAATTGCATTAAAATTGAGGCATTTGGCTTATCTAGACATGCGGCTGCACCGGATGATGCTATTAATGCGATTCATCAATTAACAAAAGTTTTGGCTACGTTACCTGGATTATCTAAAGAGGATCAAGAAATTTTTACATTCTTAACTAGAGTAAATGATGATTCATATGGTACTTTCTTTGAAATTGATAAGATTGATGAAGTTAGTGGGCAAACGGTTTCTAGTGGAACTGTTTTACGTATGAATGATGGTATTGTGACTTTAACAAATGATTGTCGTCATTGTGTTACAGATACCAATGAACGTGTAATTGACACAGTAACAAGAGTTTGTGAACAACATGATTTTACTATGGAAGTGATTGAAGCTAGTAAACCATATTACTTAGATAAAAATTCCTTACCAGTGCAAACCATTACAAAGGCTTATCAAGACTATACAAATAATCCTGAAGCAGAAATGTTTGTGATGAAAGGTGGAACCTATGCAGGTCAAATTCCAAATGCAGTAGCGACAGGTGTTTGTATGAAAAGTACGCAACCAATTCCAGATTATATTAAACCAGGTCATGGTTCGGTTCATCAACCAGATGAAATGTTACCGATTGATGGGTATGTTGAAGGTATTAAATTATTGGCTACCATGATTTTGAAAGTGGATGAAGTCTTATAATTAGAAAAAGCATGTATATGCTTTTTTCTTTTACACATTTTGAGATGTGTATGAGGGATTTTGATAACTTCTAATAATTTTAATGAAAGATGCTAGACTAATACTGGAAGGTGATAGGTATGTGTACTGCAGTTAGTTATAAAACGAAAAGTCATTATTTTGGAAGGAATTTAGATTTAGAAAGAGGATACAATGAAAGGGTAGTTATTACTCCTAGAAATTATGAATTTAGATATCGTTATGAAAAGTCACAAAAATCGCATTATGCTTTGATTGGGATGGCAACGATTGTAAATGACTATCCTTTATATTTTGATGCGACGAATGAAAAAGGGTTAAGTATGGCAGGATTGAATTTTCCTAATAATGCTCATTATTATGAATATCAAAAGAATATGGAAAATATAGCTCCGTTTGAATTGATTCCTTATGTATTAGGACAATGCGCAAGTGTAATAGAGGTAAAAGAACTTTTGAAAGATATGAATATTGTGCATTGTAATTTTAGTGATGGATTACCAGTATCTCCGTTACATTGGATAATTTCAGATCATAAAATATCAATTGCGTTAGAATGTACAAAAGAAGGGATGAAAGTCTATGATAATCCTTTTGGTGTATTAACCAATAATCCAACTTTTGATTATCATATGATGCATATGAATAATTATATGCATATACATGAAGGGTTTTCTAAAAATCAGTTACAGGTTTCTTTGCCGCTATTTAACTATAGTTTAGGTATGGGGGCTATGGGGTTGCCTGGTGATTTTTCAAGTAGTTCTCGTTTTGTAAAAGCAGTATTTGTAAAAGAAAAATCGTATTGTAATGGTGCAGAAAAGGAAAGTGTAAATCAATTTTTCCATATCTTACAGGCAGTTGCGATGCCTAAGGGCTGTGTATTAGCTCATAATGGTGATTATGAATACACTCGTTATTCTTCTTGTTGTAATACGGATACACAAGTATATTATTTTACTACCTATGAGAATATGAGTATTCGTAGTGTAGATATGCATAGCATTGATTTAAATGATTCAAAATTATCTAGTTATCCAATTGACTAAACATATGTTTAGTCTTTTTTATGATACAATGTGTATAAGGAAGGTGTTTATATGGCTGAAAGTATCATTACGTTTGTGATTATCTTTTGTTGTGGAAGTGTATTTTATGGCATTGGTATGTATGCTTCTAAAATTGAAAAAC
>JAFZDT010000032.1 GCA_017561055.1 Erysipelotrichaceae bacterium
GTGTGAAAAAACAATATCCAAATACATTAGTTATCGGTGTATCACAAACAGGAACTAGTCGTGGAACATTGGAATCTTTACAATATGCAAAAGAATTAGGCTATCCTTTATTGACTTTAACTGAACGTGAAGATACACCAATTGCGAAATTAGGTGACTATTATTTAAACTTCTGTTGTGGTGAAGAAGATAGTAATGCCAAAACAAAAGGATATAGTTCTAACTTGATTTTAGTGCAACGTTTAATTTTATTAGTTGCGAAATATAAGAGATTCATTAGTGAAGATGAATATGCTAGATTGGATAATGAATTAAAAGCGAGTGTTGCGAGTGTTGCGGGTGTCATTGAAAAAACAATTGCATGGGTGAATAATCATCAAGATTGGGCAAATATGCATGATTTAACAGTGATTGGCTATGGCAATAACTATGCGACAGCTATGGAAGGATCATTAAAATTACTTGAAACAATGAGTATTGCAAGTATGTTTATTGATATTGAAGAATTCTCACATGGTACACATCGTGCAATGCATAAAGATTCACGCATTGTATTATTAGCTAGTGATAGTGAAGGAAAAGAAGATACAAGAGTTACTGCAAAATATTTACAAAATGTATCTAATTATGTGTTATTAGTTGATGCAGGTAGTGATGCGAAAGAGGATGAATTGACATTGGTATTACCATGTATGCAAGAAACAGAATCTAGTTTATTGCATGTGGTAGTTATTCAAGTATTATCAGTTGCATTCCCTGAATTATTAGATAAAGATCCTAACTATCCATATAATCAAGATTTAACTACAATTATTAAAACTAGAGTATAAACCGTTGCAAAACGGTTTTTTCTTTCTTCTTTTTGCATAGTCTATAAAGAAGGAGGATAAATATGGCACAAGGTATCCTATTAGTAGAAGTTATGGCTGCGCAACAAGCAATTCCAATTGCTTCTGCAGCTATACGCATTTTTAATCAAGCATTAACGATTGATGAGGTTGTTTATAGTGATGATGAAGGGAGAAGTGATGAGGTTGTTTTACCATGTCCAGAAAGGGAACTTAGTTTAGAAGAATATAATGATGTACGTCCCTATGCGGTATATCATGTAGATGTGACATTAGATGGTTATATTCCTCAATCATTTCGCAATGTACAAATATTTGCGGATGAAACATCAATATTAACAGTTTCTATGTTTCCGCAAAGTGAAAGAGTAGGTATTGATACCTATGTACTAACACCACATGGATTATATGATCCACCAGAAATAGAAAATTCTTTAGCTCCAGATATCGAATTACAGCAACGTTTGGCAGGTGGATATCCATTTATTCCAGAATACATTACTGTACATTTAGGAAGACCAGATTCAAATGCGAATAATGTAACGATATCCTTTATTAATTATATAAAAAATGTTGCGTCTAGTGAGATATATCCAACATGGCCTAATGCTTCACTTAGGGCAAATATTTATTGCCAAATATCATTAGCTTTAAATCGTGTATACACAGAATGGTATCGTAGTAGAGGATATCCATTTGATATAACCAATAGTACGGCTTTTGATCAATACTATGTACACAATCGAGACATTTTCCAAAGCGTTAGTGTGATAGTTGATGAAATATTTAATGAATATATTCGCAGAATTGGTACTATAAATCCATATTATGCAGAATATTGTGATGGAAGAATTGCTAATTGTCGTGGATTAAAACAATGGGGAACAGTTACGTTAGCACAACAGGGAAGAAATGCATTAGAAATCTTAAAATATTATTATGGAAATGACATTGAAATAGTAGCTACAGATCGAATACAAAGTATAACAACTTCTTATCCAGGTACTGCTTTACGACAAGGTAGTCGTAGTGATGCTGTAGCAACCATACAAAGACAATTGAATCGTATTGCTATTAATTATCCAAGTATTCCAGTCAATTATCCAGTGGATGGTATTTTTGGAAATCGAACAAGAGCAGCTGTATTAGCTTTTCAAAGAATATTTAATTTAGTGCAAGACGGAGTAGTAGGAAAAAGTACTTGGTATAGAATATCTTATATTTATGTAGCCGTAACAAAATTAGCAGAATTAACATCAGAAGGAGAAAGATTACCAACAAATGGTAACTATCCAGGATTTGCATTACGTAGAGGAGATCAAGGAGTTGAAGTACAAGAAGCACAATATTATCTAGATTTAGTATCCGATTTTACAAGTTATGTTCCAAATTTGAAAATTGATGGTAACTTTGGTACAGCAACTTATAATGCAGTTGTAGGATTCCAAAGATTAGCGAATCTAACACCGGATGGGATTATTGGAAGACAAACTTGGAATACATTGCGCTTGGCATATGAAGCAATACGCAATTTAAATTTAGGAAATCCAGGATATGTTGTATATCCAGGAACGGCTTTAAGACTGGGAAGTAGGGGAGAAAATGTACGATTAATGCAAAGCTATTTAAATGCATTGCGTGAAAATGCCTCTGATGGTCCAGAATTGACAGTTGATGGAATTTTTGGTTCAGCTACCCAAAGTCGCGTGCGTGCATTTCAAAGAGATAATGGTTTAGATGTTGATGGAATCATAGGACAAGATACTTGGAATGAGATTGTAAGGCAATATGGAGTCATTTTAAATCGTCAAGAAATTATGAATGAACAAAGTTTATTAGCGTTAGAAAATGCGGAAACAGAAACAAATACAAAAATTTACACAGAATGGTAAAAAAAACTTGCAATATTTAAAAAAGTTATATATAATATTCAAGCAATGTCCCTGTAGCTCAGCTGGATAGAGCACCCGCCTTCTAAGCGGGCGGTCGAAGGTTCGAATCCTTTCGGGGACGCCATTGCTAGAATAGTAAGACTTCTGAAAAGAAGTCTTTTTTCTTTACAATATGACAAAAGTATTGTATAGTATTAGCAGACGAAAGGTTAGAGTGCTAAAATGAAGAATCTTGATGATGTAAAAGAGATATCTATTTCTGAATTGTTGGATTATTTATGTGAAGAAAAAGTAGAAGAAAAAAAGCCAACTATTTCTGTTACTGAAGATACTCTAGAAGATTTTCTTAATGGAGATTATGCACAACAAGTGAAAGCAGTTCAGTATTTAATCAATAGTAATTTGCGCAATTATATTGATATATTAGAGATGTTTTTTACTAAAGAAAATTGTCATCCAATGTTATTGTCAGATGTATTAGAAGCATGTATTGATCAACAAATTATGCATGAATTTAAGATCAACAAAAACGGTTATGAGATGTATTTTATCCCTCATTATTTAGAAATGCCAAATGATCAAGATGGAGTACAAGAAGCACTTGAGTACTTATCGCGATGGTTTAAAACCAAGGAACCTATTTTTTATCAAATGTGTGAAGAGATGCTTTTACAAGAAGCATATTTGCAATTGCCATTAATGTGGGAAGAGGGAGATGGATTAGAAGTTGCCCTTAGTATTGCGAAATATGTCTATCAATCATGGGATCGTATGGATGAATTTGACCTTCTTTGTGAAAAAGAAGATGTTAAAGGAATAAAGTTATTAGATTTGATGATTGAAACAATTGAATTTGAGTAAAAAAAAGGTATAATAGTAAAGGTCATGTAGGAGGAAGTATAAATGAAGTCAACATGGAATATTGTAGAAAAGTCAAATGGTGAATTATTAGTAACTGTTGATGGTGCTACTTGGAAACAAGCACAAGATAAAGCATTTAAGAAAATTGCAAAAACTGTAAACGTTAAAGGATTTAGAGCTGGTCAAGCTCCTGAAGCTATGGTTCGCAAAATGGTAAATACTCAAAGCATCCTTTGGGAAGCTGTTGATTATGTAGCTAACGATGCGTTAGTATTCGGTGTTCAAGAACAAAATCTTGAATTAGTAGCTCGTCCAAACTTAGATTTAGAATCTATTTCTGAAGAAGAAGTAGTATTAAAATTCTTAGTTACTGTATCTCCTGAAGTTACTTTAGGTGAATACAAAGGGCTTGAATATGATGAAATCAAAGTTAGAGTTCCATCTAGCGAAGTAAAAGCTCAAATTGAAAAAATTCAAAAAGATTTCACTGAATTAGTATTAAAAGAAGAAGGTTTTGTTGAAGAAGGAAACACAGCAGTTATCGACTTCGAAGGATTCAAAGATGGTGTAGCATTTGAAGGTGGAAAAGGTGAAAACTATCCTTTAGAAATCGGTTCTCATACATTCATCCCTGGATTTGAAGAACAATTAATTGGTATGATTCCAAATGAAGAAAAAGAAATCAATGTAACTTTCCCTGAAGAATATCAAGCTGCTGACTTAGCTGGTCAACCAGTAGTATTCAAAGTAAGAGTTAACGAAATCAAAACTAAAGTTACTCCAGAATTAACAGACGAATTCGTTAAGGAAATCAACATTCCTGATTGCGAAACTGTTAAAGATCTTGAAAAAATGATTAAGAAAGATTTAAAAGCTCAAAAAGAAAAAGAAGCTGATGATAAAGTAACAAATCAATTATTAACAGCAGTTACTGATGCAAGTACAGTTGAAATTCCTGAAGTAATGGTTGAAGCTGAAACAGAAAACATGTTAGAAGATTTCAAAAATCGTTTAGCTCAACAAGGAATTGATTACAACATGTATTTACAAATGGTTCAACAAGAAGAATCTAGCATTAAAGAAGAAATGGCAAAAGATGCATATAACAAAGTTAAAGTGCGTTTAGTTCTAACTCAAATTGCAAAACAAGAAGGAATTGAAGTAAGTGAAGAAGAAATCGAAGCTGAATACAATTCAATTGCAGCGCAATATCGTATGGATGTAGAAAAAGTAAAAGAATACATCGATGCTGCTTCAATTAGCTATGATGTTCGTTTACGTAAAGCACTTGATGTAATCAAGGCTGCATCTAAGAAAAAAGAGAAAGACGCATAGCGTCTTTTTTGTACCTTTGAAAGGAGGTTAATATATGGACACAAACGCGGTAAGATTGCCTGTTGTTTGTACAAGAGGAGTAGTTGTTTTTCCAAATCAAGAAGTAGTAATTGATGTGGGAAGACTAAAAAGTTTAAAAGCAATTGATTTTGCGAATGATTATCATGGTGGAAAGGTATTTGTTGTTTGTCAAAATGATCAACGAGTAAACGATCCATCGATTGATGATATTTATCAAGTAGGTACTATTTGTCGTATTGCACAAGTTCGTAAAGAAAAAGGATTTTTACGTGTAAAATTCTCTGGTTTACAACGTGCAAGAATTCAATTTATTGAAGATGATAAAGATTGTATGATGGGAGTTATTGAACCTTTAGTAGAAGATGAATATAGTTCTCGTATTGATATGAAGTTAGTAAATAAAATTGCAGAAGGATTAGAATTAATTGCGGATGTTGGTTCTCAATTTCCTTCAGAAGTAGTTACACAATTAGCAAAAGGAGTTCCTGCTGATGTTTTAGCAAATCATTTTGCTCAATATTTTCCAATGAACTTTGATAAACGTCAAAGTATTTTGGAAGCGTCTGATTTGAATGAACGTTTAGCATTAATCTTAGAAGAAATTGAAGTAGAAAAGCATTTACATGCTATCGAAAAACAAATTTCTGATAAAGTAAAAGAACGTGTAGATGAAAATCAAAAAGAATATTATTTACGTGAAAGATTACGTGTAATTAAAGAAGAATTAGGAGATGTGACAAATTCAACAGATGATGTAGAACAAATGCGTCAAATGATTGAAGAAAATCCATATCCTGAAAATGTTAAAGCAAGAATGCGCGAAGAATTACAAAGATATGAAATGATGCCACAAGCATCTGCAGAATCTAGTGTTTTACGTAATTATTTAGATTGGATTTTTAAAGTACCTTGGTATAAAAGTACAGAAGATGAAACAGATTTAAATGCTATTTTAAAAGTATTAGATGAAGATCACTTTGGTTTACAAAAAGTAAAAGAAAGAATCTTGGAATACATTGCAGTTAAAAATATGACAAAGTCATTAAATGCACCTATTTTATGTTTAGTAGGTCCTCCAGGTGTAGGTAAAACTTCACTTGCGAAAAGTGTAGCACGTGCATTAAATCGTGAGTTTGTAAAAATGTCATTAGGTGGAGTGCATGATGAAGCAGAAATCAGAGGACATCGTCGTACATATTTAGGTAGTATGCCAGGTAGAATCATTCAAGGAATGAAAAAAGCTGGTGTAACAAATCCTGTATTCTTAATTGATGAATTGGATAAAATGGCATCTGACTATAAAGGTGATCCTTCTAGTGCGATGTTAGAGGTTTTAGATCCAGAGCAAAATAGCATGTTCTCTGATCACTATTTAGAAGAACCATATGATTTATCAAATGTTTTATTCATTGCGACTGCAAACTATTTGGAAAATATTCCAGGTCCTTTAAGAGATCGTTTAGAAATTATTGATTTATCTTCATATACTGAAGAAGAGAAAATGCATATTGCGAAAGAACATTTAATTCCTAAACAAGCAAAATTAAATGGTTTAAAACCAAGTCAATGTAAAATTAAAGATGAAGAATTGTTATATTTAATTCGTTATTACACAAAAGAATCAGGTGTTCGTCAATTAGAACGTATGATTGCTTCTATTTGCAGAAAAACGGTATTAGCGATTTTAAAAGATAACAAAAAACGTGTACAAGTGAGTAAAAAACTAATCAATGAATGGTTAGGCAAAGAGATTTATTCATATGGTACAAAAGAAAAAGAAAATCAAGTAGGTATAGTTACAGGTTTAGCTTATACATCTTTTGGTGGTGATATTTTACCAATTGAAGTAACTCATTTTGATGGCAAAGGTAATGTAATTGTTACAGGTCATTTAGGAGATGTTATGAAGGAATCGGCTACTGTTGCGGTTGGTTATGTAAAATCACATGCAAAAGAATATGGAATTGACCCTGTTATGTTTGAAAAACATGACATTCAAATTCATGTTCCAGAAGGAGCTGTACCAAAAGATGGGCCAAGTGCAGGTATTACTTTAACTACAGCGGTTATTTCTGCGTTAACAAACAAACCTGTTTATTCAGATTTAGCTATGACAGGTGAAGTAACATTACGTGGTAATGTATTAGCGATTGGTGGTATTAAAGAAAAGAGTATGGCAGCACATCGCTCTGGTATTCAAAGAATTGTAATGCCAAAAACAAATGTAAAAGATATGGATGAAATTCCACAAATTGTAAAGGATAATATTACTTTTATTCCAGTAGAAACAGTGGATCAAGTAATTGAAGCGGCATTGGTGAAATAGTATGCAAGTAAAGCAGTCTAGTTTATTACAGTCAGCAGTAAAAAAAGAACAATGGCCTCAATCAGAATTACCAGAATTGATTATGGTTGGTCGTTCAAATGCTGGAAAATCATCTTTTATTAATGCATTATGTAATCGTAAAAATTTAGCTTATGTGGGTAAACAACCAGGTAAAACTAGAATTTTAAATTTCTTTTTGATTAATAAAGATTATGTTTTAGTAGATGCGCCTGGGTATGGTTATGCTGTAGCTTCTCAAAAAACAACCATTGATTTTGGAGATATGATGGAAGAATACTTTCAATCACGTTCTCAATGTAAAGGAATGGTAATGATTTTAGATATTCGTAGAAAACCAAGTCAAGATGATATTACGATGTTAGAATATGCTCGTTATTATCAAGTTCCTTGCTTATGTGTTTTAACTAAAGCAGATAAAGTTAGTAACAATGAAAAAGCAAAACAAAAACAAATTATTGCAAGTACATTACGTATGGATGCGAGAAATTTAGTTGTTGTTAGTAGCGAAAAGAAAATTGGTATCGAACAAGCTTGGGAACGAATGGAAGAATTGTTAAAGCAAGAAGGATAGTCTTCTTGCTTTTTTGCATATTTTAGAAGATGTTTGCTTACAATACATTGAGGTGAAATGTATGAAACAAATGACTATAGAAAGATCATTAGAGGTAAAAGGGATATTATCTGCAGAACAAGTTCGCTTACAATGTCAAATGAAGTACCAAAATGAAGATGAAGGAAAACGAGCAGTAGGTAATATTTATGTGCGGGGTATTTATTTTGATGGAGAAAAGAAAAGGCCATTAAGAGAAATTGTGGTTTTAGATGTATTTGCGCCAAATTATAAATTGATAGAAAATGAAGAATTTTCTGTAGAAGTAAAGGATTCGCATTATGATATCTTAAATCAAACAATTATATTGTCTATCGATTTACTAGTGCATGGAATATGCGATGATGAAGAACCGGTGGAAATGGTTCCATTGGAAATGGATGTTAAAACAGATGAAGCAAATCTATATTATGAATATGACCAGCAACCGATTGAAATTGTTGAAGAACATAAAGGTGAAATTAAAGAAGATGTTCAAAGTAAAATAGAGGACATTTGTATAGAAGATGATATGTTTTATCAAAAAGAAGAAAGAATAAACTTTCGTATGATTGTATTAAAAGAAAACTGTAGCTATGAAATGCTTGCGGCAAAATATAGTGTAGATATTCATAGATTACGTAAGTTAAATGGAGATAAAATGTTATTATCAGGAACACTTGTTGTTTTGCCATAAATGAATCTTGACACAAACAAATTGGTTGACTATAATTTAAACGATATACGATGAAAAGAAGGAGTATATTCATTTGGAAATGTAGAGAGTTATGGGTTGGTGAAACATAACCTAGAATGAATAGAAGGTAGTCTTGGAGTAGATTTTTCGAACTGATAGTAAAAAAATCCGTGAATCAGCGTTAATGATTTTAAGCATATAGCAATATATGAAAATAAGGTGGTACCACGCAACAGCGTCCTTTGGGGATGCTGTTTTTATTTTTATCGTAAGAGAAAAGGAGAGATAGTATGAAAGAATTAGCTAAAAAGTATGATCACTTGGTTGTAGAACAAGGGGTTTACGATCAATGGGTCAATAAAGGATACTTTACTGCTGGAGATACGAGTAAAAAACCATACTCAATTGTAATTCCTCCACCAAATGTAACTGGTAAATTACACTTAGGACATGCTTGGGATAATACATTACAAGATATCGTAACGCGTTACAAACGTATGCAAGGTTTTGATATGTTATGGTTACCTGGTATGGACCATGCGGGAATTGCGACTCAAGCAAAAGTAGATGCTCGTTTAAAAGATGAAGGATTATCTAGATACGATTTAGGAAGAGAAAAATTCTTAGAACGTGCTTGGGAATGGAAAGAAGAATATGCTGGCCATATTCGTAAACAATGGGCAAAATTAGGAAATAGTGTAGATTATTCTAGAGAACGTTTTACTTTAGATGAAGGATTATCTAAAGCTGTACAAAAAGTATTCGTACAATTGTATGAAGAAGGTTTAATTTATCAAGGTGAACGTATTATTAACTGGGATCCACAAGCAAAAACTGCTCTTTCTAATATTGAAGTTATTCATAAAGAAATTGAAGGAGCTATGTACACATTTAAATATGTTGTAAAAGAAACTGGTGAAGTGTTAAATGTATCTACAACACGTCCTGAAACAATGTTTGGTGATGTTTGTGTAGTTGTTCATCCAGAAGATGTTCGTTATCAACATTTAGTTGGTAAACATGCAATTAACCCTGCAAACCAAGAAGAATTAATCATTATTACAGATGAATATATTGATATTGAATTTGGTACAGGTGCTATGAAATGTACTCCAGCACATGACCCTAATGACTTCTTAATTGGAGAAAAGAATGGTTTACCAAAACCTGTATGTATCCATCCAGATGGAACAATGAATGAATTAGCTGGTGAATTTAATGGTATGGATCGTTTTGCGTGCCGTAAAGCATTAGTAGAACGTATTGAAAAAGAAGGTAACTTAGTTTCAATTGAAAAACATATGCACCAAGTTGGTCATTCTGAAAGAACAGATGTAATTGTTGAACCATATTTATCAAAACAATGGTTTGTTAAAATGCAACCTTTAGCAGAAGATGTATTAAAAGATCAAAGCAATCCTGAAACAAAGATTAATTTCTATCCTGCACGTTTTGAAAAAACATTCATTAACTGGTTAGAAGGTATTGAAGACTGGTGTATTTCTCGCCAATTGTGGTGGGGTCATCGTATTCCTGCTTGGTACCACAAAGAAACTGGTGAAGTTTATGTTGGTTTAGAAGCTCCAAAGGATATTGAAAACTGGAATCAAGATGAAGATGTATTAGATACATGGTTCTCAAGTGCATTATGGCCATTTAGTACATTAGGATGGCCTGATGCGACAGCGGATTTAGATCGTTATTATCCAAATAACTTAATGATTACTGGATATGACATTATTTTCTTCTGGGTGGCAAGAATGGCTTTCCAAGGCAAACACTTTACAGGTAAATTGCCATTCAGAGATTGTTTATTACATGGTTTAGTACGTGATGAACAAGGTCGTAAGATGAGTAAGTCATTAGGTAATGGAATTGATCCAATTGATGAAATTAACAAATATGGTGTAGACTCTATTCGTTATTTCTTATCAACAAACTCAACACCAGGTCAAGATTTACGTTATTCTCGTGAAAAAGTTGAATCAAGTTGGAATTTCATTAATAAGATTTGGAATGCTAGCCGTTTCGTAATGATGAATTTAGGTGAATTCTCATTAGAAGAAATGGATTTATCTAACTTATCTATGGTTGATCACTGGATTTTATCTAGAATGAATGAAACTATCCGTAATGTAAGTGCAAATATGGATAAATATGAATTTGCATCAGTTGGTACAGATTTATATAACTTTGTATGGGATGATTTCTGTAGCTGGTATATTGAATTAGCAAAAGCAAACTTAAATTCAGATAATGCAGCTGTTGTTACTGCAACAAAATCTACATTATTACTTGTATTAACAAATATCTTGAAGTTATTACATCCATTTATGCCATTTGTTACTGAAGAAATTTTCAGTGCAATTCCTCATAGTGAAGAAGCATTGTGTATTTCGAAATGGCCTGAAGAAATGGAAAATGTTGATGAAACATGTAAAGAAGAAGTTGCTCGTTTAATTTCTATGATTCAAGCAGTACGTCAAATTCGTGTGGATTATCAATTAAAGCCATCTTTAGAATTAGATATTTGCATTATGAATGTAAATAGTGAATTAGAAACTAAAGATGAAGCGTTGGCAGCGATGTTAATGAAGATGTGTAAAGCGAATTGGGTAGAATCAATGGATGGTGAAACATTAATTCGTCCAATTATGAATGGTTCTTTACAAGTATTGATGAGTGCTATCGTTGATAAAGAAGAGGAAAAACGTAAATTATTAGCTGAACAAGAAAAATTAAATAAAGAAATTGCTAGAGCAGAAGGAATGTTAAGTAATCAAAACTTTGTTGCGAAAGCTCCGGCTGCTAAAATTCAAGCTGAAAAAGATAAATTAGAAAAATTTAAAGTTCAATTACAAATTGTAGAAGAACGTTTACAACAATTAAATTAATGTAAAAAAGGGTCCATATGGTAGTAAATCATATGGATTCTTTCTATTTTTGATAGTAAATATCAATTGTAATCGTTTACAATAAAAAAGAGTAAAAAAAGATAAAAAAGATGTTGACATAGGAAGATAGAAAGAGTAATATAAATGAGCACGCTTGATGAGCGGGTCAAAAAAGCCAAAAAGTTAA
>JAFZDT010000033.1 GCA_017561055.1 Erysipelotrichaceae bacterium
ATAAATACCATGTCAGCACCCTTTAATGCTTCACGAATTTCACTTTCTTTTTCCATAGCTGCTTTACGTCCTACTTCAGGATTTCCACCAGCACCTAATTTACCTAAAACAATCTTATTTTCTGCTTTAGACACTTGAAGAACCGCTAAGTCTGTATTCACTACATAGAAATCTACATTTTGAACGCCTTCTTCAACCATACGGTTAACAGCATTACAACCTGCACCACCAACGCCAAACACTTTAATCTTCGCTACATCTGGTTTAATTTCACTCATAAATATAATCTCCTTTTATCTATTTCTTTTGATCTTGGAATAACAAACCCTTTAATTTGGTAGTTAAACTATCATCTGGTTCTTCTTCCCTCTTTTTACGCTTAATCGCTTCAATAAATGAAGTTTCATTTACACTAAACTTATGATTTCGAATCAATTGCAAATGATCTACATATGCATAAACCATTCCCAAACATACTGTCCAACAACAATTTCTAGCACCAATTGTATCTGGATAATATGTCTTTGCATCCACTTTAAATGTATTCGCAATCAATTGATCTAAACCATCTAATTCAGCACCTTCACCACTTAATACAATATTGGTTAATCCAAATTGTAAAATTGGTTCACATACAACACGAATACTTTCAATCCATTGTTGTACTTTATCTAAAACACATGCATGTAATTCTGTTTCCTTAATCATGCACATTTCATCATTCTTTGTCCACATATACACAGGCGTATCTTTAGGCGTTTGACTACTATCCATATTTTGTAATAATAACTTATGTGCAATCGATTCATTTACTTCATAAGCATCCATCAAAGCCTTTTCCCATTCACCATATCCACGATAAATGATTTTTGTTTCTTCAATAGAACCATTCACAATTGCACTTAATGTTGTACGATCTCTTTCAATATGCATAGAAATCACATTTTTATGTAAAGATTGCTCAAAAATTGTCGCTTCCTTACATACTGCATAATTATCAAGACAAACATCGATAATTTCCAATCCAGCACTTTCTACCACAGATGCATAGTCATATGTTGTCATTTTATCCGCATATAATAAATCCATATCAATATCTAAGATATCACACACATCATTCAATGGAACTCTTCGAGAAACAATACCATTTGTAATATATTGTTTACACATCCAATTACATACAACCATATCACTTGGTGCAGTATGCGTAAAACCTTTACGCACCAAAGTTTGCACATCATCACTTGTTACTTTGCGCTCATAATTATCAATTGTCTTAGAAAGACGAATACCGTCTTTTTTCGTACGATATGCTGGCACACATAACAAAACACGCTCAATACGTGTTCCCACCTGAGCGGATGCTTGATCTATTACTTTACGGATTGCCATAACTACTTCTTTAGGATTTTTAATAGCTAATCCATCCATTCCTTTATTCTCACATTTTTCTGTTCGAATGACATTTAAACGAGAGTTAAAGAATTCCGCAACCAATAAACGAACCTCATGATCCGTGATTTCAAGGGCTGCTAAAATTTGTTTTTCACTCATTCTATTGCCTCCTGACATTACATATTTATAGTATCATATTTCAAACAACAAAAAAAGAAGTTATTTATACGATAATTCGCATTTTTTATCAATTTTTATTACAAATATTGTTAATATTCTTATTGCAATTATTAAATTAACATGGTATACTTCTTAAGCAGTAATTTTGAAGAAAGGGGGTTACGGTATGTCAAGAACTTGCGCCGTATCCGGTAAAAAAGCACTTTCAGGAAATCGTCGTTCTCACTCATTAAGAGCAACTCGTCGTAAATGGAATGTCAACTTACAAAAAGTAAAAGTAATGGTAGATGGCAAGCCACAAAGAATCCGTATTTCTGCCCGTGCTTTAAAAACATTGAAAGCTCAATCAAACGGATAGTATAAACACTGTTCTATTTTATAGGACAGTGTTTTTTTCTTTTAAAAAAAGGAATCATTTTATAAATGATTCCTACTATCATTACTTTGTATCACAAGTACTTCACCATCAAGTACCACTTGCATACAATTATTTACAATTTCATTTGAAACCAAATAGATATCTTGGATATCTATTTTTTCTTTTTCCAATGGATACACGACTCCAGATAAAGAAATCACACCACAAGTTAATGGAAAGAATGAAATATATTTATAATCTTCTTTTTGAATTTCATGCATTCCACTAGATAAGCGATACATCTTATTACATGCATTATAATATGTAACTGGGTATTTACGATGAATAAGCAATGCTAGATTGGCATATTCATGATCCATTCTACCACCTAAACCACCATAGATATCCATCGTATCGTATTTATCCAATGCCCATTGTATTGCGACTTCACAATCGGTTTCATTTTTCATTTGTGGTAACTTAACAATTTCTTTCGCATACTTTTGTATCTCTTCCATGGTATCCACAGAATCAAAGTCCCCTATTGCACAAACCATTGGGATATTGTTTTTAGCTAGAAAGTGTGCACCATAATCCACCCCAATTACATCACAATCGATATTAGGCAAACCATCCACATATCCTAGCACAATAATTACTTTACTCATAATAAGCTTTCTACAGCCTCTACAATCCCTTTAGGATGCTTAAATACATAAGAACCAGCCACTAAGATATCACAACCCGCTTCTTTTGCTAAAAGGGCTGTATTCGCATCAATACCACCATCAATTTCAATTAGATACTGTAAATCATTAGCTTCTTTACAAGCTTTTAAAAATCTAACCTTATCAAGCATAGCTGCCATAAAACTTTGACCACCAAAACCAGGTTCAACACTCATAACTAATACCATATCCACCTTATCTAAATATGGTAATAAAGCTTCAACAGGAGTCTTAGGCTTCAAAGTAATACCTACCTTAACACCCTTTTTATGCAAACGATCGCATAATTTTAATCCATCTTCATCACTAATCGCTTCTTGATGGAATGTAATAATATCCGCACCCGCTTTTACAAATACATCCGCATATTGTGCAGGATCCGTAATCATTAAATGCACATCCATCACTTGATCCGTCATTTTATCCATAGCCTTTAAAATATCAGGCCCAAATGTTAAGTTCGGTACAAAATGACCATCCATCACATCAAAATGTAAATATTCAGCTTTACTAGCTTTCAAAGCATTCATTTGTTCTTCTAATTTTGTAAAATCTAAAGATAATACTGAAGGCGCAATAATCGTCATCTTTCCCACTCCTTAATCTGATCACACAAAGGTAATACCTGTAAATAATTCTCATAACGTATTTTAGAAATACGTCCATCCTCAACTGCTTGTTTAATTGCACAACCAGGTTCTTTCACATGTGTACAATCTCTAAAACGACACGCATCATCAATTTGAAAATCCAAGATACGTTCACGTAATTCACTTGATTTTATATAACCAAAATCCAATGATGAAAAGCCAGGAGTATCCGCAATCCAACCATCACACACTTTAAACAATTCCACATGACGTGTTGTATGCTTACCTCTACCTAAAGCTTTAGAAATTTCTTGTGTTTGTAATTGGAAATTTGGATCAATACGATTCAAAAACGAAGACTTACCGACCCCAGATTGGCCAGTTAATACACTTACTTTATCTTTAAATAAATCATGCATATCAAATGTAGTATCTTTACCAGTAAGATATACACGATATCCACTACTACGATACTCATTCACCACTTCATTCAATAAAGTTTCATCTGCCAAATCTGTTTTCGTAATTAACAATACTGGTTCAATATTTTGATAACTAATTAAAAACAACAAGCGATCCACCAATGTATACGAAAAATCAGGTTCTTTTAGTGACATCACAATAATTGCTTGATCCACATTCGCAATTAAAGGACGCACCAAGTAATTCTTTCTATCTAATATCTTTTGAATCAAATACTTTCCATCAACACACTCATATAATACTTCATCAGAAACAACCGGCGATTCATTCTTACGTAATTTTCCCATCGCAACCGCCAACACTTCTTGATAATCCTCAGTTAAAATTGTATATTGATTTGAAACAATCTTAATAATTTTCCCTTGCTTCATAATTCACCTAATAATAATATAATTCAATATATGATTTCTTAGTTTGGGTATAGAAAGTACCAGTTCCCGGTTTCACACCCGTAACAACACCTTTAGTTACGCTTTCTTCCACCTTTTCACACTGATTTTCTTCACCAATTAATACACCATTTTCATCATAAGTAGGAACCAATTCACAAACTTCCTTTGTAGGCACTTTTTCTTTAATTAATTTAACATCCGCACCTAATTCTTTTAATGTCTTCTTCGCTTCATCAATATCCATACCCATAATACTATGCGGAATTTGGAACTCAGGATAAATTGTATAAGTAATTACAATTTCCGTATAACGATTCGGATCTACTTTACTACCTGGCTCTAAACTTTGACCCGTTACTGTACCAGATTCTTTCGTAATATCCGCAACTGGATCTTTAACAATCTTAATATTTACACCCGCATATAAGAATGCAGCTTCCACATCATTAATATTTTCATTTTCAAAATTCGGCATAATATAGTACGTACCTTCAGAAATCACCAATGCCACCATAGTATTCTTTTCAACTTCTGAACCACTACCAGGTTTAGTATAAGCTACCAATCCTTTTTCAATATCATCCGTAATTTCATAAATTGGACTAGTAGAAACTGTTAAATCATAACTTTCCAACATTTCTGTTGCAGCTTCCACTGTTAAACGTGATACATCTGGAACTTCTACAATCTTAGGTCCAAAATCAAATCCACCATTTAAAATAATAATAAATCCAAACAAGAAACAACCTAAAGCTAAAATACCCGCAATAATGAAAGAGTACATCATCTTCAAACGACGTTTTTCCTTCGGATTTTCTCCACGCATTTCTTTCACGACATCATCTTCTTGGAAAACAATTTTCGCTTCCTTCTTACGACTTGAATCCAAACAAGTTACCAAATCATCATACATTTGTTGTGCACTTTGATAACGAGCTTCTTTATTTTTAACAGTCGCTAAAGAAACAATATTTTCTACTGATTGAGGTAATGAAGGATTAAATTCACATACACTAGGAATTTCTTCACGCATATGTTTCAATGCCACTTGAACCGGCGCATCACCATGATATGGTACATCCCCCGTTAACATTTCATAGAACACAATACCCAATGAATAAATATCACTTTGAGCAGTCGCACTTTCACCACGAGCCAATTCAGGAGCCAAATAGTGAACAGAACCAACGACTACATCCGTTTGCGTTAATTGCACAGCATCCTGTGCCAATGCAATACCAAAGTCACTTAATTTAATCGTACCATCATCTTTTACTAAAACGTTTTGAGATTTAATATCACGATGAATAATACCATTTTCATGCGCAGTACTAATTGCTGAAACTAACTGTTTCATAATATTAACTGCTTCTTCTTTTTCTAAAGCACCACGTTTTTGTACAAGTTCTTTTAAAGAAAGACCTTTTACATACTCCATGACAATATAGTTTTTCTCATTATCTTCCCCAACATCATATACTTCTACAATATTTGGGTGAGACAATTTTGTTGTGGCATTTGCTTCTCTTTGGAAACGTAATAAAGCCACAGGATCTTTCGCTAATTCACCACGAAGAATCTTGATCGCAACTTCACGATTCAAAATGGTATCCACAGCTAAATATACAGAAGCCATACCACCTTCACCAATCAATTGCACTAACGCATAACGATTCGCAAGTAACTCATTCATCATGTGACTCACCTCCATTCAAATCCACAACAATTACAGTAACGTTATCATACCCACCTGCATCATTTGCCGCTTGTACTAAACGTTGTGTTTTTGTATGAATATGTAAACGTTGATCTTTTAAGATATTATTAATCAAACGCTCATCAACATAACCATGTAAACCATCTGAACACAATAAAACACTTTGTACACTTTCTTCTACATCAAAAATATCCACTTCAATCGCTTTCCAAATACCAATTGCATTCGTAATTACATGACGTTGTGGATGATGCAATGCTTCTTGAATACTAATTTGACCAAGTTGCACCAAATTCGCAACATACGTATGATCACTAGTAATCGCACGCATCGAACGATTTTTATATAAAGCATACGCACGAGAATCCCCAACATTCGCAACCAATGTACCATATTTACACTTTAATAAAGCCACTAATGTTGTACCCATACCTTTATATTCACTTGTTTTTTGTGCTTTTTTATACACTAAATCATTGGTAGATACAATACTGGTATATAACCAAGCTTTCGCATCTTCTAAATCAAGAAAATCTTCATTATCTTCAAATTTAGATAACATATGCTTAATAGCTAATGAACTTGCCACTTCACCATGACTTGCTCCACCTACACCATCACAAACAATTGCCAACAAATCGCCACGATCATTTTCACAGACATTATACGCATCTTGATTTGATTCTCTAGTTTTACCTTGATCCGTTAATCCTGAATATCTCATTTCGACTTGCTCCTTTCATATTTCGCACGCAATTGTCCACATGCTGCATCAATATCCACACCATGTTTTTGACGAAGTGTACAACGTACACCTAATTTCATTAATTTATCATAGAAAATCATAGCCCCTTTATCATCCACTGTTTGGAAACCATGTTCATCTACTTGATTGTAAGGAATTAAATTCACAAATACATCAAATCCACGTGTTAATTGTGCTAATTGTTTTGCACATGCATCTGTATCATTTTTTCCTTTTAATAATATGTATTCAAAACCTAATCTGCGATTATTAATACTTGCATAATAACGCAAAGCATCCATTAATTCACTTAAAGGATATGCTTTATTAATAGGCATAATTTCATTACGTAATTCATCATTTGGAGCATGTAAAGAAATCGCCAAATTAAATTGTGTTTGTTCATCCGCAAATCTACGAATTTGTGGAGCTAATCCACACGTAGAAATCGTAATATGACGAGCACCAATACCTAAACCACGATCATGATTCACAGTTCTACAGAAGTTTAAAACATTATCATAGTTATCAAACGGTTCACCTGTACCCATAATAACAATATGCGATACACGATCACCTGTTTCATCTAAATCCTTTTGTACTTCAAGAATTTGTTGAACCATTTCACCACTCGTTAAATCTCTTTGTTTCTTTAATAAGCCACTAGCACAGAATTTACATCCCATATTACAACCTACTTGGCTTGTTACACAAACACATTTACCATAGTTATAAATCATTAATACCGTTTCAACACTTGAACCATCTGCTAATTCAAATAGATATTTTCGTGTTCCATCTTGAGCAATTTGACAAGATAACTTTTTCAAAGGTTTTGCTGAAAAATCTTTCTCCAACTCTTCTTTCATGCTTAAAGAGATGTCGCTCATTTCTTCAAATCCAGACACCCTTTTACGATATAACCATTGGAAAATTTGATTTCCACGATACTTTTTCCAACCTTTATCTAGAACCATTTGTTCCATTTGCTCATAACTTAAATCATATATTGACTTCATAAAACACCACCATATCTATAATACTACATTTTACCACTTTTTACTAACTTCGCCATATAAAAGCCATCCGTATCATACTCATAAGGGAAATAACTTCTTTCAGATACTAATGTAAACTCTTCATGACGCTTTAAGAAACTCTCAATTTGTTTCTCATTTTCTTTTTTATTTAATGTACAAGTACTATATACCAGTACTCCATTCTCTTTACAAACCATCGCAGCTGTATCTAATAATTGTTTTTGTAAAGCTACGATTTCATCAAGATTTTCTGGTTGAATACGTAACTTCAAATCTGGTTTTTGTCCTAAAACACCTAAACCACTACAAGGCGCATCCAATACCACTTTATCAAAGGTTTCATGTAATTCATGACACTTAGTCGCATCCATACATTTCGCTTCAATGATGGAAATTCCATGCTTTTCAACACCCTTTTTAATCAATTCTACGCGATGTTGATGAATATCCAAGCAAACAATACGACCCATATTTTTCATCATTTGAGCCATCTGAATTCCCTTTGTACCAGGTGCTGCGCACATATCCAAAATAGAATCACCGACTTGAGGATCCACTAAACAAGCCACCATTTGACTCGCTTCATCTTGAATCGAAACCTTACCTGTTTTAAACTCTTCACTATCTAATAAATTACCATCATAATACAAAGCATTAGGTGCTAATTTACCATTAGTAAACAATGGATTTTTTAACAACTCTTCTTTACTTGTTAATAAAGGATTCACTCTTGCTACCATCGGTTTTACAAGCAATGAATATTCACACAATTGTTGAGTAACTTCCCAACCATAATGCGCTTTCCACATACGTACCAACCATTCAGGATGCGAAGTCATAATCGACAATTTCTTAACCTCATCACCCTCAACTTCTCTAAAACCATTACGAACCACATTACGCAATACCGCATTTACTAAAGAACTATAACTACCCTTCGCAATTTTCTTACTAATATTTACTGCATCATTAATACAAGCATACGCAGGAATTTTATCCAACTTCCATAATTGGTATACACTCATATCCAATAAAATCGCAATCTCTTTACTTACTTTTTTATTCACTAAATATTCCCATTGATAACGTACATAATATTGATTTTGTAAGGTACCATATACCAATTGAGTAATTAAGGCAATTTCTTGCTTAGAAGCATGTGAAAAGCGATTACGCATCAACAAAGACGCATAACCATCTTCCAATAATACTTGTTTTAACACTAAAAACGCTTCTTGTCTTTCATTCATATATAAACCTCTAATCTAAAAACAGCGGATTCACATCAATCGCAACTTTTACCTTACGATTTTGATAACTAGCATACCACATATGTACCCATTGTCTCATATCTTCTAAATTCTTAGAACGCAATAATACTCGATAACGATATAAATCCTGCTTCTTCAACAATTCACTAGGACCCAATACCGAAATTCCTTTATCCACAAACCAAGATTTAATTTCAAACGCTTCTTGAGATACAACATTTTGATCTAAACTTGATACTACAATGGAAACAAAATAAGAATATGGTGGATATTGACCCAAATGACGATACTGCATTTCTTGTCTAAAGAACGCAACATAATCTTGTTTACTAGCTGTATGCATCACATAATGCGACGGATCATAGGCTTGTAAAATAACTTTACCTTCATCCGTTCCTCTACCACTTCTACCACTTGCTTGTACTAAATAATCAAAGGTAATTTCCACACAACGATAATCACTATGACTTAATAAAGCATCTGCTTGCAAAATACCAACCAAAGTCACATTTGGATAATCCAATCCCTTAGAAATCATCTGTGTACCTACTAATATATCGGCCTCTTGACGTTCAAAAGCACTCAACACCTTTTCATGAGCACCCTTTTTACGAGATACATCCGCATCCATACGTAAAATTCTAGCTTGCGGAAATAAACGTTGCACTTCTTCTTCTAGTCTTTGCGTACCTACACCCAAAAATCTCCAACTTTTACTATGACAACTTGGACAAATTGGATTTGCTGAAAAACTTTCACCACAAATATGACATTTCAACACATGATCATCTTTATGATAACTCAATGCTACATCACAATGTGGACACTTCATCACATGTGCACACTCTGTACAACGTAAAATCGGCGTATACCCTCTACGATTCAATAATAGAATGGCTTGTTTACCATTTGCCAAACATTCTTTCAACGATTGATATAACGTACTAGAAATAATATCATTCCCTTTACGCATCTCTTTACTCATATCGACAATTTCACATGTAGGTAAATCCCCATATACTCTACGCGTTAAACTAACTAAATGATACACCCCTTTTAAAGCTCTGGCATAAGACTCTAACGAAGGTGTAGCACTACCCAATACTAATTTTGCACCATGATACTTCGCACGTTCAATCGCAATATCACGACAATGATAACGAGGCACAGAATCTTGTTTATAAGATGAATCATGCTCTTCATCCACTATAATTAAACCCAAGTTAGAAAATGGCATAAAAATACTTGAACGCGTTCCTACAACAATAGAAACCTCATTCTTTCTCACTCGTTGATATTGTTCATACTTCTCTTGATCATTCAAACCAGAATGATAAATCGCCACCTGATGACCAAAACGACGTTGTACACGTTTTACCATTTGCGGTGTCAAAGATATTTCAGGTACTAAGATTAATACTTGCTCATGATTACGAATCACTTTATCCGCCAACTGCAAATAAATTTCTGTTTTTCCACTACCTGTAATCCCATGCAACAAGCAAATAGCATCACTTGCACATACTTCATCAAAGGCTTTTTGTTGATAAGCAGTTAAAGCCAAAGGTTTTTCTAATTGTTCAAAAACACCAACTTTCGCTTCCACTTCTTTTTCAACTAAACAAATAGCACCCGATAACAATAAATTTTTAAAAGCCGAAACCGATACACTACGCATCTCTTTACGCAATACATCCCCATTACGACACATATCCAATAATTCGATTTGTTTTTTCGTTAACCCTTCTACATCTTTAACAAAATGTACAAAGATATCTTTCTTAATATTTCCACTACTACTTTTTGGCTTTAATTTATTTGGTAACATCGCTTGATAACAACTAATCACCGTACTCAAAGTTTGATACGCCATCCACTTACCTAAATCCATTAATTCTGAATTAAAAATAGGTTCTACATCAATTACATCTAAAATACTTTTCAATTGATACCCACACTCTTGTTCATACGTAAAACGATCTTGAATCTCTTCCACATGATCTACAAAAGCTACCAATGTTTGATTACCAAATCCAACAGACACACGCATACCTGCTTGCACATCAAAAGACCCACAATCGTAGGTAAATGTTTGATTTAAACGTGCATGCTCCATCCATACGTGTGCAATTCTCATAAAACCACCCATATTATTCTAACATAAAAAAATCGACATAAAAGTCGATTTTACATATGATTCTTAATAATAGCCGTAATAATATCCGCAGCCTCTTGTACATTTTCATTACATACAACATAACGATAATGTGAAATTAAATTCATTTCACGAGAAGCCTTAGCCAAACGTTGTTGAACAATTTCTTCAGCCTCAGTACGTCTACCGCGAATACGTCTTTCCAATTCTTCCATACTAGGTGGAACAATGAAAATTGTTAACGCATCTGGACATTTTTGTTTAACTTGTACAGCACCTTCAACTTCAATTTCTAATAAAACGTTTTTCCCCATATTACGTAAACGTTCTACCGCTTCTAATGGTGTACCATAATAGTTACCAACAAACTCCGTCCACTCTAATAATTCCCCTTTACCGATAGCTTCTTCAAAGCGATCTCTAGTAGTGAAATAGTAGTCAATACCATCTCTTTCACCAGGTCTTTTGTTACGAGTTGTCATAGAAATAGAATATGCTAAATTCAATTTTGGATTATCAAAAAATGAATCTCTAACAGTTCCTTTTCCAACTCCACTAGGTCCACTTAAAATGATCAACAAACCTTTGCTCATATTATCCCTCACTCCCTTTTAATTAATAATACGAATTTTGAAATGTAATGTCAATGATTCATGCTATAATAATACTCGAAACAGGAGGTATCCCTATGGCATTTGATGGAATCTTTTTAAAACAAATTACAAGCCAATTACAAGACTATATACCTTGTAAAATCAATCGTATTCATCAAGTATCCGATACAGAATTACTATTCCAATTACGCCATGAGCGCACAAAATATCAATTATTAATATCTGCTCATTCATTATACAATCGCATCAATATTACAAACTTAAACTACCCTACACCTGAAATTCCAAGTAACTTTATTATGTTACTTAGAAAATACTTAGAAGGTGGTTTATTAGTCAATATTACTCAAGGTGGATTAGATCGTTATTTAGACTTAGAAATTAGTACATATAACGAATTAGGTGATCGTATTATTTGTCATTTATATGTAGAACTTATGGGTAAATATGCGAATGTGATTTTAGTGAATAATGAAGGTAAAATCTTAGATGCTTTAAAACGCATCCCACCATTTGAAAATAACAAACGTATCATTCAACCAGGTGCGAAATTTACCTTTGCTCAACCACAAACAGGACAAACCAATCCTTTTGAGGCAACTACATATGATGAAAACATTCCTTTAACCCATCAATTTGAAGGATTTTCACCATTATTAAGCAAAGAAATTGAATATCGTATTCATCATGGACAAACATTTGTAGAGGTTATGCAAGAAATCCAAAACTCTACACACGTTTATATTACTGAACACAAAAATCAAACATATTTCCATTGTATTCCTTTATTACAATTTGAAGCAGAATGTACCCAATATCCATTACAAGAAGGCTTGGATCATCTATACTACGAAAAAGAAGAAAAAGATCGTATCCGCCAGCAAACTGGAGACTTATTCAAATTTGTACGTAGAGAAATTAAGAAATATACTGGAAAAATTCATAAGTTAGAAGATGCTTTAGAAGAAGCCTTAAATTCCGATCATTGGAAAGAAAAAGGTGATTTACTATACACCTATCAATACCAAGTCAAAAAAGGTATGACTCAAATTTCTTTACCATCTTTTACAACTGGTGAAGATATTATCATTCCTCTAGACCCAAAACTAGACGCAAAACAAAATGCGAAAAAATGCTTCCAAAAATATACCAAAGGAAGAAATGGAAAAATCTATATCCAAGAACAAATCGATCTAGCAAAAACAGAACTTGAATACTTCCAAAATTTAGAGTATCAACTAACCATTGCGAATTTTAATGATGCGAAAGAAATTCAACAAGAATTAGCTCAAAATGGTTATGTCAAATCCCAAGTAAGTAAAATTCGTAAAAAGAAAAAAGAAGTTGCGCCAAACTTTAATGAAACAACTTCTCCTAATGGATATACTATCTATTATGGTAAAAACAACTTACAAAATGAATATATTACCTTTAAGAAAGCTAGAAAACAAGATTTATGGTTCCATGTTAAAGATATGCATGGTTCTCACCTTATTTTACAAGCAGATAATCCACAAGAAGAAGATATTCGCTTTGCGGCTATGCTAGCGGCTTATCATTCTAGTGGTAAAGATTCTTCAAGTATTCCTGTAAACTATTGCCCTGTAAAAAATCTAAAGAAGATTCCAGGAGGCAAAACAGGTATGGTCACAATGTCGAGTTATAAAACGATTTATATCGATATTACACCTGAATTTATAGAACAAATGAAAAAGCGAGTATAAACTCGCTTTTATTGTTCACCTCTTGTTTGAAAAATCGCTAATACATCATAAGCAATCACTGGAACTAAGAAAATACTTCCCAATGCCCAACAACCTAATAAAACTGGAATCCACATAATAATAGATACAATAATCCAGGTTCTTCTTGTTTTAATATAATCCCAATATACAAATAATCCATTCGCAATACCACTTAAAGAAATAGGTAATACCAATAAATATAATAAGCGGAATGTCTTAATAAATTCTTTAATTTCTTCAATAGTATACGCCACCCCTTCTTTGGCTAAAGCATCTTGCATAACTTCAACTGAAGGAATGGAAAATGATAAAAAGATTCCCAATAATAAACCTACAATTAACATACCTAAAATCCAGCGTAAATGATGTACAAAATTATACTTCATAAAAAACCTCCTACATTAATGGTGAAAATATGCGCATGATACTTTGCGCTACTCGAGTAAATAATGGACGACTCTTACACCATTCTAACGTAATTTCTCTACTTACTGCAAATGTTTTATCAAAATCTTCTTTCATTTGCGATATAACTTCACCTTTATACATCCAACAACTGCACTCAAAATGATGATATAAACTACGATAATCAAAATTAATCGTACCACAAGTCGCTACTTCATCATCACTTAAACAATTTTTTGCATGAATAAATCCTGGTGTATATTCAAAAATACGAACACCCGCAACAATCAATTCTTTATAATACGCACGCGTCATTAAATATGCATACCATTTATCAGGAATCCCTGGAGTAACAATTCGTACATCTACACCCTTTTTAGCAGCTAAACATAATGCTTGAATCATCTCATGATCGACAATTAAATATGGTGTTGTAATATATAAATATTTTGTCGCATGGTTAATCATATTCATATACACATTTTCACCAACCAATTCTTCATCTAATGGATTATCTGCATATGGTTGTACATATCCATCATTAGAAAAATCAAAAGCCTCTGGATGATATACAAATGGAGTATATTTTGAAAAATCACTACGAATCTTTTTAGTAAAATCCCAATTTTCTAGAAAGGAAATTGTTTGATTCCAAACCCCTTCACCTTCTAGCATAATGCCACTATCTTTCCAATGTCCAAAACGTTCTTTATGATTGATATACTCATCAGCCAAATTAAAGCCACCTGTAAATCCA
This sequence comes from Erysipelotrichaceae bacterium, assembly GCA_017561055.1. Classification (GTDB taxonomy): domain Bacteria; phylum Bacillota_I; class Bacilli_A; order Erysipelotrichales; family Erysipelotrichaceae; genus RGIG4607. The sequence goes on from JAFZDT010000033.1 coordinate 14,576, forward strand.
ATATACCCATCAATAATACATACTTTACGATGATCACGATAATTATGACCAACCGTTAATATTGGTGAAAAAGGATTAAAGACTACACAATCAATACCGTATTCCCTTAATTTCCTATCATAACCACGAGGCAATGTTTTTAAACAGCCAATATCATCAAACATAAAACGTACTTCAACACCTTCTTGTACTTTTTGTTTTAAAACACTCAAGATGGTATTCCACATTTTACCTTCTTCCACTATAAAGAATTCCATAAAGATAAAATGCTTCGCTTCCTTAAGTTTTTCCACCATATCCTTCCAAATCAATTCACCAAGTGGATAATATTGCACACGTGTATTTTGATGAACTGGCATTTTCGTCGAATGGAAAATATAATCTGCTTCACGATAGCGTAACAGATTTCCCTTCTTCAATTGTTTCGCAACCTCTTCATCTTGTACATGTAACTTTGCCGTTTGGGCTAACGATTCTCGTAGAGAACGCTTATAACGAATATGTACATCACTACTACCACAAAGCATATATAAAGGAGCACCTAAAATAGGCATTGTACATAATACAATAATCCAAGGAATTTTCGCGGACGCACTACCAGATTTTCCTAATACATATAACACTAATAAAAAGGACAATAT
>JAFZDT010000034.1 GCA_017561055.1 Erysipelotrichaceae bacterium
CCAAAAATACAACAACTAAAAAAGGAGTAATATACAATGAAAGTTAATTTCACAAAGATTAATCCCGAATTGGACATTACCAAAAGACAAATACAAAGCAGCATGCAACAAGCAACTGTAAAACTGGACACAGGAAGATTCAGTAATGTCATAATGCCAATCATACCAGTTCACCTATCCAAACAATTAATCTATAATAATACTAACCTGGAGAAATGTATCAGGTTACTCAGCCAAGACGTAATATTAAATGAATACGCATTCACCAGTGAAAAAGACGAAGATGACACACGAGTAGATGACTTCTGGGATAAAAGCAAATACGAACTATACAAAGCAGTCCAGGAATATTACGGATACGGTTTCGGAGCATGTGAAGTAACAAGAACCAATGACGGAAAACTTAAAAAACTAGTTCAAATACCCGCCGAAACATTACTCATCAAACAAGAATCATACCACGATGAAAAAGGCGAATTACAATACAGTTATTATGCTTATCAACAAATCGGTGAAAAACGTATTAAAATGCGTTTAACAAGATTCCAATACACAGAAGAAGATTGGGATTTACCAGAATGCTTATGGTTAGGTGGTGGGAAAACCAGTGAGTTCTATGAAATACCTTACTGGATAACAGCCATTAACAAGATCACCGCAAAGATAGCATTGGAAGAACTGGACGCTAAAAAGATAAATGAGGGTAATTTAAATAGTGGTATCTTATCTGTCGTCCGTCCTCCAATGACCAAAAAAGACGAAAGTGTTGAAGACACTGTTAAAGGTCAAATGCAAAACGCAGGTACAGGAATAATGATACTTGAATTAAAAGCATTTGAAAAAGAACTACCATTAGAAGTAAGTTACATTCCAATCACTGAAGGTAACTATGATTACCTGCAATCATTAGCTGACAAATGTGACGCTGAAGTATTAAAATGCTTCGCAATGCCAAAAGTCAGATTAATGATAGATGATGTAACCGAATCAATGAACAGTAACAAATCCGACACAATCTTCCAAATCTACAGTATTCAAGTTGACACTGAACAAATGCCATTCGAAAACGAAATCAATCAATTCAACAAGAAATACTTCAAATACTTTGGTAAAGTTGATATTAAAGTTCCAATCTTCGGTGATAAGACACAGATTGAAATTGAAACTATTTTATTATTATTTAATAATGGTATTTTCACATTAGGCCAAACCATCGATGCAGTACAGAAATACTATCCTAATATGGACTTGTCTATTCCTACTTCAAATCCAATGTATCATGAAAGATACTATAATGGAAACTTATTAGGAATTGACAGTATACCTGAACCATCCGATGAAAATCCAACTGGAATGACTCAAATTAAGAATATGGGTGATTTAGTTGCTTATATCGAACAGAACTAGACAATACTATCAAAGAAAGATAAGTATTGATAAAAGAGTTAATAAAAACGCAGCTTATAAAATCCAATTCTACAACAATGGAGTGATAGATGATTATGTTGCTTCCTATGACGATCATCCACGTAAACCCACAGACGGGGAATTATGGAATAATATAGCAACCATAATGAAACCATATGTTTACAAGAATTATCAGAGGATTATTAATTCACCTTACACTAGTAACGCTAATTTCAATAAAGTATTGCTTAGAAATCAAGCTAATAAAGATTTGAATGAGATTAGTGAGAAACTTGTTGAAAGAGTTAGTAAAAACTTGGATTATGTGGAAAGAGTGTTAAGGTCTTATGAAGTCACCACCAGTGAATATCAAAAACTAGTGGATGCTCAACGAAACCGCAGCATGGCCAGTAGGCAACAAGTTTTAAAAGACCTGGCATATCAATCAAATCAATTATTAGTTAATGAAGGATTGAATATTCCATCCAGTTATAGTTATCGTAATCCTGACATATTAGCTGAAAGTCTCGGTAGACAATCACAAATGAAAACTAACAGGGAATTACATTTAGCTGAAAATCAGGAATCACAGGCTAACGGTGAAGGTGACAAATACACAAAGCATAGGTGGATTTGGACAGGCATAGGATTAACTACTCGTCATGCCAGTAATCATTTGCAGGAACGTCGAATAGATGAACCTTATGTTATACTGAATGATGTTACTATGGATATTGATGAGTTAATGTATCCATGTGATCCGTCAGGCGGACCATCTAATACTTACATTTGTTACTGTGAAGAACAATTCATTTAACATTATAATTGTCATTTCGCTACTTTAAAAAACTCCTTTTTTTCCTCCTTTGGAAACATTGAGGCTAAACTGTTTCCATTTTTTCATAGTCACCTCCTTTTAAATAAATTTCTAAAAAAAAGCAACTTCGTTACAATTTTTTTTGATTAAAAAAACTTTAAGGGTGTTAGCGATAGCTATAATCCCTTATTTTTAATCAAAAACCCTTAATTTAATTTCCTTTATTTCAATAGCATATCCTCACAGAGTCAAATCTTGGGATATGACCAAAAAATTTTTAGATAAACTGAAAAAAAATGGTGTGATTTATTTGTCTGAAACCAAGTATATCACTGGCGTAGTTATCGCCAATGGTATTCCTGACAGCGACGGAGATGTTCTCACCAAAAAGGACATCAAAATCATATCCACCAAATATCGTGACAGATTAACCGACGTCATGCACTCCAGAATAAAAAACGAGGGCGTAGATGTTATTCACGATTGGATAAGTGAAACTGAAACCAGAATCGACGGTCAACTAGTACCTGCGGGTTCATGGTTAGCAGATTTCGCTGTTAGTAATACTGAAATCCTCAAAGCAATTGATGAAAACGAATTAAGAGGTTTGAGTCTTGGTAGTGTTTCAGAAGATGCCTTGACTCGTAAGACCTGGTTTATCAACAAAAGAATGACCTACTCCGATTTAAAAAGTATGGAAGAAGTCATTCCATTATTCATCAGCTTCGTAGACAAACCAGCAAACGGTTTCACATTCGAAGTAAATGAATACGAAGTTTTCATCAACAAACAAGCCGCTGATGTTGGGGATAATGAAGCCAATGAGCGTGATACAATGAGCAATGAAGAAAAAGTTGAAATCAATAAAACCGAAGAAGCAATGGTTCCAACTTCCTTTGTTGAAAAATTACTTGATAAGTTAACCATCAACAAAGCCGAAGAAGAAGTCATTGCAGAAGAACCTGTTGTTGAAGAACCAGCAACAGAAGTAGATGAATCTGCTGAAGATTTAGCAACTCAATTACTCAGTAAATTCGATGCTATTCTCGCCAACCAAGAAAAAATCATCGAACAAAACGATGCTATTCTTGCTGGATTAAACAAAGAAGAAGCAGCTGAAGAA
>JAFZDT010000007.1 GCA_017561055.1 Erysipelotrichaceae bacterium
ACTCTACCTTGGTCTGTTTTAAACTCTGTACACAAATTTTTAACTTCTAATAATGCCATAATCTAAAACCTACCTTTTTGCCTCAAGTGCTTCACCTAAACCATCACCAAGGAAGTTTAATGATAGAATAGTTAAACAAATAGCACCGATTGGCCAAATAATTTGAATTGGATCTGTGAACAATAATGGACGACAGTCATTTGCTAATTTACCCCAACTTGGAATAGTAGGGTCCAAACCAATACCTACGAAAGATAAGAATGATTCAGTAAAGATAGCACTTGGAACCATCATTGTTAAACATACAATAATTGGACCTAAAGCATTGATAATTAAATGTTTCATCAAAATACGCATGTTACTAGCACCCAATACTTTAGCAGCTAAAGCAAATTCCATTTCCTTTAGAGCCATAACTTGCGTACGAACTTGACGAGCCATTTGAATCCATGATGTTACACAAATCGCAATCATCATACTCTTAACACTATTACCAAATACCATTAAGATTAATACTACATATAATAAACTTGGAACTGCATAAATGATATCGATGATACGCATCATAACCATATCTACTTTTCCACCAACATAACCAGCAACACCACCATATACAATACCAATAAATAAGTTGATAACTGCTGTAGAGAAACCAATTGCCAATGAAATTCTAGCACCATACATAACACGTACCAAAATGTCACGACCTAATTTATCAGTACCAAATGGATGTTGTAAACTTGGTAATGCATTACGAAGCATCATATTTTGATCTTCATAACCAAATGGTGAAAGCATTGGAACAAAGATAGCTCCTAATACCATAATTACTAAGAAAATCAAACCAAACAATGCTAATTTATTTTTCTTAAAACGATCCCATGTATCTTTTAAGAAAGTTTTACTTTGAATTGCAATAAACTCAGAATTCTTTTCGCTATCATCGAGCAATTCAAGCATATCTTCAGTTAAAATAATTTTGTTTTCACTCATGATACTCACCTACTTTTCTAGTTTAATGCGTGGGTCAATTAACGCTGCTGCAATATCTGATACAATATTCATCACAATAACGATAGCCCCGAATAATAATGTTAACCCCATAACCAATGTATAGTCACGGTTGATAATACTATTTGTAAATTCAGCTCCAATTCCTGGAATTGTAAATAATTTTTCAATTACTACTGAACCAGTAACTAAGCTAGCAAACATCGGACCACAGTATGTTACAACTGGTAACATTGCATTTTTTAATCCGTGTTTAATAATTACCATTAATTCTTTAGTACCTTTAGATCTAGCTAAAGTAATATAGTCTTTATTCATTACATCTTTTAAAGAACTACGAGTTAAACGAGTAATCATTGAAATTGGACTTAGCGATAAAGCTAAAGCCGGCATGATGTAATGTTTCCAACTCGTTAACTCCATAACTGGCAACAACTTCAGCTTAACACCGAAGATATACATCATGATCATCGCAAATAAGAATCCCGGAATAGAAACCCCTAATGTTGCGAAAGTAGTGATCGCGTTGTTTACCCAACGTTTCTTTGTTAAAGCAGATACAACACCAAGTGTTAACCCAACTGATACAGCAACAACGAATGCTACAGTACCAAGCTTAGCAGTAACCGGTGCACGCTTAACAATGATATCGGCAACCATTTGACCTTTTTTAGTAATAGATTCACCAAAGTCACCATGTAATGCATTATTTAAATAAATTACATATTGTTCACTAACTGGTTTATCTAATCCATATTTCTTTTCTAAAGCTGCATATGCTTCTGGAGATAATCCTCTATTGTCTTGAGCAAATGGATTCCCCGGCATCGCCTTCATACCAAAGAATGTAAGTGTTGCTAAGATAAATAAAGTCATACATCCAATCAATAATCTTTTAACAATGTACTTGAACATATTACAAACCCCTTCTTTTTACACTAGATATAATTCATCTTGGAATGGAACAATGAATTCAGCTCCATCTTCCTTAACAACTACATCTTCTTCTAAACCGATACGTCCAGCTCTTGTTGGAATACCAGGTTCAATTGTGAATACCATATTTTTAAATAATGGTGTACGAATCAATTCATCGCGATTGTAACGAGGTCTTTCAGGACCAAGTAATGGACCACCATCATGTGCAACTTGACCCATTTGATGACCAAGAGCAGCATTCCATGATGGGAAGCCTTTAGACATTACATATTCACGAGCTACTGTATCAACTTCTAAACCAGTAACACCAGGTTTTAAAGCTTTAGCAGCTAATTGAATCGAATCTCTAACAACATAGAAGGCGTCTTTAATATCTTGTGGTGCATCTGTTTCACCAGGTTTTAAAACATAGTACATTCTTTGAAGATCACAACCATAACCATCAACTACAATACCGAAATCAATGTTTACTACATCTCCATAAGAAATTGGGAAATCAGGAGCTCCCATATGTCCACCTGGGCAACCATCACCACTGAATACGCCAGGATTACAACTCTTAGGCCAAGAGTAACCATAACCCTTACGTTCTACTTCATTTTGGAAGAAAGCATATACATCTTGGCAATTCATGCCAGCCTTGATGAAACCTTTCGCATCATTGAAGATTTCTTCAGCAGCTAGACAAGCTTTGCGAATCTTAGCAATTTCTTCTTCTGTTTTAATCCCTCTTACTTTAACAACCACTCGTTCAGCACTAACTACCTCACCTTGGAAATTAGCCTTTTCGAATGCTTTCATTAAAGTGTTATACATCCCCAAACTTAAACCATCAGCACTTGGATTTTCTAATGAGAAATTCAAACCAATTGTTGCAGGATTCATTTTCTTAACATATTCAGCTAATGTATCAATAAATGAAACTGGGAAAGCGATAACTTCATCAAATACACCATGATGTACATAACCGTTGTAATCAATTGGTGTACAGATAGCTGCGCTTGATCCATCTTTATTGAAAATCAATGCTGTTAAGCCGATGAATTCTGCATCACTCATAACTGAGAGAATAGGTTCTGAATTCGTAGCAGATTCTTGACCAGCAATAATCCACATATCAATGTTTTGTTCCTTGAGTGCTTCGATTGCAATTGCAATTTTTTCTTTTGAGAACATATAACGAACCCCCTTGTTATCAACTTGATATATCATATTCAAAAATATAAGTCGATTATATGCCTTATTTTCAGCCTTTTCAAGAGCTTTTTTCAACTTTTCATGAAAAAAATATCATTATTTTTGAAAAGATTTTCATGCTTTAAATCATATATTTTTATTTTCATAATTTTCATAAAATTGCCGTTTTGCATCGGTTTTTTGAAAACTCTTTCACAAATATTTCACATTTCTCGCATCATTTAATCACTAACTTTTCCTTAACAAAATCATCAAAACTCACATATGAATCACACGTGTATCATATATGTATTAATTTCACACTGACACATAATAAAAAGATTGCCTACTCTTTTGAAAGTAGACAATCTTTTTCATGAAAATTATTTCACTCCGTATTGTTCGTAGTAAGCATCAAGACGTTCTTTGATTTCATCATTGATTACTACTTGACCTTTATATTCTTTGTTATATAAATGTTCAACCACTTCAGGCATGCTAACGATAGCTGCAGTATTGAAACCATATACTTCTTTAATTTCATCTAATGCAGTCTTATCATCTTGTTTACCTTTTTCATTACGATTTAATGAAACAATTAAACCTTTTACTTCTACATCAGCTTGTGCTTTTAAGATAGGATATGTTTCTTCAATAGATTTACCAGAAGTTGTTACATCTTCGATAATGATAACGCGATCCCCATCTTTTAATTTAGAACCTAAAAGAATCCCTGTATCACCATGGTCTTTCACTTCTTTACGATTTGAACAATAACGAACATCTTTACCATACAATTCACTAATAGCCATAGTTGTAGCCACACATAGAGGAATCCCTTTATATGCAGGTCCAAAGATAACATCGAAATCTAATCCATAGTTATCATGAATGGCTTTTGCATAGTATTCTCCTAATTTACGTAATTGTGTACCAGTTACATAAGCTCCAGCATTCATAAAGAAAGGAGACTTACGACCACTCTTTAATGTAAAATCACCAAATTTTAAAACTTGGCTATCCACCATAAATTCAATAAACTCTTGTTTGTATTGTTCCATATTATTCACCTACAAATTCTTTCACACAACGTTGGTATGCAGCTACCGGATCTTCTGCTGCTGTAATAGGACGTCC
>JAFZDT010000035.1 GCA_017561055.1 Erysipelotrichaceae bacterium
GTAGGAGGTGAAGTCAGATGTTAATTTTATTACCGATTTTACTACCTATCGTAATGGGTTCTATCTTATTAGTGGCTTCATTTGTTGAACATTTGAAGAAAAATAATGATTATCAAGCAGAAAGTGATCAAGAATTAAGTAAAATTCATCTATTCTCAGTTGCTGGGTTGGTTGTTTCTGCTGCTTTAGCAATCTATGTTGGTTTACAAGAAGGAATGTCTTGTACATTGTTCTATTTATTAGAAGATTTACCAATTTATTTTGCGGTGGATTCATTAAGTTTATTATTTGTAACTTTTATTAGCATTGTCTTTGTGTTAGTAGGTATTTATTCTTGTGTATACATGAAACATGAACATGAAGAAAAACGTTTCTTTGGTTTCTATTTGATTGTATATGGAGTACTTGTTGGTTTAGATTTTGCTGGTAACTTAGTAACATTATATTTATTCTATGAATTTATGACATTAACAAGTATGCCTTTTGTATTACACAATGGATCTCATGAGTCTACAATGGCTTCATTGAAGTACTTATTCTACTCTATGTGTGGTGCTTATTTAGGTTTATTTGGTATCTTTGTGTTATATCAATATGCTCCAAGTTTAACTTTCACAGCTGGTGGAGTGATGAGTGTATTAAGCTATGATGGTAATACAGCTATTATGTTGGTTGCGATCATGTGTATGTTAATTGGTTTTGGTGCAAAAGCAGGTATGTTCCCATTACATGCTTGGTTACCTAGTGCCCATCCAGTAGCACCATCTCCTGCTTCAGCAGTGTTATCAAGTATCATTGTTAAGTGTGGTGTATTAGCTATTATTCGTGTAGTATTCTACATTGCTGGTCCATCTTTCATTGCTGGTACTTGGGTACAATATGCTTGGATGACATTGAGTTTATTAACGGTATTTATGGGTAGTTTACTTGCGTTTAGAGAACCAATCTTTAAGAAACGTTTAGCATATTCTTCAGTATCTCAAGTTTCGTATGTATTATTTGGTTTAGCTGTATTAACTACAACTGGTTTTGAAGGTGCATTATTACATACTGTATTCCATGCATTTATTAAGTGTGCACTATTCTTAACGGCAGGTATCTTTATCTTTAAGTGTCATATTACAAGAGTTAGTGATTTACAAGGTATTGGTAAATCGATGCCAATTACATTGTGGTGTTTTACATTCGCATCTTTAGGATTGATTGGTATTCCACCAACAAGTGGATTTATCAGTAAGTGGTATTTAGCGCTTGGTGCTTTACAATCAGATATTGGAGCCTTCCGTTATGTTGGTCCTGCTATTCTTTTAGTGAGTGCTTTATTAACTGCTGGATACTTATTAGAAATTGTTGTAAATGGTTTCTTCCCTAAAGAGGGTACTGAAATTAAGTCTTATGGTAAAGAGCCAAAGGCTATGTGGATTCCATTAATGGTATTAGCGGGATTAACATTAGGTTTAGGTATGTTACCAAATGGATTAATTGAATTTATTAGCACGATTGCTAATAGCTTATTCTAGGAAGGGGGAAATGTGATGAGTGAAATGATTATGCCGATTGTGGTTTTATTACCGATCGTATTTGGATTAACAATTCCATTTGTTCCTTTAAAAACAAAGAAAGCGAAAATGTTCTATGTAGAAGGTATTGTATTAGTAACATCAATTCTTGCGATTTTAATGTTATTAAATCAACCAACTGCAGAATTTACATTGTTCCGCTTTACTGATTATTTAAATGTAAGTTTTAGATTAGATGGTGTAGGAAGTGTATTTGTAGGTATTTGTGCATTGTTATGGCCATTAGCTACTTTATATGCTTTTGAATATATGGAACATGAAGAACATCAACCAACATTCTTTATGTTCTATACTATTACATTTGGGGTGTCTTTAGGTATTGCATTATCTCAAGATATCTTATCAATGTATGTGTTCTATGAATTATTAACAATGGTTACTTTACCATTAATTATTCATAGTTTATCTCGTGAAGCGATTCATGCGACTCGTAAGTATTTGTACTATTCATTAGGTGGTGCTGCGTTCGCATTTATTGGTGTTATCTTTATTCTAGTATATGGTGAAACAACAGCGTTTACTGCTGGTGGTGTATTGAATTTAGTTGCTTTAGCAGATAAGAAAGAATTATTAACATTAATTTTCTTCTTATGTTTCTGTGGTTTCTCTGTAAAAACAGCAATGTTCCCATTCTGTGAATGGTTACCAACTGCAGGGGTAGCTCCTACTCCAGTTACTGCATTATTGCATGCGGTTGCGGTTGTTAAAGCGGGTGCATTTGCTTGTATTCGTGTTACATATTATTGCTTTGGACCTGAACTTGTTAAGGGTACATGGGCTCAAACAGTATTGATGTGTTTAATTATCTTTACTATTGTTTATGGTTGTAGTAGAGCGATTAAAGAAACACATATTAAACGTCGTTTGGCTTGGTCTACAGTAAGTAATTTATCGTATATCTTATTTGGTGTAATTTTAATGACACCACTTGGACTAGTTGGTGCTTTATGTCATATGTGCTTCCATGCAGTTATGAAGATTACTTCATTCTTCTGTGCAGGTGCGATTATGCATAAGAGTCATACAAATTATGTTCATGAATTAGATGGTATGGGTCGTAAGATGCCATTCACATTTATCGTTTATACAATTTCTGGTTTAGCTTTAATGGGTGTTCCAGGAATGTGTGGATTTATGAGTAAATGGGCATTAGCGGATGCGGCATTAACAGATGGTTCTCCACTTGCGATTGCGGGTGTAGTTGCCTTATTAATTTCTGCATTATTAACTGCTATCTATATGATGACAGTTACTGTAAGAGCATTCTTCCCTGGTAAGGATTTTGATTACTCTAAGTTAAATGGTGTTAAAGATCCTACTTGGATGATGTTATTACCATTTGGTTTATTTGTAGTAGCAATGATTGTATTTGGAGTAAATGCACAACCATTTGTGGATTTCTTCTCTAACATTGCGATGGCATTGATGTAGGAAGGGGGACTTGATGATGAATTATTTATTAGGTGTTCTTGTATTTTATCCTATGATTGGTGCTTTAGCTTGTTTGTTAGTTGGTTTTAAAAACGAAAAAGCTAGAGATTATTTAGCAGACTTTATTGTTGTTTCTGAATTTGTATTGATGTTAGTAGCAGCTATGCAATCGGAAATGGCTTTAGAAATTCCTGAAATTTGTGGAATGGGATTACATTTCACAATGGATGGTTTTAGAGATGTATATGGTTCTATCGCAGCATTAATGTGGATGATGACAACGATTCTTTCAAGAGAATATTTTGCTCATCATGAGAATCGTAATCGTTTCTATTTATTCTTATTATTAACATTAGGTGCTACGATGGGGGTATTCCTATCTAGTGACTTATTTACAACTTTTATCTTCTTTGAAATTATGTCATTTACATCTTATGTATGGGTAGCTCAAGAAGAAAATAAAGAAGCATTACGTGCGGCTGTTACTTACTTAGCAGTTGCAGTAATTGGTGGTTTGGTAATGTTGATGGGATTATTCATGGTATATCATGAATTAGGTACATTAACAATTTCTGAAATTTTACCATTAGCAGAAACAGTTGAAAATAAAACATTATTGTATGCAGCTGGTGTTTGTATGTTGGTTGGTTTTGGTGCTAAAGCGGGGGCATTCCCATTACACATTTGGTTACCAAAAGCCCATCCAGTAGCACCTGCTCCTGCATCTGCTTTACTTTCTGGTATTTTAACAAAGACTGGTATCTTTGGTATCTTAGTTGTTACAAGCAATTTATTCTTGTATGACGCAACTTGGGGTATGTTAATTCTTATTTTAGGAACAATCACGATGTTTGGTGGTGCATTCTTAGCTGTATTCTCAGTTGATTTAAAACGTACATTAGCTTGTTCATCTATGTCTCAAATTGGATTTATTATGGTTGGTGTAGGTATGCAATGCTTACTAGGTCATCATAATGAATTAGCAGTACATGGTACAATGTTACACATGGTGAACCACTCTATGATTAAGTTAGTATTATTTATGGCTGCTGGTGTTATCTATATGAATACACATGCCTTGAATTTAAATACAATTCGTGGATTTGGTAAGAATAAACCATTATTAAAAGCAATCTTCTTAGTTGGTGCTTTAGCTATTGGTGGTATTCCTCTATTCAGTGGATACATTTCTAAAACATTATTACACGAAAGTATTGTTCACTTTGGTGGTAGCTTATTAATCACAGCTATTGAATGGGTATTCTTATTCAGTGGTGGATTAACTGTTGCGTATATGACAAAGTTATTTGTTGCTATCTTTGTTGAATCAAATAACGATGAAAAAGTACAAGCTAAATATGATGGTAAGAAAAAATATATGAATATGGAAAGCACATTTGCTTTAGCAGTATCTGCTTTACTATTATTCGTATGGGGATTATTCCCACACAAATTAATGGATCAAGTAGCTATTATTGGTCAAGAATTCATGCATTTACATGAAGCTGGTCATGCCGTTCATTATTTTGCTTGGGTTAACTTAAAAGGTGGTTTAATCTCAATCACTATTGGTGCTCTTGTTTACTTATTCTTCATTAGAAAAGTATTAATCAAGAATAATGAGTATGTAAATCTATGGCCAGAATGGTTCGATGTAGAAAACAAAATCTATCGTCCAATCTTATTAGGTTTCTTACCATTTATCTCTCGTTTAGTATGTAGAGTATTCGATAGTGTAGTAGATGGTATTGTAGTTGTATTACGTAAAACATTGTATAGCGATAGTCCATTACCATATGAATTACCAGAAGGTAATTTCATTACACATACTGCTGGTAAGGTAATGAATGCATATCAATGGTTTGCGAATAATACGTATCAAAAGAAAAACCCAGTATATAAAGACTATGTACATGAATTCGCATTATTTGGTACTAAATTATATGAAGAACGTTTCATTATTACTCGTTCATTATCATTTGGTTTATTACTAGCATGTATTGGTTTATGTATTACTTTGGTATATATTATCTTTGTATTCTAAAAACGTTCTTCGGAACGTTTTTTATGTGTTAAAATAACAAAAAGAGGAAACTATTATGATAGGAAAAACGGTAACTGTAATTGTAGATAGACCTTTAGGAAGTTATCATCCAAAACATAAGGATTTATATTATCCTGTAAATTATGGCTATATTGAAGGTGTTATGGCATTAGATGGTGAAGAACAAGATGCCTATATATTGGGTGTAGATAAACCTATAAAAACCTTTGTAGGCAAAGTCATAGCGATTATTCATAGAGAAGATGATATTGAAGATAAGTGGGTTGTTGTACCAGAACATCTGTCTTTTACAAAAGAGGAAATATTAAAACAAGTACAATTCCAAGAACAGTATTTTGATATAACCATTAGAATGTAAGAAGGTATAATATGAAAAGTGTTTTTATCTGTAGTTTGATTCAAAATGGAATCTTAGGTGGTGCATTATATGTAGATGAACAATCTATAACGTATAAAACAAATAAGCTTACGGTTAGTAAAGAATTGCGAAATTTGGTATTACCAATATCTGAGATTCAAGATGTTACATGGAAATGGGTTGTATTTCCTATTGCTACATTTCATATGCTAGATCAAAGAAACTATAAAATTATAATTTTTAATAAATGGCGTTTTGAAAAAGTATTTCGCAACTTTAAGTAGCCAAAAAGCAAATGTAGGTTGGTAGATTCCTCATAGAAAATATCTATAATCTAAATATGGATAGGAGGAAATTAGGATGAGTTTTGCGGAAAAATTAAAACAGGCACGAAAAGAGAAACAATTATCGCAAGAAGAATTAGCGTATATGTTAGATGTAAGTCGTCAAGCGGTTTCTAAATGGGAACTAGGTGAAGGGTATCCTGAAGTAGAAAAATTGATTATGCTTGCTAGAAAATTAAATGTTTCTTTGGACTATTTATTGGATATTGATGTTAAAGAAAAACAAATGTCTATATCTAAAGCCATTTTGATTACTTCACCTCATGAAAATGTGCTTGCTAGATGTGTTTCCATTGTATCATCTAAGAAAATGAGTGGTGGTAAACTTGCACCTGCATATGCTTTATTTGGTGTGTATGAAGGTAAAGATTCTACAATATTTTTAGGATGGTATGCTAATAAAGAAAAGATTACCCAGGAAATAATGAATATTCATAATGCGATACTTCAAGGATGTGGAGAATATACTTTGCAATATAGTGTTAAAACTACTAGAAAGTGGTTGAAAGTACAAATGGTAGATGAATAATGAGGAAAATGATGCTAAACATAGTTGTAGGAAGTGTAATGATAGGCTATTTTGCGAATCGGTTAGATACTATAGTAGGTAGTGTATGTTTTACACTAGGAATTGTATTATTAGTTTCTTCTATAATGAAATATGCAAATAGATAGTTATATCGACATAAAACGAGTGAATATTTTCATATTCTAGTCTCATACTATATCTTGAGGTGAGTGGTATGGATAAGAAGGATCCTAAGTATTTATATTTTCATGTAGAAGAAGATGAGTTTGAGAATTTGTCTGAAGATATTGATGATGATCGAGATATGCAGGAATTTAATACACAAAATTTTTATAATCGTCAACATTATTGTGGGAATCGTTTGGTTCCTCATGATAAAAAATGTGATGGTAGAGGTACTTAGAGATATTAGTTAGGAATATCTCTTTTTTGTATGGTAAAATAATAAAAAAGAATTGAGGAACTGATTATGGCAAGTAAAGTCGCAGTATTTGGTAGTTTTTTTGTAGATTTAATGGCACGCACACCACGTTTTCCAGTGGCTGGTGAAACATTAAAAGGTTCTATGTTCCAAATGGGGCCAGGTGGTAAAGGATTTAATCAAGCGGTAGCTGCTCATAAAGCAAATGCGAATGTAACAATGATTACAAAAGTGGGTAAAGATGCTTTTGCGGGTATTATTTTAGATACAATGAATAATTTAAATATGTCTACGGATTATATTATTCAAACAGATGCTTCTAGTACTGGTTGTGCATTGATTATGGTACATGAAGAAAGTGGACAAAATGAAATCGTAATTGTACCAGGTACTTGTAATCTATTAAATGAAGAAGATACGAATAAGGTAGAAGAAGTATTAAAAGATTGTGAATATGTATTATTACAATTAGAAGTGAATCAAGATGCGAATGAACGTATTGTAGAATTAGCTAGAAAACATAATGTAAAAGTCATTGTGAATACTGCTCCTTATGCGCCTATGAGTGATGACTTCTTGTCTAAAGTATATATGGTTACTCCAAATGAAGTGGAAGCTGAAGAGATGACGGGTATTAAGATTGATGGTTTAGAAGCGGCTAAAGAAGCTGCTAGAATTATCAAATCTAAAGGTGTTGAAGTAGTAGTTATTACTTTAGGTGGTCGTGGAGTATTTATTTCTACAAATGAAAAAGAAGACATTGTAGAAGCGTTTAAAGTAAAAGCGATTGATACAACAGGTGCAGGAGATGCCTTTAATGGTGGCTTCTTATGTGCGTTAAGTGAAGGTAAAGATATTTGGGAAGCAGCTCGTTTTGCGAATGCATTAGCGGCTTTATCTGTACAAAAAATTGGTACAACAGTATCTATGCCAACAAGAGAAGAAATTGATAATTTTTTACAAGAAGCTAATACACATCAATAAAACATTATGTTTGTTGATGTTATTAGTAAAAGCTAGAAAGAGGTAAATGACGTTTATGAAACAACAAATTCAATTATCGGATCATTTTACCTACAAACGTTTGTTACAATTTGTTTTACCCAGTATTGCGAGTGTGATATTCACTTCGATTTATGGAGTGGTTGATGGATTCTTTGTTTCAAATTTTGTGGGAAAAGATCCTTTTACAGGATTAAACATCATTATGCCATTTATTATTATCTTAGGCGCTGTAGGTAATATGATAGGTATTGGTGGTTCTGCGCTGATTGCGAAAATCTTGGGTGAAGGGGAAAATGAAAAGGCAAATCGCTTATTTTCTTTCTTTGTCTATTTTATGATTGTTATTAGTGCGATATTTGCACTAATTGGTTTTATGTTAGTACCACAAATCGCATCATTCTTAGGTGCTGAAGGGGAAGTGTTGAAACATGCAATTGTCTATGGTCGTATTATGATGATTGGCAATATTTTCTTTTCTTTACAATATACGTTCCAAGGTTTCTTAATTACTGCAGAACAACCGAAAGTGAATTTTAGAATTACAGTTGCGGCTGGTATGACCAATATTATTTTTGATGCCTTATTTATTGCGTTGTTTAAGTGGGGTATTGCTGGTGCAGCACTTGCGACCATTGCAGGACAATTAGTTGGTTCATTAACACCAATGTATTTATTTGCGACGGAACATTGGATTTTAAGATTAGGAAAACCAGAAATTGATTTCAAAGCATTATTAAAAGCTTGTACCAATGGTTCAAGTGAGTTTTTATCAAACATATCTATGTCGAGTGTAGGTATTTTATTAAATTTACAATTGTTGAAGTATGCGGGTAATGATGGTGTTGCGGCATATGGTGTCATTATGTATGTAAATATGATATTTATTGCGATTTTCTTTGGATATTGTATGGGAACTTCTCCAATTATTGGGTATAACTATGGTTCTAAAAATACGGATGAATTAAAGAACATCTTTAAGAAGTCCATGGTTTTAATGACATTGGTATCTGTGATGATGTTAGTATCTGCAGAAGTATTAGCAAAACCATTAGCCTTCATTTTCACAAGTTATGATCAAGAGTTAATGGATATGACCATTCATGCATTTAGAATCTTCTCCATATCCTTTGTATTTAGTGGGATAGGTATCTTTGGATCAAGCTTATTTACTGCTTTGAATAATGGTTTAATATCCGCATTTTTATCAGTTGAACGCACGGTTATTCTACAAGTATTCTTTGTGCTAACATTGCCTTTGTTGTGGGACATTGATGGTGTGTGGTGGTCCATTGTTTTTGCGGAAGGTATATCTATGTTAATTACAATCGCATTTATTCTAGCTTATCGTAAACGTTATGAATACATCTAAGGATTCTTTAGGAATCCTTTTTTATGGGAAATTTTGGTTGACACTTAAGTTAGTCTATACTAACATATGGTAGTTAGTTGAGTATAACTGAAAAAGGTAAGGTGAAAAAGATGACATTAAAAGACGCGAATATTGGTCAAGAATATATTATTCAAGATATTCAAACAGATGATGATGAATTGAATGCCTTTCTTTTTTCGTTAGGATGTTATAGTGGTGAACCAATTACGGTGGTTGCTCATCGTAAAGGGGTATGCGTAGTTGCTATTAAAGATGGACGCTATAGCATTGACTATCAATTAGCGGAAGCGATTATTATTTAACAATGGTGGTTAACACCATTATTATTTTGAGAAACAGTTAGTTATAACTAACTATAGGAGGAAACAATGAGAATAGCATTAACAGGAAATCCAAACAGTGGAAAAACAACACTATTCAATGCCATCACGGGTAGAAATGAACGTGTTGGAAACTGGGCGGGAGTAACCGTTGAAAAGAAAGAATATAAAATTAAAAAGAACTATTATAGTGGTAATGAAGAATTGATTGCGGTAGATTTACCAGGCGCATATTCAATGTCTCCATTTACACAAGAAGAAAGTATTACAAGTAGTTATGTTAAAAATGAGAAACCAGATGTGATTATTAATATCGTGGATTCTACGAATTTAAGTCGTAGCTTGTTTTTTACTACACAATTATTGGAATTAGGAATTCCAGTGGTTGTAGCTTTGAATAAGAGTGATATTACGGATAAGAAAGAAACTGAAATTGATGTGGAAGCATTATCTAAGAAATTAGGGTGTCCTGTTATTTCAACAGTTGCAGAGGATGCATCAAATGCTGGTTTAAAAGCAGTTGTAGAAATGGCTGTATCTTTAAAAGGTAAATCACAAACTGCACCATTTGTTATGGGAAATGTCGATTTAACAAACAAAAAAGAAGTGGAAGCTGCAGATAGAAAACGTTTTGCCTTTGTGAATGATCTTGTTAAAACAATTGAAACTAGAAAAGTATTTACAAGTGAAGAAACTTGGCAAGACAAATTAGACGAGATTATAACACATCCAATTTTAGGTTTACTTATTTTTGCGGTTGTTATCTATGGCGTATTCATGATTTCACAACATGAAAGTGGATTAGGTGTTTGGTTAGCTGATGTATTAGTTGGCTGGATTGAAACATTCCAAGGTTGGGTAGGCGAAATGCTTACTGATGTGAATCCATTCTTATATGCATTATTGGTTGATGGTATGATTGGTGGAGTAGGAGCGGTTGTTGGTTTCTTACCACTAGTTATGGTGATGTATTTCTTAATTGCTTTATTAGAAGATTGTGGATATATGGCTCGTGCAACAGTGGTATTAGATCCTATCTTTAAAAAAGTGGGTTTATCTGGTAAGTCTATTATTCCAATGGTAATTGGTACAGGATGTGCAATTCCTGGAGTTATGGCTTGTCGTACGATTCGTAATGAAAGAGAACGCAGAGCAACAGCGATGTTAACACCATTTATGCCATGTGGGGCAAAATTTCCAGTTATTGCTTTATTTGTTGGTGTATTCTTCCCAGGCTCTAGTTGGGTAGGTCCACTTATGTACTTTATGGGTATGGCACTTATTTTCTTTGGAGCATTATTGGTTAATAAGATTGCTGGATACAATTCTCGTAAATCGTTCTTCATTATGGAACAACCAGAATATAAACTTCCAAGCTTAAAAAGAGCATGTATTTCTATGCTATCTCGTGGTCAAGCCTATATTGTAAAAGCGGGAACAATTATTTTGGTATGTAATACAGTGGTACAAATTATGCAGTCTTTCAACTGGAAATTGGAATTGGTTGAAGAAGGTATGGAAGCGACTTCTATTTTAGCATCTATCGCAAATCCATTTGCAATAGTATTAATTCCATTAGGATTTGGTGCTTGGCAATTAGCCGCAGCAGCGATTACAGGTTTTATTGCGAAAGAAAATGTAGTAGGTACATTGGCAGTATGTTATTCTCTAACAAACTTTATTGATGTTGATGAATTAATTTTAACTTCAGGCGCAAATGAAGTAGCTCTTGCGATGGGTTTAACAAAAGCAGCTGCTTTAGCGTATTTGATGTTTAACTTATTTACACCTCCATGTTTTGCGGCATTAGGAGCTATGAACTCAGAAATCAATGATCGTAAATGGTTCTGGGGTGGAGTTGGCTTACAATTCGCAACAGGGTATACAGTAGCCTTTGTTGTATATCAAGTAGGTACCTTATTAACTACACAAACAGTAGGTACAGGTTTTGTCCCTGGATTGATTATTGTAGGCGCAATCGTAGCTTATATTGTTTATTTAATTAAGAAAGCAAAATAGAGGTGCTCTATGAATAGCAAGGATATCATAGTTATCGCTATATTAGCTATTATTCTAGTAGTAGCGATTGGCTATATCATTAAAGAAAAGAAAAATGGAGCGAAATGTATTGGCTGTCCTCATGCGAAAGCTTGTGGCAAGAAATCGTGTCCTTCAATGAAAAAGTAAAGAGTATCATTTGATACTCTTTTTTTATTAACTCCAATATTGTGAATCTTCTTCTAATTGTTCAACTCTTTGTACATACATTTGATAGAACATATCATATTCTTCATCTGTTACAGGATCAAAGGTATCTTCACTATCCGCAACTGCTTTCATAATATATAAAGAATCATCATTTTCTTTGAATGCTAAGCAGAAAATAATGTCTCCATTGTAATCAAAGATATCAATAATTTCTAATTCTAGTTCTTTGCCTTCTTCATTTTCAAATGATAATGTTTCCCCAACTAAATAGTCTGTCATATAGAATACCTCCCTATATGTAATTATCATAGCACAAGTGCGACAAATGTGTGGTAAAATTATCACAAATGAGGGAATGTGTATGATAAAAATAGCTTTTTTTGATTTTGATGGAACATTAAAAAATATTGAAAATAAATTGATGACTGAGACAACTGTTAACATGTTACATCAATTACAAGATAATGGAATAAAGATTTGTATTGCGACAGGTAGACCTCCGCTTATCTTGCCTGATTTTCAAGGAGTAGAATTTGATGCGTATTTAACATTTAATGGGTCTTATTGTTATACAAAAGAAGAATTGATTTTTAATAATCCAATTCCTACTCAAGATGTACAACAAATTATCAAAAATGCGACGAGTATTGGTAGACCAGTGGAGCTAGCTGGTTTAGAACGTATGTGTGCCAATGGTAAAGATCAAGATTTAATTGATTATATGAACATTTCACATCAATTGGTGAATGTAGTAGATGATTTTGATGAATTTTCTAAAGGGGAGGTTTATCAAATTATGGTAGGTACAACACCAAGTGAACATGAAGCTTTAATGAAAGATGCGCCTGGTGCTAAATTAACTGCTTGGTGGGATCGTGCTGGAGATATTGTACCTGTAGATGGTGGTAAAGGAACAGGTATCCAAAAAGTGTTAGAATACTTTGGATTTACCGTAGAAGAAGCTGTTGCTTTTGGCGATGCTGGAAATGATGTTGATATGTTACAAACGGTTGGTTTAGGTGTAGCGATGGAAAATGCTACGGAAGAATTGAAAAAAGTAGCCGATGATTTTTGTGGTCATGTAAAGGATGATGGCATTTATCATTATTGTGTAAAGAAGGGTTGGTTATAGATGAAGAAAGTTCTAACATTGTTATTGGTAGCTTTGTTTTGTTTTGGATGTAGTGAACAACCAACTAATGAAGAACAAAATCAAGATTCAAATCCAACTAAAAAAACAGTGAAGATTGCGGAACAAGTGGTATATGAAGATAGTGTTATGACCATTGTAGCTAAAGAAAGTACCATTGATTTAAATCAAGATGAAATGTTCATCAACTTTGAAATTACCAATCATTCAAATAAAGCCATTAACATTTATTCTGAATCAATGATGTTAAATAATGTATCCGTAAATGGACATTTGTGGGCTGAAGTTGCTCCAAATAGCACACAACAATGTTT
Source organism: Erysipelotrichaceae bacterium (assembly GCA_017561055.1). Taxonomy (GTDB): domain Bacteria; phylum Bacillota_I; class Bacilli_A; order Erysipelotrichales; family Erysipelotrichaceae; genus RGIG4607. Next base: position 13,116 of record JAFZDT010000035.1, read on the forward strand.
TTCAGAATATTATCAAAGTAGAAATCCAGAGATGGATTTAGAATCGATTGCGAGTATTACCTATCGTTTGTATTTATCAAAGATGGGTAAAAATGATTATGAAACATATAAGACAACAGATTTTTTAACGATTACAACCGATGACCCAAATTATGTATACCAATTTGAAGAAAAAGGTACATTAGAAATGGATGTGGATGGCTATAAGATTTGGTCGTTAGGTACTTTTGAAGATGAAGAGGAAGCATATGTTAAGCTATGTTTTGCGAATGAAACAGATACCAATGTTCGTATGCAAATAAGTAAAGTTATTGTAAATGGATATATTCCTAAGAAAACGTATGGATATGTTGCATTACCACCACATTCTTATTGTTTTGATGTAACTAGAGCATCGTTAGAAGATTTAGCTAAAGTAAATAGTACAAGTATTAAAAGTGTAACATTAGAAGTTCAAGTTATGCGTCAAGGTGATGATAAACGTATGATTGATAAACAAACAATTTTAATTGAAATTGAAAAGTAGTGAGGAATAACATATGATGGATAGAAAAATGAAATTGGGGTATACACAAACTGATTTTTTAGGAAATTGGAAATTGAGTGATATGTTTACCGAATTTGCGAATATTGCGACAGCTCATGCGACAAGCTTTGGTGGTTGGGATCCTAAGTATATTGATCAATATGGTTGGGTGATTGCGAAGATGCGTGTGAAGGTGTATCAACCAATCCATATGGATGATGAAGTTGTAGTTCGTACTTGGATTACCCAAGGTTCTGCAGTTGTACATCCTCGTCAATACGCAGTTTTAAATAGTGCTGGTGAAGTGATTGTTGAAGCTACAAGTCAATGGACTTTAATTGATTTAGTGCGACGTCGTATTGCAATTCCAAAGCGTGTGGGTTTAACATTCCCAGAAGAAATTTGTAAACCTGGTTCGATTGAAATTGAAACAAATTTTGATGATGAAGTTGGATATGAATTTGTAGAAAAACGTCAGGTTCGTTATGGTGATCTTGATGTAAATGGACATTTAAATAATGCGAAGTATATTGAGTGGGTATGTGATTGCATTGGTTATGATGTATTCAAGGAGTATTTTGTAGAAGATATTTCGATTCAATTTAAGAAGGAAACAGGATCTAATGAAGTATTAGTGTTAGAAAAATATTGCAATGAAAATATAGTTAAAGTGCGTGGCTTAAATGAAGATGGTAGTATTCATTTTATAGCTGAAGGTTTATTGAAGAAGTATTGATATTTGTTATAAAAAGGAGATGTATTTATGGGATTATTTGATAAAGTGAAAGAAAAAGTTGGCGATATGGCTGTAGAATTTAAAGCTAATGTAGAAGAAGCTAGCAAAATGGAAATTTATGAATTGTGCAATGCTATGAAAGATATGAAGATGTTAGATAAGAAATTACCTGCTTATTCTTCAGTATTAAATAGTAAGTGTAAAGAATTGGGTGATACAGCTTTAGAAGATTTGTATAAACAAATCAAAAAGGATACACCATTCTTAAAAACACATCATGCGAAAGCGCCTATTGAAACTGTATTAATTGAACGCAATATGTATATTCGTAATGAAGATGGTACAGTAAGTAGAAATATGTTATATAGAAATCGTTCATAATAAAAGAAAGCGAAAAGTTAGTCTTTTCGCTTTTATAGTTTATTGGCTAATTTGCTATAGAAGTCATATGCTTCAACACATTTTTCGTAAACTTCTTTTGTTTCTTCCATCAAAAATTGGATGGCTTCTTCTTTAGAGTTAAATTTCTTTAATTCAGTACATAATTCTTTAACTCTGTCTAATGAATCACTGAATGTTTCAAATGAGATGCTTTTATCGCTCAAATTATATAATTGTTCTTTTGTGAAATTTAACATAGGTATTCTCCGTAATTATTCCCAAAGTACGTGTATAAATTGATCGAAATAACTGCGTGTCATTTCAAAATAGAAATTCGCGCTTTCTCCAACAGCTACTACTCTTAAATCACCTTTAATATTTGCTGTAAATGTTTCTTCATCACCAGGAGAAAGTCTAGCGATAATGCGATCATTACTAATAAGTACTAATTCGAAGTTTCCTTCATTAATTTGATAATTATAAATATCTAGTGTGAATGTTGGGGCAATCATGTAATCGATTTGCATAATTTCAATAACACCAGTAAATTGGTCAGAACTAAAATTGACCATGCCAGATGTAAGACCTAAAGCTTCTAGTCTAGATTTACCATATTTCATTCCTTTACTATCCATTTCATTATCAATGATTTGTTGATCAGTAATACGGTTAATTGTTGTGTTTGCGCCATTACTGTCTTCGATGTGTTCGAAGTCGTCAAAGATGATTAAATAGGCAAAGGCTAATAGAAAGACTACAACAAAAGCACCCCATAGAATGTTTTTTGTTTTTTCGTTCATCAGAAATTCTCCTTTCGAAAAATATTTATTTTCTTATGAAAATATTATATAACATATGATAAAATATTAACAACTAAAGAAAGAAGGATAATTCTTATTATGGCTAAAGATTCATTATTATTACAACCTATTAAAGTAGGTAATTTAACTCTAAAGAATCGTATTATGTTCCCTCCTCAAACAACAGGATATGAAGAACGTGATGGTTCTATCGGTGAAAGAAGTTTAAGCTTCTACAAACGTATTGCACAAGGTGGTTCTTCTTATGTAATTATCGGGGACGTAGCTCCTGTTATGACAGCTTCTCCTACACCTAAATTGTGTGATGATCGTCAAATTCCAACATTTAAAAAATTAGCTGATGCTATGCATGAATATGATTGTAAAGTAGCAGTTCAATTGTTCCACCCTGAATATGATGTTCCAGGTGTTGGACGTATGATTATGTTATCAAGAAAAGCAATGATGGAAGCTCAAGCTGCTAAAGAAGCTGGTGATATGGCTACTTTTGGTGCTAAGATGGCTGAAGCTAAAAAATTAAGTGATGAAGCATATGCGAAATTACATCATGATATGCAACACTTTGTTACTGAAGCTAGTGTTGAACAATTGAATCAAATTAAAGAAGCAATTGCTCAAGCATCTCGTCGTGCTATGGAAGCTGGTATTGATGCTATCGAAGTACATGGTGACCGTTTATTAGGTTCTTTATGTTCTGATATTTTAAATCATCGTACAGATGAATATGGTGGATGCTTAGAAAATCGTATTCGTTATGCATTAGAAGTTGTTAAAGCAATTAAAGAAGCTGCTCCAACATTAATGATTGAATATAAATTACCTTTCATTACTAAAAATGAAGATGGTACAGACCGTGGTAAAGGTGGCTTACATGAAGAAGATGGTATCAAGTTTGCGATTGAATTAGAAAAAGCAGGCGTTGATATGATTCAAGTAGCTCAAGCAAACCATACAGGTAATATGGCTGATACAATTCCTCCAATGGGTACAAGAGAATATAATTGGATGTTGCCAATTACTAAGAGAGTAAAAGAAGTTGTAAATATTCCTGTAGCAGTTGTTGGTAAAGTAGTAACTGTTGAAAATGGTGAAGAAATCTTGAGAAATGGTGATGCAGATATCATTTGTTATGGACGTTCATTATTATGTGATCCAGATATCGCAGTAAAAGTTGAAAATGATGAACCAATTCGTGAATGCTTGAACTGTAATAAGGGATGTGTAGATGCTATTCAAGGTCGTCGTTACATTTCTTGTGTATTAAATGCTGAAAATGGTGATGAAGCAACTATCTTCATTAAACCTGCAGAAGAAAAGAAACATGTAGTTATCGTTGGTGCTGGTTTAGCTGGTTTAGAAGCTGCTAGAGTAGCCGCAAAACGTGGACATACTGTTGATGTTTATGAAAAAGAAGGACGTATTGGTGGACAAATCCATATCGCTAGTGTACCTCCAAGAAAAGATGAAATCTTACGTTCAGTTGACTACTATGAAAAAGTATTACCAACATTAGGTGTAAATGTACATTTAAATACAGAAGCTACTAAAGAAATTATGAATGCGGCTGATGCAGTTATCGTTGCTGTTGGTGCTCATGATATTTCTTTACGTATTCCTGGTGCTGATGGTGCTAATGTAGTATCAAGTTGGGATGTATTAGCTGATAAAGCTGAAGTTAAAGGTCATTGCGTAGTTATCGGTGGTGGTTTAGTTGGTACTGAAACAGCTGAACATATCTTAACAAAAGGTTGCACAGTTTCTATCGTGGAAATGGCTGATAAGATTGCAAGTGGTGAATCTACAACAATCCTTCCAACAATCATGAAAGACTTCCAACAACATGGTGTTAAACAATATCTAAATACAAAAGTAAATGCTATTGAAGAAGGTAAAGTATTAGCTACTGATGTTAAGGAAGAAAAAGATGTTGTTATCGAATGTGATACAGTGGTAATGGCTGTTGGTTCTGTTAAAAATGTATTAGACGTTGAAGGTGTTACAGTTCCAGTTTACTATGCAGGTGACTGTGCTGGTGAAAGAACTGCGGATATCGCTAACGCAATTCGTGGTGGATATAAAGCTGCTAACGAAATCTAATTTTCACATTAAGACCTATCTTCCAAGTGTGAAGATGGGTCTTTCACTTTAAGGAGAAATAAATATGACAATGTATAAACATTTATTTGAACCAATTCAAATTGGTAAAAAGACAATTAAAAACAGAGTATTTATGCCACCTATTTCTACTAACTTAGCCAACAATGGATATGTAACGGATGAACTTGTACAACATTATGGTGCTAGAGCGAAAGGTGGTGTAGGATTAATTGTTTCTGAAGTAGTAACAGTAGAACCTACATATGTATATTTACCTGGCGATATGTCTATCCATGATGATAGTTATATGGAAGGTTGGAAAAAGGTATTTGATGAAGTGCATAAATATGGCACAGTGTTATTACCTCAATTATTCCATCCAGCTTTTATGGCATTCCCATTGCCTGGTACACCTCAATTGATTGCACCAAGTAATGTAGGACCATATTATGCAAAAGCAGCTCCTAGAGCTGTAACAAAAGAAGAATTACAAGTCATCATTAAACAATTTGGTGATGCATCTTATCGTATGCAACAAGTTGGTGGTGATGGAGTTGAAATTCATTGTGCCCATGCGCATGGTTTATTAGGTGGTTTCTTATCACCTTTATATAACAAACGTACAGATGAATATGGTGGAGATATTCATGGTCGTTTGCGTTTAACATTAGAAGTAATTGCGGAAGTACGTAAACGTTGTGGTGATGATTTCATTATTGATGTACGTATTTCTGGTGATGAATATAGTGATGGTGGTTTAAATCTTACAGATATGACGTATGTTTGTAAGCAATTGGAAAAAGTTGGAGTAGACTTTATTCATGTTTCTGGTGGTAATACAATCAAACGTGCTAGTTCTATGCCAGCTCCTGGTACTAAACAAGGAAGCCATACACATTTATCTGAATACATCAAAAAACACATTAACATTCCTGTAGTGACAGTTGGTCGTATTACAGATGCTTGGGTTGCGGATGAAATTATTGCGAATGGTCAAGCAGATGCAGTTATGATTGGACGTGCAAATTTATGTGATCCAGAATTTACAAATAAATCATATGAAGGTAGAGAAGTTGAAATTAAACCATGTATTGGTTGCGGACGTTGTTTAACAGGTATTATGTTTGGTAAACGCGTTGCTTGTTCAATTAATCCTTCATTTGAATTAGAAAATGAAGATACATTACAACCAGCAGAAGAAAAGAAAAACATCTTAGTCATTGGTGGTGGTGTAGCAGGTATGGAAGCTGCGTATGTAGCACATAAACGTGGTCATCATGTAGTACTATGTGAAGCTCAAGAACAATTGGGTGGACAAATGTTAGTGGCTTGTGTACCAATTGCGAAACAAGAACTTACTAAAGTTGTAAAATACATGGTAAATCGTTTAGCAGTGAATGGTATTGAAGTTCGTTTGAATACCAAAGTAACGAAAGAAATGTTAGAAAATGAATTTGCTGGATATGAAGTTATCGCTGCAGCAGGTGCTAAACCAAATGTTCCAAACGCTTTAACAAACTTTAAACATTGGGCTACAGCTGATGATATTTTAGCTGGTAAAGCTTTCCCTGGACAACGTATTGTTGTATTAGGTGGAGGAAGTGTAGGATGTGAAACTGCAGACTATGTGGCTCCACTTGTAAATGATAGATTCCCAAGAAATCGTGTTGTTACATTGTTGGAAATGGGGCCTGAAATCTTAATGACTGAAGGTGGTTCAGCAAGAAGTGTATTAGCATTACGTATGATGGAAAAGGGTATCAATATCCAATGTAATGCGAAAGTAACAGCTACAACAGAATCTACAATTACCTATGAACAAGCAGGAAAAGAACATGTATTAGATAATGTAGATACATTAATCTTTGCTTGTGGTTATCATATTGATCCAGCAATGGAAGATATGTTAAAAGCAGCGAATGCAACATATCATTTAATTGGTGATGGTCATAAAGTTGGTAATATCAAAGACGCAATTACAGAAGGATATGAAGTAGCTAGAAAACTATAATTTTAAGGATGCGAAAAGCATCCTTTTTTGTTATAGAAAACCACACGATAGTCGTGTGGTTCAGTGTAGCTTAAGCGATGAATCCTATTGTGCTAAACTATTTGTAAGCCGGCCAGCTTGCAAAAAGAAATAACACAATAGGAGGACACATTATAATGAGTAACCAAAATAATGCTGTAAATAGTTTAGCACACAGTAAATGGAATTGTAAGTATCACGTGGTGTTCGCACCAAAATATAGAAGGAAGGTATTCTTTTATGAAAAAAGAGAAGCGATACGAGAAATTATTAAGACACTATGTGATTGGAAAGGTGTAGAAATCATCGAAGGAGAAATATGCCCAGATCATGTGCACTTGTTGTTGGCAATACCACCAAAAATAAGCGTATCGTCATTCATGGGATATTTAAAAGGAAAAAGTAGTTTGATGATATTTCAAATGTATGGAAATATGAAGTTTGCATATAGGAATAGAGAGTTTTGGTGTCGAGGATATTATGTAGATACAGTAGGAAAGAATACGAAGGCAATAAAAGAATATATCGCAAATCAGATGAAAGCAGATCAACAAGCGGATCAGTTAAGTATGTTTGATCCAAGAGACCCTTTTAAAGGGTAGCAAGTAATGTTTGCACAGCTGGCAGGCGGTCATATGCACACTTGTGTGCGGCCAGTGGTATTAGGGCTATGCCCGAAAAAGAAAAACCACTAGCTAGGCTAGTGGATATTTATTCTATGTTGTAATAATAGATATTTGTATATATATGGTTTAAAATATGAATGTATAAATATCGACGCATTCCACTTTTGGAGTGGTATTTTTTGGAGAAAATCAACAAAACAAAAATTTAGTAAGACATGAATATGGACACACTGTTCAATTGAGGAAAAAAGGTCCGGCAAAATATGTTGGAAGTGTAATGATTCCATCTGTATTGGTTTATTGGTTTCTATATGCACCAGGCACTATTAGTGAGGAAGAGTATTATAGTTTACCATGGGAAAGTGAAGCAAATAGATATGGTAGGGTGATAATGTAATGATTAATAAGATTAAGCAAAAGGGTAGTATTAATATAGCTTTTCAAAACAAATTACCAAGAATATTTGAATATTTTATGATTATTATTTTTTTAATTACAATCTTATTTACTGTGTATGTAGGTATTCCTGTTTCCTATAAATTGCTTTACTCTCACGAGCTGATTGAAAGTATACAATTAGTAGAAGTTTTTGTGGAAGGAAAAAAAGAATATTCATATATAATCATAAATGAAATAGAAGATATTGATGAGTTTATAGATGATTTCACCCAATTAAAATATAGATGGCATTTAGGTGGACCAGCGCCAATTGAGTTTAATACAATTGCATTTAAAATTAATTATGCTCATGGAGAATATGAAGTGTTTGATTATGGTGGTAGATATACATATCAAATTGATAAAGGCATTCAAACAAGGGGATATGGAAGTTTTAAAGAAGATGAATTTAATCAACTTATAAATAAGTATAAATACTAAATGATGGAATGTTTTTAAAAAATATAAACCTGGATTTCGATTAAAAAGTGTTAGTCATATATGAAAGTTACCTTGTAAATATTGTTACAATTTTTGAAGGTGCTGAGGAACAAGATTGGTTAGAATATATGGAGAGGTGATGAGAATATGGGCACATGGGGAACAAATTTGTTTCAAGATGATTTATCGTGTGACGTACGAGATGAATATATTGATAAACTTAGGCGTGGGAAAACAACAATAGAGGTAGAAGAGGAAATACTAGAATCCTATGAAAAGAATTTAGATAGTGATGATGAATACTTGTTTTGGTTTGCTTTAGCCGTAACTGAATGGGAATATGGTAGACTTTCAGATAAAGTAAAAGAAAAAGCATTATATTATGTAAAGCATTGAAATTTTAGTGTTTGGGAAGATGCAAAAGATAATGGATATGAAAAATGGCTAAAGACTGTAAAAGAAATAGAAGAAAAACTATTAAGTCCTCAGCCTAAAGAAAAGAAGGTTCGAAAATACAATTTCTATGAATGCAGGTGGAATGTTGGTGATGTATTTGCTTATCAATTAACAAGTGAGTATAGCAAAGAAAAAGGATACTATGGAAAATATATAGTATTTACGAAAATTGGAGATACAATAGAGTATCCTGGACACATTGTTCCAGTTATTAATTTTTATAAAAATATATGGAATTATATTCCTTCAATTCAAGAAATTGATGTTTTTCCGTTACAGGAAATAGGATGCTTATCTACAGTGTTAATCAATAAGCCTTACTATAAAAAAGAATATTGTATTAAGTTAGTTACAACAAATGAAAAGGATATTCCATCACTTGTGTTGCTGGGAAATATGACAAATAGAAAAATTGTTAATCAAAAGGATTATGTTGATTATTTATTAGAATTTGTTAGTTGGAATAATTCAAAATATATTCATAAAATAGAAGAATACTTTATCGAAATGTATGAATCATGGAAAAACTACTAGAAGTTTAACTCCACCAATATTTAATAAATCAGTTGATAAGAGAAAATAATCAAGAACTAGGTAAAACCTATACATTTAGTTATGATTTTGGTGGTAACTTATTAGAAGCGAAAACTTATGCTTATACTACAAGTGAACAAATCAATACAGCACCATTATCAACTGAAAGTTA
>JAFZDT010000036.1 GCA_017561055.1 Erysipelotrichaceae bacterium
TTATTCTATGCATATGGTATCACATATGACTATCACTTTTTCGCCGCACTCCACACCAAGCAGATAAAAAAAAGCAATACTCACGTACTGCTATCTTTTCAAACAAATAGAATCTAACTCCATACATTCACATGGATACTTCACAATTTCCACTAACAAACTAACTGCATCTTCACGATTTTCATCATTAACTCTCTGTAAAGTTTTAACATACATTCCCTTAGCAGAAATACAAGCCACAATCTCACTTTCACGACTGGCACGATGTACCATATAACATCTACCATTATCTTTCAACAAACGAGAAATTTGATACATCAATTCATCCAAAGTTAAATGAATTTCATGTCTAGCCACCTGTAAAAATGGATTACTATTCACATTCTCCGTTAATGGAAAATACGGTGGATTACAAGCAATTACATCCACTGGTTCTATATTCACTTCTTGAATTGGTGAATGAATGACTTCATAATTCAAAATCTTATTGTATTCCAAATTATGAATCGCTAATTCACAAGCCTCTGCTAATACATCAACACCAATCAGTTTACCCTTCGTAAATCGAGACGCATATAACAATAATGCACCATTATTGGTACCAATATCTAATACACATTCTCCATCATTTACCTTCATAAAATGACCAAGCAAACTAGTATCCGTATTTACACGAAACATATCTTTTCTTTGATATAACCAAATATCCGTACCATGCAGATAATTAAACATTAACTTCTGATTCATTTTCACTAATCTCTTCCATCTTTACACGAATATCACCAGAACGTGTCACAATCTCTATTTTATGATTTCCTTCACATTCTTTGACATATTTCTTATATTCCACTTCATTTACCAATACATTTCCTTCACTTGTCTCAAAATGAACTTCATACTCATTCTCTAATACCGGTAATGTACAAGATACCAATGCTGTATTCGTATTTACAACTAAATTAGAAAACAACAATTCTTTTAAAATCACTTTACCAGAAACCGTTGTAACATCAATATCCAAAGCTACGTCTACCTTACTTAAAGACACAATCCCACTTTTGGTATCCACTAACAAATGTCGTAAATCCACATCAGATACATCCAAAAATCCAGAATCACTAGTATAATGCAACGTAACATCCGTATCCTTAGGCAAATACAAATAAATCATCTCACGATTACTTGGTACAATCGAATTTGACTTCTCAACCTCATCAACATTCATATACATAATCTTATTTTCAATATAATATTCATAGTTACTCGGTTCCACACTCGGACGATAGATCATACGAATATTTCGATTATTCGAAGGCAATACCAACAAATTCACATTTACCGTATTTACATAAATTTCCAAAATATGATTTGGTGCAAATTCTTCATACACTTCAAAACTCGCTGACTGTTCAATCACCTCAGGCTTTGGTGTAGTTGTATCTCTAAACAAATAACCACTAGAAAAACCAATCATGACACAAATAATCACTAATATAAATACATGTATTTTTTTCATGATTGATTCTCCTTTCTCTATTTCCAATCTTTACACAAAAACTCCATAAACGTTGGAACTTCTTTTTCCCAAGCCGCTTCCGAATGATTTCCTTTTACCACTTCATTCAAGTATAGGATAGCACCTTTTTCACTAAACTGTGAAGCAATCCTACAATTTTGATGCGTAACCTTCGCAAAAATATTCTTTGAACGATTTTCATAAGAACCCCAACTCAAATATACTTTAGAATCCTTATGCATATCCTTTAACTCATGTTTCAATTCTTCATAGACAAGATACATATAAGGAGAAATACAAGCACCCTTAGAAAACGTATCACTATGATTCATCATCGTATAAATCGACATCAAACCACCCATAGAACTACCACCAATAGCAGTATGTTCACGATCGCACAATGTACGATATTTCTTATCAATGTATGGCTTCAATTCATCCACCACCCATTGCATAAACTCTTTTCCTTGTCCCTTTACTTCACCAAAGACAGGATCCATAAAATCATAAGGAGAATACTCCCATAAACGATAATTCTTTTCATGATTGCACTCAATCCCCACAACAATCATTTGATAACTAGACTCATCTAAAAACTTCTTAATACCCCAAGATTTACCATACGTCGCATCCTTATCATCAAATAAATTATGTCCATCATACATATAAAATACTGGATATCTCTTATTTGACTTTTTATATCCCTTCGGCAAATAAATATGCAACGTACGCTCTAAATCAAAGGGTGTAATCACTACATCCTCTTTAACAATCACAAATATACCCCTCTTAAATTTCTTTTACATAACCAATCATACCATTTACCAACAACGATACATTCTCTTCATCAAGTATAGTATCCTTTGGTGTATGAATACGATCCATATATAATCCCACTACTTTAGACTTCTTCAAAGATGCAACCGCAACCGTATCACAAATCTTATCAAAATGTTTTTGATCACTCGGATACACCCCTTTATCCGAAAAAACCATTTCTTTTTTACCATTTGTAACAAAAGAAGACTCAAAAATAGTTTTACTACTTGATTGACTCATTGAGCGATTATACTTCATCAACAAAGTATCCCCATCACCCACACAATCAAAATTAACTAATAATTTATCCACTACTTTCGAAGCATATTGCTTACGAAAAGCACCAGAACCCAACAATCCCTTTTCTTCATTATCAAAGAAAATAAAACAAATCTTATCTCTATCTTCTACATCTACTTTAGCCATTAGTTCCAATAGTGTAACAACACCACTAGTATTATCATTATAGTTTTTAGGATTACGATACCCCATCATCAATTGATAAAAGATACCAAACAAGAAAACCGTATACCCTAAAAAATAAGAAATAATACCACCAGTCACATTTTCAAGAACTCTTCCCAAAATCATAGCCAAAGCAATCATTCCAAAAGACAATGCAAATTGATAACTATAATATACAAACTGATTCAAAGGTGTAATAAAGTTTGGTAAAAACCCCATCGTCGCACAAGTATCATAATGCGCCGTACAATATACCTTCGACTTTTTCACATCACCAACAATTAGATTACGACTCTTTAATAATCCTTTTGTTTCTTGAATTTGATAAGAATACCCCAATTGTTCACAATACTGTACAACCTCATCAATAAATGCTTTCTTTTGTTTATCACTTTTACGAATTTCATACTTTAGGATTATCTTTTTTGTAAAATCATGCATATACATCCCTCATTTATATTGAAATTATAGCATATAAATAGAAGGGTGACTCTTGTCACCCTAGTTTGTTTCTTTTACTCTTTCAACAATGCACTTAGCACTTAAACCATATTTATCTAATAACTCTTGTGGCTTACCACTTTCACCAAAAGTATCTAAAACACCAATTGGTAAAATACGAGCTGTTCTAGTTTCTTGGGCCAATACTTCACACACTGTTCCAAATAAACCACCAACAATATTATGTTCTTCTAATACATAAATTGTATGATGTGTATTTGCTAATTCGATTAATAATTGCTTATCAA
>JAFZDT010000037.1 GCA_017561055.1 Erysipelotrichaceae bacterium
AAATACCATTGGTGATATGTCTTTAATGGATAAAATCATGGTGAGCATGTTTCAATCAGTGACATTGCGTACAGCTGGTTTTTCGTCAGTTAATTTTGCGTATTTGCATCCAGCAACGAAATTCTTTATGCTGTTCTTTATGCTAATAGGTGGGGCTCCTGGTGGTACTGCTGGTGGTATTAAGGTTACAACGTTTTTAATCTTATTTATGTATGCAATACAGTCACATGTAAATGATGATGGTATTGTTCTTGCACATCGTACCATTGGTAGGGATGTCATTCGTAAGGCGTATTTCTTATTATCGTTGTATATTACTTTAATTATTATTGCTTTATTTATTTTCTTGGTTGTAGAGCCATTTGATGCTTTGGATTCATTATTTGAGATAGTGAGTGCGATTGGTACAGTTGGTTTAAGTGTTGGGATTACTTCACAATTATCGAGTGTATCTAAAATGGTTATTATTGTATTGATGTATGTAGGACGTACGGGTCCATTATCAATTTATTTATCATTATTACGTAAAGAAAAGCCAACTCATCAACAAATTCATTATCCAAAAGCGGATATTATGATTGGCTAGAAAGGAATGTTTATGGAAAAGAAACAATATGCAGTGTTAGGTTTAGGAAGATTTGGTGCTTCTGTTGCGAAAACATTAGCGCAATATGATTGTGATGTTATTGCGTTGGACATTGATATGGAAAGCGTTGAGAATGTATCTCGTACCATTGAACAAACGGCTTGTGTGGATTTTACCAATTTTGGTCAATTGAAGGAATTGGGTGTTGGTGAATGTGATGTGGCGATTATAGCAAGTTCTAATCATTTAGAAGATACGATTATTGCTTTAATGAATGTGAAAGATTTAGGTGTTCCGTATGTAATTGTAAAAGCGAAGAGTCGTAGACATAAAGAAATCTTGTTGAAGATGGGTGCTGATGAAGTGGTATTGCCTGAAAGAGAAATGGGACAACGTATTGCGAAAAATCTGATTAGTGGGGATTTGGTTGATTTAATTAGTGTGGATAATGATTATAGTGTTGTAGAGATGAATGTTCCAAAGCCTTGGATTGGTAAGAATATCTTGGAGTTGGATTTGCGTAAGCGTTATGGTATTAATGTTATTGGATTGCGTGAAGAGCGTTTTAGTTCTTTAATTATCAATATGGATATTTCAAAACCATTACATGATAAGCAACGTATTGTTATGGTAGTTGAAAATCATATATTAGATGAACATGATTTCTTTTCTAAAGGATAATTTTGTATAAGCTAGATTTTGTGGTATAATACCCAAGCATTCTAGCTTTTTTTGTGGGGTGAAAGTATGAAGTTTAGTTTACATAAAGCAGCACTATTAGTAGCTACGATTATTTGGGGTAGTTCTTTTGTGATGATGAAAAATGTAACGGATGTCATTAGTGTGTCATATTTATTGGCGTTACGTTTTACAATTGGGACTATTTTTTTGGTGTTGTTTTGTTATAAAGATTTGATGAAAATGAGTAAGCATGATCTAGTGGTTGGTATTGGCATTGGTATCATCTTATTTTTAGGTTTCTTTGTGCAAACGGTGGGTATTACAGATACTACACCTGGTAAAAATGCGTTTTTAACGGCTACGTATTGTGTTTTAGTTCCGTTTGTTTATTGGATTGTGGATAAACATCGTCCAGATGCATATTCTTTTGTGGCGGCGTTTATGTGTATTTTTGGTATTGGGATGGTATCTTTAACGCAAACATTAACTATTGGTTTTGGTGATTTTTGGACATTGGTATCTAGTGTATTTTATGCACTACAAATTGTAGCGATTGCGAAATTTGCTAGAGGGAAAAATCCAATGGTGATGACAACCTTGCAGTTAGCTACTTGTATGGTGTTGTCTTGGATGGTTGTATTTATGACCAATGGTATTTCGAGTATGCCATTTAATAGTTGGGTGAGTGTATTTTTACTTGGTGTGTTTGCGAGTGCAGTGGGTACATTATTACAAAACTATGGACAACAGGGTACAGATGCCTCTACGGCTTCTTTATTGTTATCTTTAGAAGCGGTATTTGGAGTTTTATTCTCTGTATTGTTGTATCATGAAATTGTAACTGTTAAAATGTTTATAGGATTTGCTTGTATTTTTGGTGCAGTGATTGTATCAGAGACAAAGTTGTCATTTTTGAAGAAAAGAGGATAGTATATGAAAGTTGGATTTATTTCATTAGGTTGTAGTAAAAATTTAGTTGATAGTGAACGTGTTATGGGTTTATTAAAACATAATGGTTTTGAGTTTACGAATCATCCTCAAGATGCAGATTATTTGTTTGTAAATACTTGTGGGTTTATTAATAGTGCGAAAGAAGAGTCTATTAATACTATTTTAGAAATGGCAGAATATAAGCAAGATAAGTGTAAGAAGTTGTTTGTTTTGGGTTGTTTGTCTCAGCGTTATCGTGATGATTTGATTGAACAATTACCTGAAGTGGATCGTTTCATTACGATTGATGAATATCCTCAATTGGAAACAATTTTACAAGAAGAAATGGATGTTCCTTTTGTGGGTTGTAAGATGCCTCGTATGTTAACAAGTCAACCTTGGATGGCATATTTAAAGATTGCGGAGGGTTGTTCAAATCGTTGTAGTTATTGTGCTATTCCTTTGATTCGTCATGATTATGTAAGTTATGATTTTGAAGCGATTATTGAAGAAGCGAAGATGTTGGCTGCTAAAGGTGTTAAGGAATTAAATATTATTGCGCAAGATACGACTCGTTATGGTATTGAAAAATATGGTAAACGTCGTTTATTGGAATTATTACAAGAATTGGATAAAATTGAAGGTTTCCATTGGATTCGTGTGTTATATATGTATCCTGATGAAATTGATGATGAATTGGTTGTGGGTATGAAACAATTGAAGAAGGTATTGCCTTACTTTGATATTCCAGTTCAATATGGTAATGATCGTATGTTACAACTTATGAATCGTAGAGGAACAATTGAAGAAATTAAGCATACTATCAATTTGATTCGTAGTACATTTGAACATAGTGTATTGCGTACAACTATGATTGTTGGTTTCCCTAAGGAAACACAAGCGGACTTTAATGACTTAATGGAGTTTATTAAAGAGGTGAAATGGGACCGTTTAGGAGCATTTACGTATTCTTTAGAAGAAGATACTGCTTCTTATGATATGAAGCCTAGAGTGTCTGAAAAGACGATGCAACGTCGTTTACGTATCTTAATGGAAGAACAAGAAAAGATTGCACAAGAAAATGCGGAAAAACTTGTTGGACAAACATTAGAAGTATTAGTAGAATCTGTAGATGGATTAACACATATGTATAGAGGACGTAGTATGTATAGTGCACCTGATGGTATTGATGGATTGGTATTATTTAAAAGTGAAACACCATTACAATTGGGTGAGTTTGTGAATGTTAAGATCATGAAAGCAAAAGTTCATGATTTAATTGGTGTTGTTGAAAAATAATGATATAGCTCTTTAGTTACTAAAGGGCTTTTTTATATTGTCAATATCGATATTCGATGTTATTATAAAGTTGTAATATCGACATTCGATATATAAGAGGTGGTAATCATGGCAAGAGAGAAGTTCTCCACATTAACAGAACAAATGTTATATGTGTTAATGGCTTTGAAAAGTGACAAATGTGGTACGGAAATAACGGAATGGATTTCCAATAAAACCAACGGAAGGGTTAATTTAGGACCAGGAACCTTGTATACAATTTTGTCTCAATTTTTAAATGAAAGAATGATTGTAGAAACAAAGCAAGAAGGGAGAAAAAGAAGCTATCGAATTTCAAATTTAGGTATGAAGTTGTTACAACAAGAACAAATTCGTATGACGAATTTATTAAATGATTTGAATGCTTTTCTTGGTGATGAACATGATTAAATTAATGAATTTTAAAATTAAAGAAAGAGCAGAATTTGAAGCTTATTTGAACCAAATGGCTAAAAAAGGTTATGCTTTGAAATGGTTTAATGAATATGTGGTATGTTTTGATAAAACAGATGAAGCTTTGCATTATTATGTAGATTACAATGTAGATTATAGATTAAATGCACATCGTTATATTGATTTGGAAATGCAGAAAAGAATGAATTTCTATAAAGATATGAGATTGGATTTTGTGACTATTTATAATTATTTTGTTGTTTTTGCTTCTAAAGAACAATTTAATGATTTTCATAGTGATGATACCATTGAAACTCAAATTATAGATAAAATAAAAGATAGAAACAAGAAATATCGTACATGGTTACCAATAGCATTTATAGTCTTTGTATTTTTAGTGTATTCTTCATCTTATCCTTTTATTCAACCAATTTCTTTTGATGATATATATGCATTTTTATTAATTATATTATGCTTATTATTTATATTTGTTGGCTTATTTGAGTCAAATTATCTTGGTTTAGAAAATAAAGAGAATATCTTACAAAACATTAATAAAATTAAAAGAAGAACATCTTTAAATGTATTTAAAGATATTGTATATTTTACGATTTTGCTTGTTGTTGTAGGATTGATGTATTCGAGTATAAAAGCTATATTTGGTACTTTATTGTTAGTACTAATTATGTTTTTGTTTAGATATTTTTATACGAATGGTCTAAGTGAACAAGATGATGTAAAGAAAATTGTAATTGTTATACTTTCTTTAGTTGGATATTTGGTTGCATATTATTTTATTTATGATTTTATGATTGGATTATAATGTAGTAGGAAGGATAATTGTATGAAAAAAAGAATCATATATGTATTCGTTATATTCATATTGATTAGTATTCTATGGGTTCTTTGGGCTAATAAAGCTTTAGAAGTAAATACATATACCGTTTCATCCAATCGATTGCCTAAAGCCTTTGATGGTTTTACAATTGCACATATCTCTGATTTTCATAATACGAATATTGGAGATAAAGTACTAGATAAACTAGATGATACAAATGTGGATATCATTGTGATTACAGGGGATATTATTGATTCACGTAATACCCAACCTGAAATAGCATTAGAATTTGTAGAAGAGTTGGTGAAGAAGGCGCCTTGTTACTATGTGAGTGGTAATCATGAAGGTAGAATTGATGTATATCCTGCATTTAAAGAAGATATGAAAGATTTGGGTGTTCATGTATTAGAAGATAAACGTGTTGAAGTTAAAAAAGGTAATGATGTTATTTCTTTAATTGGTGTAGATGATCCTAGTTTTCAAACAGATTATTTGTTTGGTGATGATATTACTGTTATGAGCACGAAACTTGATCAGTTAAAGAATGAGCAATATACCATTTTATTATCCCATAGACCTGAATTATTTGATGTGTATGTGGAATATGACATGGATGTTGTGTTTAGTGGTCATGCGCATGGTGGGCAATTTCGTTTGCCATTTATTGGAGGTTTAGTAGCACCTAATCAAGGTTTGTTTCCTAAGTATGATGCTGGATTGTTTGTAAAATACAATACACATATGATAGTTAGTAAAGGGATAGGGAATAGTATTATTCCTATGCGGTTTAATAATCGACCTGAAGTGATTGTGATTGAATTAATTAGTTATTAAAGGAAGCCGACTATTTATCGGCTTCCGTTTTAATTTGATCATACATAATTACTGTTTTAAACATATCACCATCTAATGTGATGTCAAATGTACCACCAGTGACTTCAACATAGCTTTTAACGATAGCTAAACCTAAACCATGTCCTTCTTCTGATCTTGATTCATCACCACGTTTGAATCTTTGCATAATTTCTTCTTTATCAAAGTCTAATGGATAGTTGGAGATATTTTTCATCTCGATAATTACTTTGTCATTTTGACTATATGCATCAATAAATACTCTTGTATGTGGAAGGGTATATTTACTGATATTAATTAATAAGTTGTTTATGACTCTAGACATCTTTCTTCCATCAGAAAGGATGTGTAAGTTTTCTTCAATTTTAGTACATACTGTAAAGTTTTCTAATTCTTTTTCGTATTCTGCTAATGATTGTGATAGTAATGTTTCTACATTTAATGTTTCTAATACGATTTCTTCATTACCACTTTGTACTTTGGAAATGTCAAATAAATCCTGTGTCAATGATTTTAGTCTTTGACTCTTTTTATCAATAATAGCAATATAGTCTTTTGCTTCTTCTGGCAGATTTTCAACATTTGATAGCAGAGATGTATAACTAATGATTGATGTTAATGGTGTTTTAAGATCATGAGAAACATTGGTAATTAATTCCGTTTTCATTCTTTCGGCTTTTAGTGTTTTGTTTACGGATGCTTGTAAGCCATTAGAAATATCATTGATGCCATCTTTTAACATATCTAAATCTTTATATTTGATTTTATCGATTTTATAGTCTAATTCACCATTTCTAATTTTGTTTACGCCTTCTTTAATGCGATTTAAAGAAACTAAATAATTCATAACACCATAACTTACAATGAGAAACAAGATAATACCAACAATGACATAAAACCCATCATAATAAGATTCATGACCCAATAGTCCAATGATAGCAGTATAGACAAATAGGATTACTGCTACCGCAAGACTCATATGGTTAGATAAAATAGTTTTACATTCATTGATAAAGGCTTTCATTACTTCTATAACTTTTTTAAGAATGATAAAGGTTAAACTATGTGAAAAGAATGTTCTATTTTTAAGATTTCTAACAAGTGATAATACAAGTGTTAATAAAACAGAAACTAAAATCATTACTGTAATACATGTAAAACGGTGTAATAATTCGAATGGGAAATCTCCATGTACGTATTCTTTAATGAATAAGTGAACCACAAGAATACCACAACCAATGATAGTCGCAATCATTACAAGATTTACTTCAATAAACATACGATCAATTGCATGTGTTTTTTTGTTTCCTTTTTCATCTTTACCAACAACTATGAATAGATAAATCAAACAAGCAAGGGCAGCTAATCCCCAATAGGTAATATTAAGAATCGTTCCGTTTAAAAATGCTTTTTGTTCGTTCCAAATACTTTCACAAGTAGTAATGTATTCTGGTTTTAATCCTAGATACATTTCAATGTGATGATTTTCTACTTCTGAAACATCAATATATATGCCATGTATATAGGGATGATTCATTTCTTCAATTTTTCCGTCTTTTTGAATGGTTAATTGGTAATAGTATGGATGATCTTGGTTTTTATCTTTGGTATTGGTAAATTCTTTACCATCAATGGATAAATAATAATCCATATGATTACTGTCGATATTGTTATCTAAATAGGTTTTGGGATTTGATGTTTTATCATTAATATATCTTGTAGCCGCAATATACATATCGTAAGAAGTGCTGTTTACTACATTTGATAAAAAGTAACTGTCTTCAAAACGACTTTCGAAAAGATAAACTTCACTATTACATTCATCCCATTTCCTTATGCCATGTAATCCAATGGAGGCTGCACTTATGATGCTTACTACACATAGGATACTAATGGCTATTTTTGTATATGTTGAATAAAATATTTTTTTCATGTTTTGCTCCTAATCTACTTTGTATCCAATTCCCCAGACATTTTTTAAATATCTTGGTTCTTTGGGATTAATTTCAATTTTTTCTCGAATATGGCGAATGTGTACGGCAATGGATTTATCTCCAATGGCGATTTCTTCGTTCCATACATATTTATAAATATCATCTAGAGAAAAAACTCTTCCTCTGTTTTTTACTAATAGTTCTAAGATTTTGTATTCTAGTGGTGTTAGTCTAGCAATTTCACCATCTACTTTTACAATTTTCTTTTCTGTATCGATAGTTAATCCCTCAATGGTGATTTCACTTTGTGTAGTAGCAAGTGATCCTAGCATCGTGTATCTTCTTAAATGGGATTTTACTCTTGCGACTAGTTCTGATGGATTAAATGGTTTTGTAATGTAATCATCTGCACCAATACTTAGTCCTAAAATCTTATCAGCATCTTCTGATTTGGCTGATAATAAGATTACGGGTATATTCTTAGATTCTCTTAGTTTCATTAAGGTTTTAATGCCATCTAATTTAGGCATCATGATATCTAGAATCATTAAATGTATTTCTTTTTCATTTAGTAATTCTAATGCTTCTAGGCCGTTATACGCTTTTAATACGTTATAACTTTCTCCCATTAAAAATAGGCTAATGCTTTCAACGATTTCTTTGTCGTCATCTACTACTAAAATATTCATTGATATCATCCTTTCTTTTTACAAGCCATAGTATAATTCCACTTCCTACTGTAAATCCTAGTACATAAATTATTAAGCTAATAGGATAGGGGACAATTGCTTGTATAGCACCAAATACTGGTAAATTTCCTTTAACATATGGACTAATGTAAAACATATTAAATGGATCTTTATTTACTATGCCACTATAATAAGCGATCTCATTTAAAACCATAGCAATCAAAAAACAAACAATAAAGACTTTTGAAGCTTCTAATAAAGTGTGTTTTTCACATTTTACATAGTCACTTACTAGTAAGTATATACCTATAGAAATCATTGTTCCATGGTTAACCATGGTTTGTATATTCATGATTACATTTTCAGTAAAGACACTAGAAGGATATAGCATGACACAAATTCCTGCCATTAACGCATACGTACATAAATAACAACATAAGCGATAATGTATGTTTTTGTTTTTTATGATAGCGGCTAATAGTCCAATATACATGGGTGTTGAACAAAACTGCCAAGGAAAGATATTCCATGGGTAGTCAAATGTAATAACTGGGTTAGTGTTGATGCTATAGTATAATTGTTTGTAAATTTCTAGGATTATGACAATTATAGATGTAATTCCCACAATCCATCGAATGTTTTTCTCAGTTGTTTGAAACTGTAAAAGAATCGCTATCAGTAGTATTGTTATTAGCAAGCTTGTTATATGAAACCATCCATATAGTTCAGGTTTTACCATATTTAAATTGAATAATTGAATCAACCAATCAATCGTAATCACCTCATTTCTTTTTACATCCTTTATTCTATGAAGTAATTATTAATATTTAGTTTAGGGAATTATTAAGATTTCTTAATATTTTGATAATATGTACGATAGTTGTGTAAATAATAAGGTTCCTTTACAATATAAGTAGATAGATACCGGTGAATGGGCTTATATAGTAGCCGGTTCATCGGTTTTGCGTTTTAGAGGTAGGAGGACTTATGATAAAAAAAAGAATTATATATTTATTACTTCCTATAGTTTCTTTAATTTTGGAAATTTTGCCTTATGGTGCTGTGTGTAATTTTGCGGATGGACCTGGGGATACAATTCGTAAAACTTTTTCCTATTTTAGTCTTGTACCATTTGGCTATGCAAATTTTACACCATTAATTACAGCTATAATTACTTGTATTATGTTTATATTGTTAATTATTTATTTGGTTACTAATAAGCAAGTATTTGTTAGTAAAGCAAAAAATATTCTTTATGT
>JAFZDT010000038.1 GCA_017561055.1 Erysipelotrichaceae bacterium
ACCTGCTATGCAGAATGGTGCTAGTTTGTTAGACATTGCTGAAATCATTACTATGGATAATGTTTCTATGATCAAAGATCGATTGGCTGAAATCGAACAGAAGAGAATGGAACAAATGCAGCAACAACAGCAAGCTGAACAACAAGCTCAGATGGAAATGCAGCAGATGGCTAACGAAATCAAGGAAGAAGAATTGATGATCAAGGAAGCTGAAATGGATCTTAAGAAATACGAAATTGATCAGAATAATGCTACCAAGATTGCAGTTGCTCAACTTAGTGCATATAGAGGTACTGAGAATATGGATCAAGATGGTAACGGTATTCCAGACCCAATTGAAATTGGTCAGTTAGCATTGGATGAAAGACGTGAAGCATCTGAAGAAGCTGATAGAAAACTTGAACTCAACAATAAGCGTAGAGAGATGGAAATGAAACGTGATGTTGAGAACAAGAAGATTGAGCTTGAAAAGCAACGTATGGAACATGAAATGAAGTTGCAAGCAGCTAAGGATAAGGCTGCAATGGAACGTGAACGTTTGAAAGCTAAGACAGCAATTAGAAATAAAGTTGCAGGTGAACGATCTAAATCTAAGAAGTAATGGATAGAGAAGGATTTAGAAATAGACTTAAACAATACAAATAGGCCAGGAAAGAAAACCCTGGTCTAAAGTATTGGGAATGGAAGGGTATTCCAAAGTATGATGAGGGTACTGATGGGGTAGGAAACAAGAAAGAAATACCTACTCAAGAAGAATACATTGCTGAACAAATTGCTGCTGAAAAAGCAGCAGCATTGGAAAAAAGCCTAACTAGAACAATGCCAAGAGTACCGCTTGGTGAAAAACGTGGGGAACGATGGAATCCATACACTCGAAAAGTAGAAAATATTTATGAATTGGGTTCATCATGTGCATATACTTTTGCAGATAATTATGGATAGAATTGGATGAGCTCTGAAGATTTTAGACAGAATCACGCTGATTATGGATGGAGATAGATTCCATGGGAATCGAGACAACCGGGTGATGCAGTATTAATTGTAGACGATAAAGGTACAGCAAGACACACCATGATGTATGATTCAGATAATGCGCAAGGGCAACCATTGTTTAATCATAGTAATGGAGGACATGACGAATCAGCAATTAGAAAGAAAGCAAAATACCCACATCATAATCCTTATTTGACTTATGAATATGTCGGTACTCCTGCTGATTCAACACAATGGATAAGTCAATACCATTAGTTATATGGCAAACAATAATTTTACACATCTCTCTGATAGAGAACTATTAGAAGCAATATACGTACTTTTGATAGAAGTACATAGGAAATTAGACAGAATAGATGATGATGAAAGACAATTAGGTATTAATGTCTTTGCTAATCTATTCAGTGATATAATACATAGAAAATCTAATTAATATTAATTATGGAAGGAAATAAAAATACATTAGGTGGATTTGAAGCATTCTTGGATGACTTCATCCCTAATCCAGATGGAACACCAAGAGTTCCAGAAACAGATGATATTGAACTAATGGATGACGATGATTTGGATGATATTCTAAAGAATCAGGATGATCCAATTGCTAAGAAAGTAAAGAAGACTGTTGAAGAACCAGATGATGACGAAGATGACGACGATGATGAACCGATCATTGAAGAACCAAAGAGAAAACCAGGTAGACCTAAGAAGGAAGAACCGATTGAAGAACAAGTAGATGAAGAAGATGATTCAGAATTGGTAGGTAATTTCTTCGATGCAATGTCTGAAGAACTTGGTTGGGAATTTGAAGAAGGTGATGAAAAACCAAAGAATGTTTCAGAACTCATTAACTATTTCAAGACAGTAATTGAAGAAAACAGTAAACCTGATTTTGCAAGCGAAGAAATTGAAGCATTGGATGCTTACGTAAAGCAAGGAGGTGATCTGAGAAAATACCTCCAAATTGATGCAGAATTAGATTTAGAAGATATTGATTTGGATGAAGAAGCCAACCAGAAAGCTGTTGTTAAGATGTGGTTGAAAGAAAAGGGATTTAATAGCAAACAGATTGAAAGAAAGATTAGTAAGTATGAAGATGCTGGTCTTTTGGAAGATGAAGCACAGGATGCTATTGAAGACCTTAAGGAGATTAGAGAACAGAAAAAAGAACAGCTATTGAAGGAACAGGAAAAGGCCCATAAGCAATATCAAGAGCAGCAACGTGCCTTTTATACGAACGTTGTTGACGAAATTAAAGGCTTAAAGAATATACGTGGTATTGCAATTCCTGAAAAAGACAAAAAAGTATTAATAGATTATATACTTAAGCCAGACGCTGACGGTAGAACGAAGTATCAAAAAGACTATGCTAAAGGTGGTGTAAAGAATCTAATTGAATCTGCTTACTTTACTATGAACGCAGATAAACTACTCGAAGCAGCTAAACGTGAGGGTAATAATAAAGCCGTAGAAAGATTCCGTAACAGTCTCAAGTCTACTAGTGTAAGCAGTAAATCTAAGCAGGCTCAAACTAGTTCTAACGATGAATCAATTTGGTTCTCAGCTGCACGAAAGCTACGTATATCATAATGTATAACAAAAGATAAAAATAAATTTACTAGTATTTTATGGATAATGGTATTTTGAACAATCTTACGCTCTATCGTGGTAAGTGGTTTAGCGATTTGATTGATACTAATAAGATTAGCTTGGCTAGCCAGCAACGTCCACACGAAGTGGGTACTATCTTGTCATACGTATTTGGTACTAAGGACGCTGGTTATAGCACATCATTGGATATGTTGACAGGTGGTCTTGGCAACACAATGACAATTCAAGAAGAAGTTTATGAATGGGGTGTAATGATCGACCAGGACAGAGCAGTAACAATTCGTGATGCTAAGTGGAATGGTGCTGAAATTACTGATAACTCTACTCCGGGTCTTGGTTTGACTCCGATTACTTTGTGGTTGGAAGATGCTTGGTTTGGTCCTGGTGCAACTATTGAATTGGATGATAAGACTCAGTTGCGTATTCAGGATGCTCCGTACATGGATGGTAACTTGGCAGTATACACTGCATTCATGTCTAACGGTAACCCGGCTGCTTATGTTGATCCTGAAATGTTGAAGGCAGGTCATCAGGTTAACCGTTTGGCTTCTGCTTACGAAGAATATTCAGAAGAAGCTGATATCCTGAACTACAATACTCATTTCAAGATGCGTAATCACTTGACTACTATGCGTCTTTCTTATGATATCACTGGTTCAGCTTATTCAACTGTAATGGCAGTTGCATTGAAGGATCCTAAGACTGGTCAGACTTCTTACTTGTGGTCTACTTATCAGGAATGGGTTGCAATGCGTGAATGGTACAAGCGTATGGAACGTGGTTTGGTTTACAATGTAAACAACGTTAACAAGGATGGTTCTTGTAACTTGAAGGGTAAGAATGGTCGTCCTGCTTATATCGGTGCTGGTTTGCTCGAACAGATTGCTCCGTCTAACCGTCGTTACTATACTCGTTTGACTGCAGAATTGCTCGAAGACTTCTTGTTCGACTTGTCTTACAACGTACTTGGTACTAATGAACGTAAGTTCGTTGCATTGACTGGTGAAATGGGTATGCGTGAATTCGATCGTATCTTGAAGGAAAAGATGGCTAACTTGAACTTGATTGATACAGTATTTGTAACTGGTTCTGGTGATAGCTTGACTTTCGGTGGTCAGTTCAAGACTTATAAGATGTCTAACGGTATCGAATTGACATTGAAGTATTTCCCATTGTATGACAATACAGTATACAACCGTTAGTTGCACCCTGTAACATTGAAGCCATTGGAATCTTATCGTATGACATTCTTGGATCTTGGTCGTCGTGACGGTCAGGCTAACGTAGTTAAGGTTGTACGTAAGGATCGTGAATTCGTTAACTGGTGTACTGCTGGTTCTGTAACTCCTGCTGGTTACGCACATTCTAATACTGAAGTTCGTTCTAACGCTAAGGACGGTTACTCAGTACACTTCTTGGCAGAATGTGGTATCATGTTGAGAGACCCACGTGCTTGTGGTGAATTGATCATGATGGCAGAGTAATAAAGAATTTAAGGGCCTGTTTCGGCAGGCCCACTTTTTATACAACTGAACAATCTAATATTATATAATATTATGGAAGTAATCGTTAGAATGACCAAGGTAAATCCTTGGACTGGACTTATTAAATGGTCCAATTGTTTTGACTACTTGGGTTCATATTGGACTAGATCAGGTAGCAGATATACAGGTTTGAGTAAAGAAGACCAAAAGGAATTAGAAGAAGAATTGGGTATGCAAGAAGGTTCTCTTGGACCAGATGCACCATACTGGGATACATTTGCAATTAAGATTGGTAAAAAGGATCTTGTTATTAATACAGATAGACCAGAAGGTAAATTGCAATATTTGTTCCTTAAGAAACATAAGAGAGTAGCTGATGGATTGAATAAGGTTACACCATCTACTGATTATGTTTTGATCAATAAAGAAGCTGAAGCAGAAGTTGCTAACAAAGCTAATAAGATTAAGCGTGAAGCTTATCGTGCAATGGATAAGATGACTTTGGAAGAAATGCGTAAGTGTTTGCGTTTGTTTGGTATTAAGTCAGACACATTGTCTAATGAAATGATTGAAGCTAAGTTAGCAGAAAACATTGAAAAAGATCCATCTAAGTTTATTAGAATCTGGGTTGAAAATCCAAATAAAGAAATTAACTTTATCATTGAAGAAGCATTGGCTAAGAATATTATTCGTAAGAATAGAGCTACATATTACTTTGGTACAGACGTTATTGGTAATGGTTTGGAAGATGTAATTGCATACTTGAATGATAAAAAGAATCAAGATATTAAGCTCAGTATTATGAGCGAAATTAAATCGAAATAAGTATGACTAGAGACTAGTTACATATTGCTTTTAAAATTGCTATGGACAAAAACTCTCAAAGCATTGCATTTGGGGGTTGTCCTGCATTTTTACCAGATGAAATTGATTATTGGTTGAACCAAGGATTATACCAAGAAATCAATACAAAATTCACTGGAAATAACGCAACAAAGATTGCGTTTGAAGGATCTATCAAACGTACACATGATCTTGAAAATTTAATTAAAACTGATGATAATGTTTCTGCAATAAAAGAAGTAAGCACTAATAGATGTTATATACCTAATTTATTTAACGGTAATAGAATGTTCTTCGTTGATGCTGTGTTAAATTTTGGAAGCAATAAAGCAAATGTGAAATTAGTCACTCATACAGATGCTCAGAAATTTAAAAAGACACACAGCAACAATCCTTGGATTGATGTTCCAGTAGGAACAATTCACGATAATACTTTGTACGTGTATTATGACGATATTGCGATGAAAGCAGATACATATAATGTAGACATTACTTATGTTAAATTTCCAACTAAAGTAGAAGATCTACCAAGTTCAGGTATGGATGAGATTCCTGAATATATGCAATTTGAAGTAGTTAACAGAGCAGTAGAATTAGCATTAGAAGATATTGAATCTAGAAGAGTGCAAACAAAAACTCAACTTAATCAACTTGACGAATAATTATGACCGCAAGAGAAATGCAAATGGAATTTGAGAGACGTATCACTCTCATGAATCCTGATTTCGAAATTAAAGAAAAAATTACATCTGATACGATCTTTTCATTTTTGAATGCATATACTGAACGTTTCATTCGTAATAATTATCTTCAAGAAGATACAGTTGCTGATGGCAGTAGAGCACAAAAGAAAAATGTGGATTCTCTGAAAGGTTTAGTTGTTAGAGGTCTTTATTCTATTGAAGATAAAGATGAAAACAATACCGATAGAACAACAGATAGAGTTGTATTGCCTGAAGATTATTTCTTATATATTCGTTCCAATAGTTTATTATCTAAGAACTATAAATTGGAAAACGAAATTACAAATGAAGCTGATTACGTTGTTGCTCCAAATAAAACAATTAGAGAAGATAATGTAGATAAAGTAATTTCATCTTATTATAATAAAGCTATCGTTCTTACTCCGTATGTTGTATTAAATAACGGTAATGTTGAAGACACAGATAAAAAACTTTACGCTAACATTATTCATGATGAATATACCATTGTAAAGAAATTAGATTTGGTATATTATAGAAAACCAAAAAAGTTTGATGTAATCGGTGTAGATGGTTTAAATGTATTAGATCATTGTGAATTACCAGAAAACGTACACATGGAAATCGTAGAAGGTGCCGTAGAGATGTTTATTACTGAAGCTAAGTACCGTCTTAATATGAAACAAAATTAATAAAGTATGAAGTTCATTGAATTACAAGAGGCTTTTGAAATTGAACTAAATGTTTTTGATGATGGTTTGAATAAGCCTACATCAATGAACACAGAATGGTGGTTGAACAGAGGGCTTGAGAAGTTTTGGAAGACAAGATATTCTGGTATGAATGCAAAACAAATCGGTTTTGAACAGAATCAGAAACGAATTGATGATTTGCGTACTCTTGTTAAAACTCAAGAATTAACTCCTGTTGCAGTAAGCAAAACTGAATTTTCCGTAGATCTACCAAATGATTATGTCATCTTACTTGGGGATTCAGTAGGCATATTACCTAGTTCAGATGCTGCAAAACAATGTTGGGATAAAGATGGTAATGAATATATTGTTAAATACAGTGATACATTGGAAGCAACAATAGAAACACTTGATCGTCAATTATCTAATTCATTATCTGAACATTTGTTAAAATATAGTTCAGCTAGACCATTAAAACTTATTCAAGGCAATAAAGTATTGCTTTATACAGATGGTCAATATTCGATTGATAAGTATAAACTTACTTATTTAAGAAGACCAGAAAAGATAAATATTCACACAAATCCATTCGGTGAATATGAAGATATGCCAGAGCACACTCATTCTGAAATAGTTAAGATTGCAGCTCAAATGTATATTGAAAACCAAAGTAATCAGAGATTAAATACTCACGATTCAGAGGTACAAGAAATGGAATAATTAATGCGCTTGTCTCGCATGGAAATCTGAAATAAGGAAAGTAGTTAGACAAGTTAGACTTGCGCAAATGTCTAATAATTAATTAATATAAATATGTTTACAAAACCTAGTCAGGTAATTATCGGTAAGAAAGTAAATATCGCCGATATCAATAGTCTCGCAGTAGGCGATATCACAGTAGTGGATGAAGCAATGAAGGCTGCTTCTACACCGGCAGAAGCATCTGCTTTGTACATTGGTGTATGTACAGGCAAGCAGGAAATCACTTTGCCGAACGGTACAGTTAGTGAAGTTTCTATCATGAAGTGGTCTGATAGAATTCAGAAGGCTTCTAAGCCATCTTACGCAACTGCTAATTTTGAAGCTCCAGTAAACGCAAAGATTGAAATCAACATTGCAGATGCAGAATTGGTTGTAGGTCATCGTTACGTATTGCGTATCCTTTATAAGGACATGAACATCGCTAACTTCCAGTTCACTCATACTTACGAACATGTAGCTACTACAGAAAGTGCTGATGAATTGGGTAATGAATTGCTCAAGAAGATTAACAAGCATGCAAACCGTCGTGTTAACGCTACTTTCGAAGGTGGTAAGTTGATCTTGGTTGCAAAGGATAAGAACTATGATGACGCAGTAGATTCATTGGATGAATACTCAATCGTATCAATGGATGCTTCATTGTATGTAACTGAACCGGGTGCATTGCTTTCTAACCATCCAGAAAAGGTTGCTGGTGCTGTTATCACTAAGACTGAAGGTAAGCCGGGTAAGGGCTTCTGGAAGCAGGTACGTGATACTGAATTGCGTGCTATGGGTTACAAGGGTCAGGTATATACTGGTGCTTATCCGTCAATCGAACAAGATAGAATGGTAACTAAGGGTGCACAGTACAACTATGTTACTATTGAAAATGATAACTTGTATTTGAGCCCAGATAACCAATACATCAAGACTACTCCAGTTATGACTGAAGTTTATTGTGAAGGTGCTGTAGCAGCAATCACAGGTGCTCTTGATGCATTTATGGGTATCGAAGCAGGTGCATAATATTACGGTTTCTTTATTTAACCTTGGCGAGGTTGAGGGTTTCCTCGATCTCGCCTTTTATTTTATACATATGAAGAAATTAACTAACACATATATAGATCAAACAGCTAGTGAATTATCATTCACAATACAGTTAACCGCATCTATTGATTTAAATCAGTTCATTATATTTGTTGATGAATGTGATAACATTAACAACATGTATAGTGATCAATCTGAAAATCATAGTTATTATTTCAACAAACATAATAGCAACATAACCATTACTGACTTAGGTGATTTTAAATATGATATATTGATTCAGCACGATGTTATTTCAGATATGAATGATCATATGAAATACGTTAAAGTAATTAGTGGATCAGATAATCATATCGTAGAAGGAGTATATTACAATCAAGTATTATTGTTCAATGCAGAATTGACAAAGATTAAAAAGACATGTAATATGTGCTTAGACGATAAGAGCATGAGATTGGTTATGCATGTGGTTTTCAAAAGACAGTTATTGGAATCAGCATTGGAGACAGAAGATTATAACCAATGCATGTTATTATATAATGATTTGTGCAAGCTTCTTGACATAAGTAAAGAGGATGCTTACTGTGAGTGTACAGCATGCCCAACTTGTTGTGGAGGATGTTGCAGTTTAAGATAAATTATACACTATGAAAGCTATAAACAAATTAAATCAGTCATTAAAATATCGTATTGATATTAACAATAGAAATGTAGTAGCGGCCATTTGTGTACTAGAATTTTATAAACTTAGGAACTATGTAACAAATCAAATTGAAGATGAATTGATCGATCGTTTGATACAATCTGCAAAGAATGAGATGCATAGTGAAATTCCCATGAGTCTTACTTTTAATTAAAAAATTATGTCTGCGTATAAATCATATAGTGGAAATCCATGTAAAATGAAGATGTGTGATTGCACATGCAATCCAGCGGACGGTTCAATTACTATTGCTAAATTGGCAACAGAAACAATAGAATGGGTGATGGATCAAGGTGATATTAATAAATATCCAGCAGTTGATCCTATTCTATATGTTACGTGGTATAATCATCGCACTAAAGAATCATTTTAGGATGAAAGTATCCTTGCAGAAAAAGGCGATACATTTGATTGGACTTGTCAATACACATGGTATTCAGAAGAAGGGTTTAGTAATCCTTATAAAATAGAAAGTAACGTATTCGATACGTTTGTTAGTGAAGGGGAACTTTCAGATGCAAAAACAGAAACAGTTAGTAATGATACTGATTTCATACTAAAGATGTATGCGGTAAATGGAGCCACATCTACTACTTCTAGTAGCATACGATTCTGTGAACCATTCTATTACGGCATCAAAGGTGGTAAATTGAATAAGATGTTATCAGAAACAATAGATAACTCTATCAATGTTGATACTGCAGAAAATGAATATTTTGTATTCAAGTATCCTACATCATTACCAAAATTGAAATACATACACATGGATGATGCGTTAAATGTTATCTAGGCGTTCACTTACAGTGAAGAAGATTTTGTTACTGATACTGGGTTGAACGTTAAATTGAGAGTTTACACCTCTGCTAATCCAGGGGCATTTACTAATGTTAAATTAAGTTTTAAATGACAGAGAATATAATTACCTTTCCATCGAAGCTAGGTAGCAACAATCCGAAAGCGTATGGTATTGTAAATGCGGATTAGGTATCTGGACATAAATCTGTTGCGACATTAGACGACTTATTCGCAATACCAGATCATATTTTGAGTAAGTCTGGTACTAATGAAAACAACGACGCTATCGGACAAGAATGGTGGGTATAGGAACAAAACCGAGGATTTAGACTTGGTACTTGGGAAAATAGACGCAAAAATTCAGGATGGTATAAATCGGAAGTAGTATACAAGGAAGGTACTAATATTATTATAGATGATTCTGCTCCTGCTGATATAAATGATATTTGGGTAGACGATGATGAAAAGTCTATTCCAGAGTATGTAAATGAGGATTTGCAAAGTATCGTTTCTGCAATTAAAGCGTTACAAGAAAGTGTTAAAAGATACGAATACGCATTCAATTGTCAAATGAGTTCTGGTGATTTTAAGAACAATACTGCAGATTTGATTACAGCAGTAGAAGCAGAAGCACCAGAAGGAGTTGAACCAGATGAAGATGTAGAACCAACTGATGCAGAATTTCCAGAGTACGCATTAGAAGCTGTACCAAATATTAAACACTTATGTATTAAGTCAGGTACATATACAAGCTTATTAGAGAATGCTGATAAATTTTTAAATAACGAATTATTGTGGTGCACAGACGTACGACGTCTTTATATCAAGAGCGAAGGTGCTTTGATATGGTTGAATAGAACAGGCGGTGTTACTCCAGATGTACCATCT
Source organism: Erysipelotrichaceae bacterium (assembly GCA_017561055.1). GTDB lineage: Bacteria > Bacillota_I > Bacilli_A > Erysipelotrichales > Erysipelotrichaceae > RGIG4607. Next base: position 10,499 of record JAFZDT010000038.1, read on the forward strand.
ACAGGCGGTATGACATTAGAAGATTTAGATAAATTAGAAACTATTGGGTTTGTAGCACCTAGTGGACAAACTTATAGAGTTAAGGTAAACAATGATGGTGAATTGGTTGTTTACATGAAAGAACTAGATACACCACAACCAGAACCTAGTGGTGCACAAACAGACAACAATGGTTGGGAATATGTTAAGACATTATATTTTCAGAAGCTTTATATCAATAGTTTGTATTGTGGTGGTTTGACTGCAAATGAACATTCTTATAATTATTGTTCTCACAATTTTGTTGAGCTGTCTAACTTGACAAATGCAGATATTAATCTTAATGGTTTGTCATTGCAGTATTCAGTATCTGGTACTGAATGGGAGGTATTGCCTCTTCAAGGACTAATTAAAAAGGGAGAAACATTCCTGATTCGTGGCGCACAGTGTTCTGTAATGGATGCCAATACAACCCGTATTAAGGTTAAGACATATGATATGGAATGGAGAGATTCAGAAGGTAATCTTATTAAGTTTGATAACACCAAATCTAAGTTCTATCTTACTTGGGGGACAAAACCTTCTACTGTATCTAATCCGTATTCTAATGTAAAAGATGATATTAGTATTTCGAAGGGTTATATTGATTTGGTTGGTTTGAATAAGGAAAACGCAGAAGCAATTGATAAGATTGACGCTAGCGAAAAGAATCCATATACATATCTTAATCCAAATAGATTGTTCACTAAGTATTATAGTATGGATCCAGTAAACCAAGCTACTA
>JAFZDT010000039.1 GCA_017561055.1 Erysipelotrichaceae bacterium
TATGCACGTCCATCATACAAATTAGGATATAAAAACCCCGCTCAATTTACTATTGAACGGGGTTTTAAAGTTATCTTTTAACTATGTCTACTTTTTGTTGACAAGTTCACTTAAACCGCTTTATCGAATTGTAATATCACCAGACAATGTTGCAATCGCAATATCCGCATCACCATCACCTAAACGAATACATCTATGAGATTCTTTATAAGCACGCATTCTTGTATGATTGCACACATCCCCAGACATCGTTTCAATTGTGATATTGTAATCCTCATTATCAACATTCAAATCCACATCACCACTTGTTGTTTGAATACGAGCATCAGTAACTGTATCTTCAAGAGTAATTTCCACATCACCACTAATTGTTTTAATTGCTAAATCATCACAACTACCTTCAAAATCAATATCACCACTTGTACTTTGTACTGTAAATTGTTCAGCCTGTACATCCATTGCTTCTACATCACCACTAGTAGTTGAAATCATAAAACTTCCATTCACTCTACGTAAATCAATATCACCACTTGTTGTAGAAATCATTGTATCTTCACATATAGAACAATCAATATCAATATCTCCAGAAATCGATTGGATTTTTAGTGTATCTAAAGTAATGTTTGTGATATCAATATCACTAGACTTTGTAGAAATCATCAATTGTTCTACCATATTAGAAACATAAACTACCAACTTCCCAGATACATGTCCACCTGTTGATTCTAACAATAATGTATCATTCGATACTGTACCATGGATGGAAGCTGTAGAATTAGAAAATAAACTATGATAGTTTTCAAAATGATAACTTGTAGTAGGACCATCATAAATTTCTACATCACAATCCCCTAAAGGAATACTAATTTGAATACTTGTACAATCATCCGCATCCACCACATCATCATCTAAGTTGTAATATCTTTGATTTGTATGCTTAGATTCATAAGTAGTAGCACCTTTAACAGCATCCTCAGCCGCATGAATACTCTTTTTAACAATATCATCAATCGAGATATTTAAACCTTTCAAAGAATCCGTAACCGCTTTTGTAATGGTATCAGCTAAATTATTTAATGGAATATCTGCTTTTGGTTCTGCTTTTTCTTGAGATTCTTTTTCATGTAAATTCACTAAAGTGACTGGAGTTTCTTCCATTTCACGAATATTTTGTAAAACCTCTTCTACAGAGCCAAGTGTTGTCATAATTTCCTCTTCACTTTGGCCTTCAGCTAAACCAGCATTAAAATGCTCTTCAAATGCTTCTAAAATTTCATTTTGAAATGCGACAGGATATACACGCAATCCTCTTTTTAACTCATTAATATACTCTTGTTTTGTCATTATAATAACCTTTCTACTTTCTTAACGAAAGATAACCATTCATTCTTTTGTTCTTGTTGAAACTCCTTACCCTTATCAGTCAAATGATAATACTTTCTAGCAGGACCACTAGGCGATTCCACTAGATAGGTTTCCACATACCCCTCATCCTTTAACCTCTTTAATATTAGGTATAATGTACCAGCTGCCAAAGACATTTCCTTCGATATCGTATCCGTTAACTCATAACCATACAAATCCTTTGCAACCAATTGTGATAGAACACATAATTCCAATACACCTTTTTTAAATTGTGCATTCATACAGTCACCTCTTTCTTCACTATATTTTAATGTGATATAGCTTGTGTGGCTATATATTAACACAGACTATTCTATAATGCAATATAGTGACTAAAAATAAATAGACATGCTACAATAAATAAAAATTTGTTAAAGTATAATGAGTTATGCATGGAAGTTCAAAAGAACTATAGGAGGTAATTGTATGGTAGCAGGAATTATTGCTGGTATTACGTGGGCAGTAGCAACGGTCGTTTTAGGGATAGCACTAGGAATGAGCTCATTTTGTTCAACAGAACAAGCTATTTTTTTAGCACCATTTGTAAGCACTTTTTTACATGATGCTTGCTCTGCTATTTGGTCTACTATTTATAATGGAGTTAGAGGAAATACGAAAAACGTTTGGAAAGCATTTTGTACAAAAAGTGGAAAATGGGTAGTGATTGCAGCAGTTATTGGTGGACCAATTGGAATGACGGGTTATGTAATGGCTGTAAATTATATGGGAGCTTCTATTGGAGCAGTAGCTAGTGCAATTTTCCCAGCAATTGGAACAATATTGGCGTATATATTTTTAAAAGAAGAAATGAAATGGTATCAATGGATTTTCCTTATCTTTACATTAATTGGTGTGTATGGATTAAGCTATTCTCCAGAACTTCAAATTGAAAGTTTCTGGCTAGGAATTCTTGGAGCTTTAATGTGTGCGTTTGGATGGGGAATTGAAGCAGTTATTTTAGCGAAATCATTAACAGATCCAGAAGTTACTGATGAGTATGCTCTTCAAATTCGACAAACAACATCAGCGCTTGTTTATGGAGTTGTAATTCTTCCTGTTATAAGCGGTTGGGGATTCACTACAAAACTTTTCACTCCAGAAACTGGTATGTTATTACCAACAATAGCTATTGCTGGTTTATTTGCGACGATTTCATATTTATTTTATTATAAAGCAATTGCACAAATCGGTGCATCTAAGTCTATGGCGCTTAATGTTACGTATTGTGCTTGGTCAATTATTTTTACAGTATTGATTCTTGGTGATACCTCTGTATTAACACCACTTACTATTTTATGTTCTATAGTCGTATTAGTTTGTGGAATATTTGCTGCAGCTGATTTCAAGAAGATTTTTGGAAAAACAGCAAAAGAAAATGTAGAATAATATTAAAAAACTTTCCTAATTTAGGAAAGTTTTTATTATGCATGCGATGTATGATTAAAACATACATATAAATGTTATAATCATATTGTATCTGGAGGATAGGTTATGGAAAATATTAAATTAGTGATTTGTGATATTGATGGCACGATTATTCCTAAAGGATGTCACGATATTTCAGACAACTTAAAAAAGGCATTCAAACAATTACACGAAAAGGGTATTGATTTATTAGTAGCTACAGGTAGACATTATAATTTTACGCAAACAAAATTATTCGAATCTTTAACAAATGATTATATGATTACCATTAATGGATCTTGTTTAAATAAAATTAATGGAGAAGTAGATCATTACTTTACCATTGATGAAGATACATTGTGGAATGTTGTAAAGGTATGCGAAACATATGATATTGGATTAGGATTAAAGTTTAAAGACAATATTGTAACCTATCATAATCATGAAAAATATATTGAAGGATATTTACCACACAATCCAGAATGGCGCGAAAAGATTGTGAATGATTGCGAAAAAAGAGAATATCATCTAGAACATGGTTTACCATGCGGTATCTTCTTCATTGGTGATGAGAATGTTATTGAAGAACTATTCCATGGTAGAATTGGCAATCTAATTGTCGCAAGAAGCATTAAAGACGGTTTTGATGTATTCATTGAAGACATCAATAAGAGTACCGGAATTGATGAATATATGAAACTAACCGGTCATACATGGGATGAAGCTATTTGCTTTGGAGATGCTGGCAATGATACAGCAATGTTAAAGAAGGCTAAGATTGGTGTTACTTTTGAAGATGCGAAAGACTTTGTAAAAGAAGCATGTGATTACATTACTTGTCCTTGTGCAGAAGATGGAGTGTATAAAGCATTACAACATTTTGGATTAGTTGATTAAATAGGGATTACATAGAAATAGAATTAATGATACAATTGTAAAAGAAGAAATATCGTTATTTGGAATACATGATATTACGTTGGAGGAGCTAAATATGACAGAAAGAGAATTATGTAAGTATTTTGACCACACATTTTTAAAAGCATTTGCTACAAAAGCAGATTTCGAAAAATTGTGTAATGAAGCGAAAGAATTAGGAACAGCAATGGTAGCTATTAACTCATCACCTGTTACTATGTGTAAAGAATTATTAAAAGGTACAGATGTACATGTTGGTGCAGCTATTGGTTTCCCTTTAGGACAAACAACAATTGCGACTAAAGTATTTGAAACAGAAGATGCTATTAAAAATGGTGCTGATGAAATCGACTATGTAATTAATATCGGTGAAGCTAAGATGGGTCATTGGGATTATATTAAAGACGAAATGGAACAAATCGTAGCTGTATGTCGTAAATATAATATTTTAATTAAAGTTATTTTTGAAAACTGCTATTTAACAAAAGAAGAAATCGTTAAATTAGCTGAAATTTCTAAAGAAGTAAAACCAGACTTCATTAAAACTTCTACAGGATTTGGTACAGGTGGAGCTACACTTGAAGATGTTAAATTAATGAAATCTGTAGTTGGTGATGTTGTTAAGGTTAAAGCTGCTGGTGGAATCCGTGATTGGGAAACATGTAAAGCAATGATCGAAGCAGGTGCTGAACGTATTGGTACAAGTGCTTCTATCGCAATTCGCGACCAATTCGTTGCTTGTGGAGGAAAATAATGAGAGTTATTATTACTGGTGGTAATGGATATATCGCTTCTTTAACTAAGAAGTTAAATCCACAAATTGAATGGGTTTCTATTGATAGAAATGAATTGGATTTAAGCAATCCAGTAGCAGTTAAAGAATATTTTGAAAATGCGGAATTTGATGCTGTATTCCATACTGGTGCTATGGCACAAACTGCGGATTGCGAAAACTATCCAGAATTAACACACCGTATCAATGTAGAATCTACAATTGAAATTGCGAAAGTATGTGCCAAAAGAAATGCTCGTTTAGTATTTATTAGTACTGAACAAGTATTTAATGGTAAAACAGAAGCTGGGCCATTTAAAGAAGAAAGCGAACCTGTTTGTGTAACTGCATATGGTAATCATAAAATTGAATGCGAAAAATACATTTATGCCAATATGAATAACTATATCGTATTACGTTTCTCTTGGATGATGGGATTATCTTATCCAGGTGTTCGTACTTCTCCAAATATTATTGATGGTGTTATGAAAGCTATGTTCTATCAAAATCCAACGAAATTTACAGTTAATGAAATTCGTGGTATGACATATGCGAAACATTTAGCAGAAAACTTTGCGAAGATTTTAGAATTACCTACAGGTACATATCATTTCTCTAATGTAAATAAGAATAATACTTATGAATCAGCGAAGATTGTAGCTAGAAAATTGGGTTATTCTGAAGAATTAATTGATAAGTATATTTTACCGAATACAGAACGTTATGCAGATCGTTTTAGAGATTATCGTTTAGATAATTCTAAGATTGAATCTTGTGGAATTTCTTTAGGTACTTTTGAAGAAGATGTTGAAGAGTGCTTAAGAGATTTTGGTTATATTCGTTAATTGAGGAAATCGAAAGATTTCCTTTTTTTATTATATAAATGGATATTGCGGAAAAATAAGAATAATAATATAATATAAATAGAAAGAAGGTGTCGAATATGTACGAGTGGATTAAAGGTAGTGTTTACCACATGATTATTACGTTGTATCCGACAAACATTACATTGAATAGTAGTGTTATTAGTAAGTTAGAGAATATTCGATGGGTAATGTTAGGGTTAGATCGTGATGAGTGTAAATTAGCTATTAAACCAATTACAAAACGTGAAATTGATTTGAAATTGGTGGATATGAATCAGTTGCATAAAGTATCGATTGGTAATGGATATGGTCGTATTAGTAATAAAGCCATTATGCAAGAAGTAGCTAAATTATTAAATCGCGACATTACAGGTTTAAAAATAGAAGTAGAATATGATGAATCCGAAAATATGTTTGTAGCGGATTTGAATGATGTAGAATAGGAGGGGAAATACATGAACATGGTAATTGTATGGGGAATTGTAGCTGTTGTTGCGCTATTATTAGAAATCGCAACAGTTGGCGCAATGACATCGATTTGGTTTGCGGTAGGAGCTCTAATAGCGCTTGTATTAGCTCTATTAAAACTAGGTACAACAATTCAGTTGATTGTATTTATTGTAGTATCTGTCGCATCATTTATTATCATTCGTCCAATGGCCGCAAATTACTTACGTGGTAACATTGTTCCAACAAACTATGATAGTTTAATTGGTTCAACTGTAAAAGTAAGTAAAGAGATTACAACTGATACTTGGGGAGAAGTAACAGTTAGTGGTATGACATGGAGTGCTGTGGAAGTAAATGGTAAGGCTGTAGAAGCAGGTAGTCATGTTAAAGTATTAGCTATTGAAGGAGCTAAATTAATTGTTAAAAAAGGACAATAGTGTCAAGGAGGAAATATTATGGAATGGTTGACATATTTAATTGTAATTTTAGTTATTTTATTAGTTGTTGGTGGTGTATTTGCTTATTTAGTACGCTTAGTACCACAAGCTGAAGCGTATGTTATTGAACGTTTGGGTGCGTATCATGCGACATGGACAACAGGATTACACATCCTAATTCCAATTATTGATCGTGTAGCAAACAAAGTTACATTAAAAGAAATTGTAAAAGACTTCGCACCACAACCAGTTATTACAAAAGATAATGTAACAATGCAAATTGATACAGTAGTTTATTTCTTTATTTCAGATCCAAAATTATACACATATGGAGTAGTTGGTCCTATTACTGCAATTGAAAGCTTAACAGCAACAACACTTCGTAATATCATTGGGGATTTAGAATTAGATGAAACATTAACATCTCGTGATATTATCAACACAAAAATGAGAGCAATCTTAGATGAAGCAACAGACCCTTGGGGAATTAAAGTAACTCGTGTAGAAGTTAAAAACATTATTCCACCACGCGATATCCAAGAAGCAATGGAAAAACAAATGCGTGCAGAACGTGAACGTCGTGAATCTATCTTACGTGCTGAAGGTGAAAAGAGAAGTGCTATCTTAAGCGCTGAGGGTGAAAAAGAGTCTATGATGTTACGTGCTACTGCTCGTAAGGAAGCATTGATTGCAGAAGCTGAAGGGGAAGCACAAGCGATTGAACGTAAATATCAAGCTGAGGCTAGAGGTATTCA
>JAFZDT010000040.1 GCA_017561055.1 Erysipelotrichaceae bacterium
ACTACATTGTTTGAACAGTCATTGCATAAGAATGTGATTTCTATGCATATTGAAAAAGATCGTACAACATTAAGTGCTATTGTAAATGGTTCTATTGAAGAAACAAAAATCATTTATCGTGGTTATGGTGAATGGGAAAAAGCATTAATGGATAATTACGATTTAAATGAAGCGATTGCGCATAAATTATTATTACAAAATATGGATGCGACACAAGTACCAAAGGATACTCCAGTGTATATGTGGACAAAAAATGATGTTATGTGCATGATAAAAGAAACAGAATTACATGATACTGTATTAAAGAAAGTGCAGCAATGGATTGATAGTATTCGAGTTGTATGTGAACCAATATTACAGTTTGGGTCAACTAGAATTGTATTAAGTGGTGAGGGTGCCGAATTAGATGGATTAGATATGTTGATTGCTGAAACATTTAAAGTAGATGCTAAGACGTATTATCCAGATACTATTGGTGCTAGAAATTGTTGTTGGACAGTAACTTTGGGAATGATTTATGCTTATGTGGATCATTTGCCTTTGGTTCGTCAACATGCAATTAGTGTAAATGAAGCTTCTTATTTAGAGGCTATTAAAAGAAGAAAAAGGGATGAAGAGCCGGATGATAGTTTGACTACTAAGTTGAAGGGTTTGTTATTCCAAGAACAAAAGAAATAGATAAAGGAGATTGTGTTTATGGGTGAAATTAAACCAGATGTAGCTAAGATTAAAGTGTTTGGTGTTGGTGGTGCAGGTTGTAACGCTGTTAACCGCATGGTTGAAGAAGGAGTTCAAAATGTCGATTTCTATGTAGTGAATACAGACTTGGCGGTTCTTCAAGTTTCTAAGGCAGAAAATAAAATTGTTTTGGGTAAATTAGGTGCTGGTGGAAATCCTGATGTAGGACGTAAAGCAGCAATGGAAAAAGAAACAGAATTACGTGAAGCATTAAAGGGTGCAGATATGGTATTTATTACTGCTGGTTTAGGTGGTGGTACTGGTACTGGTGCAGCTCCTGTTGTTGCTAAACTTGCGAAAGAACAAGGTTCTTTAACTGTTGGTATTTGTACAAAACCTTTCAGTTTTGAAGGCCGTCGTAGAATGATGCAAGCATTGGCTGGATTAGATGAATTAAAACAATATGTAGATTCTTTAATTATCATTTCTAATAACCAATTATTAGAAGTTATTGGAGGAATTCCTATTGATGATGCATTTAGAGAAGCTGATAATGTATTACGTCAAGCAGTACAAACAATTACAGATTTAGTTGCTGTACCTATTAAGATTAACGTTGACTTTGCGGACGTACGTGCGGTTATGGAAGGTCAAGGTACTGCATTAATTGGTATTGGTATGTCTCAAGGTGATAATAAGGCGAAGGATGCGGCATTACGTGCTATCCATTCTCCATTATTAGAAGCACAAATTGCTGGTGCTAAATCAAGTATTATCAATGTTACTGGTGGTCCAAGCACAACATTAATTGATGCTCAACAAGTAGTTGATACAATTAGTGAAGCTGCTGGTAATGATATTGATGTTATTTGGGGTGTTGCTATTAATGAAAAACTTGGTGATAGCATTATTGTTACAGTTATTGCGACAGGTTTTGATGCTCCAAGTGTAGAGGAACCTCGTTTACAACAAGTGGTAACTCCTAGAAAAGAAGAACCAAGAACTAGTTATACAACAGTTAAGGAAGAGAAGAAAGAAGGTTCTCCTCGTTTCTTCCAAGATTTAAGAGATTAATGAAAACTGTTTGGAAATTTTGGACAATGTTTCATTTTGGTAGTCTTGAAGCTTGGTTGAGTGAAATGGCTAGCCAAGGTTGGATTTTCCAAGGTGTAAGATTACGTTATGGTTTTATGTTTAAAAAAATGAAACCAAGTAATATTGTCTATCGTTTTGATTATAGGGGTTATTTGATGGATGATTACATGACGGAATTGATTCATAAGAATTGGGTTATGACGAAAATTAATAAGCATTGGTTGATTTGGTCTAAGCCTAGTCGTTCAATGGATGTTGTGTTGGATTCCTATTATAATGAAGATGTTTTGAAAGCAATGAAACGAATTACAGTGATTCAAGGAATTCTTTGTGTATTGTGTTGGGTATTACCAAGATTTGTACTTGCATGTGAATTGCAAATTCCTTTGATTTTATTTGTATATTTTGTTGCATGTTTATTTATGACTTACAATGTAATTCGTTGTTTGTATTATCAAACAATGATTGAAGTTCGTATGGAATTGCATTAGGAGGCTTGTATGATTGATCAAGTGTTTGCTAGAGGGTTTAAGGTTTTAGAAGAATTGCAAAATACGCAAAAAGAGGCTTTATATAAAGCAAGTGAATTGATTGCGGAAGCCATTTATAATGGTCATAAGTTCTTTGTGACAGGTAGTGGACATTCTCATACAGTGGCTGAGGAGTTTTATGCTCGTGCTGGTGGTATGGCTTGTATGGTGCCTATTTTGACTTCTGAATTGACTTTGGTGGATCATCCAACAAAGAGTACATATCTAGAACGTTTGGTTGGTTATGCAAATATTTTAGCGGATTTATATCATGTATCAGAAGGTGATGTGGTATTGATTGCATCAAATTCTGGTCGTAATGCTTTCCCAGTGGATATGGCATTAGAAGCTCATCGTCGTGGTGCTAAGGTAATAGCAATTACGAATATGAAGCATACTCTAGCAACGTCTTCTCGTCATCCTTCTGGTCAATTGCTATATCAATTAGCGGATGTAGTGATTGATAATTGTGGTGATATTGGTGATGCAAGTATGGTAATTGAAGGTGTGGTTGCGCCTTTATGTCCTACAAGTAGTATGGCAAATGCTTTTATTGCTCAATCGATTGTTGTGCAAGTTGTATGCTTATTAACAGAAAGAGGAATGGAAGTTCCGGTGTTTATGAGTGCGAATGCGCAAAATCAAGTGAATCGTAATGATGAATTCTTTGAAAAGTATACAAGGGTGTATTAAGATATGGCAGATGAATTGAAGTGTCGTACAGTACGTGTTGATAGTTTAGAACCGTATAAAGTATTAGCGCGTATTTCTCGTAAGCCGTATGCTAGTTTCGTTACACTTTTAATGATTTCTGGATATTTATTTATTGTATCTGAATCTAAGGTGTTTCCAATTGCTTTAGCTATTGGATGCTTATTTATGATTTTTGTTGTTAAAGATAAAATTTTATTGGATGCGGCAGATCGTTTTATTGTTGTTTATGATACAAAGAATAAAGATTTAGGTACAATTGTGTATTTAAGTGAGATTGAAAACTGGGAATATGTATTTAAATCGAGTACAGAAGAAGTTATCTTTTATTTAGATGATGGTGTTGAGGTTCGTTGTCCTTTAATTATGACTCGTAAATTTATGCGTTATTTAAAAGATAAGATGGAACATAAAGAGATTAAGAAAAATAAAAAAGGTAAATATTTTTAGTGGGTGTTTCCCACTTTTTTTATTAAACAATAGTTAAGAGTAATATTGTGAAATATGTAACAATATGATATTATTTGTTTAACAAAAAGTGAGAAAGGGGAAAAATATGAAAAAATACTTATTACTTTTAATAGTTTTAGTGGCTTTAGGTGTATTTACTGCTTGTGGCGAAAAAGAACCTACAGTTGTTGAAAACAAGAATGGTGTTGTTTCTGCTGATCAATGGGCTGAATATTACCCAGACATCGTTGATAGTTATAAGGCAAACGATGAAAATAAGACAGTTTATGATCATGTAGAAGAATATCCAATGATTGCTACTGTTTATGAAGGTATGGCTTTCAACAAATTTTATAATGCTGCTAGAGCACATACTTATTCTTTAGAAGATGTTCAAGCAACTGGACGTCCTCACGCATTAGCTAACTGTTTAACTTGTAAGAGTGCAGATTATACAGCAATCGTTAATGCAACTGGAGTAACAGCTTATACTCAAGAATTTGACGCTACTTTTGCTCAATTAGAAGAACCAATTAGTTGTTACAATTGTCACGGGAATGATGTAACTTCTTTAGAAGTGACTCATCAATACGTAACTAATGCTATTGGTACAGATTCAGGTATTTCTACAGAAACATTAACTTGTGCTCAATGTCATGTTGAATACTATTTTGATAAAGAAACTAAGGCTGTAACATTACCTTATAATTCTGCTGAAGAAGCTAATCCTGAAGATATTTTAGCTTACTTCAATGCAATGGGATTTGCTGATTATACAAATCCAAGAACTGGTACTCAACAAATTAAGGTACAACATCCTGAATTTGAAACTTATACAGCTGCTGGAAGTATACATGCTTCTCAATTTAGCTGTGCTGATTGTCATATGGGTGAAGCTACAAATGCAAAAGGTGAAACATATACATCTCATACTTGGACTTCTCCATTAGATAATCCAACATTAGTTCAAAATAACTGTGCTGCTTGCCACGCAGATTTGAAAGGTTTTGTTGAAGGTATCCAAGAAAAAGCTGAAACTCGCGTTTATGCTATTGGTAATGATTTAGAAGCATTAACTAATAAATTAGCTGTAGCTGTTGAAAGCGGAAAATATACAGAAGAAGAATTGAATGCAATCCGTTCATTAAATCGTGATGCTCAATTCTATTGGGATTTCGTTTTCGTTGAAAATAGTGAAGGTGCTCATAACTCTAAATTAACTCATGAATGTCTTGATAAGGCTGAAGATTTAATTAAACAAGCAAACGCATTATTTAAATAAGAATCAGTATTGATTGTCTAGTCATCAGGAGTCATTGATTCCTGATGACTTTATTTTTAGGAGGGACTTATGAAGAAAAAATTAAGTTTTCTTTATTCTATGAAGTTTGGAGTTTCTTTACTTGCAATACTTATTGTTGTTTGTTTGTTTGGAAGCTTGATTCAACAGGGGAATGTAGAGAGTTATTATTTAAACATGTTTGGAGATGCTGGTCATTTGATTTTAGCATTGGGGATGGACGATGTTTTTCACTGTTGGTGGGTAATTGTTTTAGCTGCTTTTTTGTGCATAAACTTAGTGTTGTGTAGTATTATTCGTTTTCCTGTTTTATTGAAACAATATAAGACTGGTTTTGTGGCTGAAAGATTACATATAGTGAAACCGTTTCGAATTGAAACAAAATTGAGTTTTGAAGATGCTAGAAAATTGTTGGGATTCGAAAAGGAAAATTATAAAGTTAAGGGAAGAATTGGTATTTGGGGTAGTTGGCTTTGCCATTTATCACTAATTATAATCATTGTTGGATATGGTGTTGGACAAGTTTTGAGTGTCGATACTAGTATTTATGGTGTTGTTGGTGATGTGAAAACTGTTCAAGGTGCAAATGAAGAAATTGAAATTAAAATTAACGATTTTGAAGTTGGCTTGCGTGATGATTATACAGTTGAACAATATACTGCAAATTTAACGATAACTCTTGATGATGGTAGTACAGTTACAGGTATTTCTCAAGTTAACTATCCTTTAGATGCATTTGGTTATCGTTTTTATCAAAATTCTACTGGCTGGGCTAATTATTTAAGTGTTTATAAGGGCGAAGAAACTATTTATGAAGGTGTTCTTTGTGCAGGCGAAAGTTATACATTAGAAGAGATGCCTTTGACTATCTTGTTGGCTCAATTCTATCCAGATTATTCCGTAGTTGATGGAAAACCAATGACGTTAACACCATATTTGAATAATCCGACTTCTATTTTTGCATTGTATTATGATTCTAATTTGATTGATATGAATGCAGTTGGTATGGAACAAGCAATTGAAGTGGATGATTATGTATTTGTGTTACATCATCCGCAACAATATACATTAATCCAAATTATGTATGATCCAACAATGAGTTTTGTGTTGGTTGGTGCAATTTTAATGCTTCTTTCATTGTATTTATGTTTCTATGTGAATCCTAGTGAAATGTGGATTTCAAAAGAGGATGGTAAGACTGTAATTTATGGATATGCTAGACGTGGTGCAGTATTGTTTGAACAGTCTTTGAAAAATAAAGTTAAACAAAAGGAGGGAAAATAGATGAATAGTATGATGGAAATCTATTTGTTTTATGCGGCAGTTATTATGTATTGTGTAAGTGCTGTTGCGTATATTTCGTTTTTTGTAATTAAAAATAATAAGCTTTGTAAAATTGGTGAAGTTGCTTTATTGTTGGCGTTTGGTATTCATACGTTGGCTTTAGGAGTTCGTACTGTGGTTGCAGGTCGTCTTCCTTTAACAAATCAATATGAGTTTGCGACTAGTTTTGCTTGGGGCATTGCTTTAGTTACTATTATTTTCCAAAAGAAGTTTAATTTTAAAACTTTGGGTGCTATTGTTTGTCCTGTTCTTGTAATTATTATTGGTTATGCAGCTTTACAAAATAAGCAAATTAATGAGCTTATGCCAGCTTTACAGAGTAATTGGTTGAGTATTCATGTTGGTACAGCAATTATTTCTTATGGTTCTTTTGGAGTGGCTTTTGGTGTAGCGTTCTTGTATTTAGTTCGCGATTTAATTAAAGATAAGAAATTTGTTGAAGAACATCTACCTGATTGTGAGCTATTGGATTTAATTGGTTATCGTGCGATTGCGTTAGGATTCATTTTCTTAACTTTGGTTATGGTGACTGGAGCAATTTGGGCTGAAAGAGCCTGGGGACATTATTGGTCTTGGGATCCTAAGGAAACTTGGTCTTTGATTACTTGGTTTGTTTATGCAATTTATCTTCATGTGCGTATTTCTAAGGGTTGGAGTGGTAAGAAGGCTGCTTGGTTTGCGTTGATTGGATTTATTTGTGTTGTGTTTACTTATATTGGGGTTAATACTTTTATTCCATCTTTACACAGTTATGCTTAATTTAGTGGGTTTTTACCCACTTTTTTTCATATAGTGTATGGGTGATGGTATGTTACAAATTCTACGTGATATTGTGTGGTCTTTTCCGTTATTGGTGATTTTGTTATTGTTTGGCGTTTGTTTACTATGGAGTTTGCGTAAGTATCCGATATTACGTATTAAATGGGTATTTCAACAAACGATTGGACAATTATTTGTAAAAAGAGATTATAAGAAATCATTGCGTGTATTTTCGGTTGCTTTATCTGGTACTATGGGTATTGGTAATATCATAGGTGCATCAAGTTGTGTATTGTTATTTGGTGCGGGTTCTTTATTTTGGATGTGGGTATCTGCATTTGTTGGAATGATTATTAAGTATGCCGAGATTGTAATTGCTATGCATTTTCGTAAGAGGATAAATGGAAGTTATTACGGTGGTCCGATGATGAATATGCAAGAAGGATTAAAAATGCCTAAAATGGGTGTTGTTTATGCTATTTTGTGTTTTGTGACATCTATTGGTATAGGGAATTTGGTTCCAATGAATGCTTTGGTTTCGATGTTGGATTATCGTTTAGATATTGATAAAAGTGTGTTTGTGATAGTATTAAGTGTGTGTCTTGGCTTCATTTTGTTTAAGGGTAAAGATGTTATTGAAAAAGTATGTATGTATATGGTTCCTTTGATGAGCTTTCTATTTATTGGTGCAACGTTTGTTATTGTCTGTTTGCATTTAGATGGTTTATGGGGTGTTTTACAAGAAGTGTTTAGGGATGTGTTTTCTCCATCTGCTATGTTTGGTGGAGTGTTTTGGACACAATTACAAATGGGCTTGGCTCGTGGAATATATTCCAATGAAGCTGGAATGGGAACTTCTTCATTGGTTCATGTAAAAAATGAGAATGTTGATGGTTGTGAACAAGGTGCTTGGGGTATTTTGGAAGTGGTTTTAGATACTTTAGTATCATGTACCTTGAGTGCTTTGGTGGTTTTGTTGTTGCGAAGTGAATTTGTGGATGTTGATGTCTATCAAGCGATGTATTCGAGTTTTCAATTGTCTTTTGGGACTATTGGAGATGTTTTGTATTTTGTTTCGATGTTACTATTTGCTTGTAGTGGAATGTTAGCGTGGTGTTATTATGCGAAAGAGTGTATGGATTTTTTGAAAATAAAATCTTGGTGGTATCCATATTTTTTTATGATCTTATTACTTTTTGGTGCATATGTGTCTACAGAAAGTTTGTGGGCTTTTACGGATATTTGTAATGGTTTTATGTTGATTTTAAATGTTTCAAGTATGATTGGATTGTATGATATTGTAATCAATTGTACAAAAAAATATTTTATTTCGAAGGGGTATCATGTAAAATAAAATCAGGTGATATTTATGAAAATCATAATTGCGTCAGATTCTTATAAAGGTTGTTTATCAAGTTTAGAAGTTGCGGAAATCATGGAACAAGCTATTTGTGATGTGGATGCTTCAATTGAGGTTTGTAAAGTGTCTATTGCGGATGGCGGCGAAGGTTTTGTGGATGCGATGGTACATGCATGTAATGGCAGAATTCGTAGTTGTCGCTGTGTGGATAGTATGTTAAATCCGATTCAAGCGGAATATGGAGTTATTTATAATGATACGGCTGTGATTGAAGTGGCTAAGGTTGTTCCTTTAATTAAGCGTAAGGGTGTGACATTACATCCTGAGAAGTGTAGTTCGTTTGGTGTGGGCTTAATGATTAAGGAAGTGCTTGCGCAAGGGTATCGTAAACTGTTGATTGGTTTAGGTGGTAGTTGTACCAATGATGGTGGTATGGGCTTATTGAATGCTTTGGGTGTGAATTTTTATGATGCATATGGTAGTAAATTGTATCCGAAAGCTGAGAATTTGCAATATATTGCTTCTGTTGATGCATCGAATATGATTGATGTATCAAATGTAGAAGTTACAGTTGCTTGTGATGTGAAGAATCCTTTATTAGGCCCTAATGGTGCTACCTATGTATTTGGACCACAAAAAGGTGTTTCTGAGTATTGGTTACCAACACTTGAACGTGGTATGGAAAATTATCGTAATCAAGTATATAAGGCTATGGGAGTGGATTTAGATAGCTTTGTTGGTGGTGGTGCTGCTGGTGGTATGGGATCTGTATTGTTTGGTTTTTTAAATGCTAATATGAAGATGGGTATTGAAGTTGTATTGGATGCTGTTAATTTTGATGATCAATTACAAGATGCGGATTATGTATTCACTGGTGAAGGGCAAACAGATGCTCAAAGTTTACAAGGGAAAGCGGTATTTGGTATATTAAGACATGCGAATGTTTATAATGTGCCAGTCTTATGTATTAGTGGTGCTTTAAAAGAAGGGTATCAGAAGTTATATGATTATGGAGTATGTGGATGTTATAGTATTGTAAATAGTCCAATTGCGTATCCACAAGCATTCCAATTGGCTAGACGTAATTTATATAATACAACGTATAGTTTAGTTAAAACGTTGTGTACAAAACGAAAATAGAGTTAAGAAATTATTTGAGATATTTTTATCTAAATAATTTCTTTTTTTACTTGGAAAAATGGTAATAGCCGAGTATAATTATTAAAAATAGTTAACAGGGGGGATAAGATAAATGGCATATTATTTTAAAGAACCATCACACACATTTAGTGAGTATTTGTTAGTTCCTGGATATTCTGATGAGAATTGTATTCCAGCAAATGTTAGTTTAAAAACTCCATTAGTAAAGTTTAAAAAAGGTGAAACACCTAAGATTACGATGAATATTCCTATGGTTTCAGCAATTAT
>JAFZDT010000041.1 GCA_017561055.1 Erysipelotrichaceae bacterium
TAATGGTATAACGCTTTGTATTTCCATTTTCAATAGTCTTTAATGAACCAATCTTTAACATCAATACAATTGGCATATGATTTGATAAAATACCCCTTTGTCCATCAATCGTATCAATCGTAATACGACTTGTTTCAACGGTACGATATAAACCTTCAGGAGTAATCAAATTTACCGTAATCATACTACATTAAACCTTTCGCTTTTTCTACCGCATCCTCAATTGTACCAACCATCATAAATGCTGTTTCAGGTAAATGGTCATATTTACCACTTAAGATTTCTTTAAATGAACGAACAGTTTCTGCTAAAGGTACATATTGTCCTTTGTTACCAGTAAACTTTTCAGCTACATTAAATGATTGAGACAAGAAGTTACGAACACGTCTAGCTCTATTTACAGTAGCCTTATCTTCTTCAGATAATTCATCCATACCTAAGATAGCAATGATATCTTGTAATTCTTGATATCTTTGTAATAATTGTTGAACACCACGAGCTACTTCATAATGTTCTTGACCAACTACTAATGGATCTAACATACGAGAAGTAGAATCCAATGGGTTAACCGCTGGATAGATACCTAATGCCGCAATACTGCGGTCCAATACGGTTTTCGCATCTAAGTGAGTGAATGCTGTAGCAGGCGCAGGGTCTGTTAAGTCATCCGCAGGCACATAGATAGCTTGAATAGAAGTAATAGAACCATTCTTAGTAGAAGTAATACGTTCTTGTAATTGACCCATTTCTGTAGCCAATGTTGGTTGATAACCTACCGCAGAAGGCATACGACCTAATAACGCAGATACTTCAGAACCAGCTTGTGTGAAACGGAAAATATTATCAATGAATAATAATACGTCTTGACCATCTTGATCACGATATTCTTCCGCCATTGTTAAACCAGATAATGCTACACGCATTCTGGCACCTGGAGACTCATTCATTTGTCCATAAACAAGAACCGTTTTATCCAATACTCCAGATTCTTTCATTTCATAATACAAATCATTACCTTCACGAGTACGTTCACCAACACCCGCAACTACAGATAATCCACTATGTTCTGTAGCGATATTATGAATCAACTCTTGAATAATAACTGTTTTACCTACACCAGCACCACCGAATAATCCGATTTTACCCCCTTTAGCATAAGGACATAATAAATCGATTACCTTGATACCAGTTTCTAAAATTTCACTAGTTGTTTTTTGTTGATCGAAAGTTGGTGCAGCTCTATGAATTGGACGACGAGTAATCTTTTCATCCATTTCACCTAAGCCATCAATTGGACGACCCAATACATTGAACATACGACCCAATACTTCTTTACCAACTGGTACAGAAATAGGAGCACCTGTATCAATCGCATCCATACCACGAACCAAACCATCTGTTGGACTCATAGAAATACAACGCACTCTATCATCACCAATATGGTTCGCAACTTCGATAACTACTTTGTCATCTTTAAAAGGAATTTCAATCGCCGAATATAAAGCCGGCAATTTGTCTTCAAATTTTACGTCCACAACAGGACCAATAACCTGAACAACCTTACCTATATTTTTACTCATAATTATACCTCCTGTTATAACGCATTTGCCCCAGCCACAATTTCTGTAATTTCTTGGGTAATAGCACCTTGACGAGCTTGGTTATATTTCAACAATAAACCATCTGTCAATTCTTGTGCATTATCCGTCGCATTTTCCATAGCCATTCTTCTAGAAGCAAATTCACTTGTTTTAGCACGTAAACTCGTGCTATACACTAGACTTTTGATATACATAGGAACAATTTTATCCAAAACTTCTGCTGGATTTGGTTCAAATAACAATTCCTTTGTTAATTTTACTTCTGTATTAGCCACAGGCAACAATTCCATCAAACATGGCTCAAACACAACAGAATTCACAAACTCTGTATAAACAATTTGGATACTAGAAATTTCATTTTTCATATACATTTCTAAAGCATCTCTACCAATGATATTTGCCTCAGCAGCATTAATATCATCATATTCACTATAATCCTTCACTAAGTTATATCCACGGCGATTCGCCCAAGCAATACCCTTTTGCCCAATCATCACCATAGGATTTTCCTTATTTACATGTTCCTCTATAAAGCGAAACAAATTCGCATGATATCCACCACACAAACCCGTATCTCCCGTAAACACAATCGTTAAAGGACGATCAAAATTACGTTTCTTCAAATACACATGTTCACGATCTTGATACACCGCCAAAACACGAGCAATCGTATCATATAAATAATTCGCATACTCCTTGTTTTGTTCCATTTTCGATTTTTGTCTTTGCAACTTACTTGTCGCAACCAACTCCATCGCATTGGTAATCTTCATTGTAGACTGAATTGAACGAATTCTTCGCTTAATCGTCTGCATTGATTGACCCATAACTATGCTCCTACAGTCATTTCAAACTGTTTCGTAAAGTCAGCCAATGCTTTCACAAAACGACTGTTTAAAGAATCAGAAAGAACTTGAGTTTCTTGTAATTCTTTCATTAAATCTTTATGATTGATATCCATATAAGATAACATATCTTTTTCATACTTCTTAACCATATTCACAGGAATATTCTTCAAACATCCATTATTAGCAGCTAATAAAGAAACTACTTGATGTTCAACTGTCATTGGTGAATATTGATCTTGTTTCAATAATTCAGTTAAACGTTCACCATGATCCAATACCGCTTTAGTTGCTGCATCAAGGTCAGAACCAAATTGCGCAAATGATAACATTTCACGATATTGAGCTAATTGTAATTTCAATGAACCAGATACTTTCTTCATCGCTTTAATTTGTGCACTACTTCCTACACGAGATACACTTAAACCACTATCTACAGCAGGACGAACACCACTATTAAACATATCTGTTTGCAAGAAAATTTGTCCATCTGTAATAGAAATTACGTTTGTAGGAATATACGCAGAAATATCACCTGCTTGAGTTTCGATAATTGGTAAAGCAGTTAAAGAACCACCACCCAATTCATCAGATAACTTCGCAGCACGTTCCAATAAACGGCTATGTAAGTAGAATACATCCCCAGGATATGCTTCACGTCCAGGTGGACGATGTAATAATAAGGATAATGTACGATAAGCAACCGCATGTTTACTTAAATCATCATAAACAATTAATACATCCTTACCCTCTTCCATCCATTCTTCACCCATTGCACAACCAGCATAAGGCGCAATGTATTGTAATGGAGCCAACTCAGATGCTGTAGAAGCTACTACTGTTGTATAACTCATAGCACCATGTTGTTTCAATTTTTCTACAATTTGAGCAACTGTAGATGCTTTTTGTCCAATCGCAACATAGATACAATACATATTTTCATTCTTTTGATTAATGATTGTATCAATCGCAATTGCAGTTTTACCAGTTTGTCTATCACCGATAATTAATTCACGTTGTCCTCTTCCAATAGGAATCATAGAGTCAATACTCTTCAATCCTGTTTGAACTGGTTGATGAACTCCCTTACGAGTCATAACCCCAGGCGCAACACGTTCAATTGGACGATATTTAGTTGTCGCAATTTCACCCAATCCATCGATTGGTTGACCTAATGCATTAACAACACGTCCTCTTAAAGCATCCCCAACAGGAACTTCAATAATTCTTCCTGTACGAGAAACTTCATCACCTTCACTAATTAAACTATCAGAACCTAAAAGTACAACACCAACATGTTCTTCTTCCAAGTTCATTACCATTCCATATACATCATGAGGGAACAATAACAATTCACCAGCCATTGCATCATCCAAACCTTGAACTAACGCAATACCATCACCAACTGTGATAACATAGCCAATATCTTTTGTTTCAATACGATCCTCATAATGCTCAATTTGATCTTTAATCAACGCACTAATTTCTTCAGGTCTTAACGCCATATTCTCACCTGCTTTCCTTTAATAAAGATGTACGCAAGTTTTCTACACGATTCTTCATAGAACCGTCATAAACTTTTCCATCAATAACTACCTTGACACCTAAAATCAAGGTATTATCCAACTTCTGTTTCAACTCAACTGTACGATTCATCTTAGAACCAACAGCCTTTTCAATCATTGTGACTTCTTCTTCACTTAATGCATAAGGACTATAAACAATACCTTCAACAATATTCTTAGACTCATTACACAATCTATGGAAACATGTTGTAATTTCCAAAATGTAATTAAATCTTCCCTTATCCACTAATAAACGTAAAAAGTTATATACCGGACGATCTAAAGAAGAAAAACACTTCTCTAAAATATCTTTTTTATCTTTAGAATCAATTTTAGAATGCTTAAGAATCTCTAAAATACGAGGATTACTACCAATTGATTCACCAACAACATCCATTTGTTCTTGCCACAAATCAATTTTATTCTTCTCACTCGCTAACTCAAACAATGCTTCTGCATATCTTTGTGCAACATTATTCATTTTCAGTCATTCCTTCAACAAAAGCCACAACAGACTCACGATTCTTTTCTTCATCTGCTTGCTCTTTCATTAATTTTTCAGTCGCTAACAATGCAACATCCACAATTTCCTTTTGAATATTTTGTCGCATCTTATCTTGTTCAAAAGCAATTTGTTCACGCGCATTCTTTAACATTAAATCCGCTTGTGCACGTCCATCACGAATAATTGATTCTTTGACAATTTTACCTTCATCCTTGCCTTTTTCCACAATATCTTTAGCTTTAAAACTAGCTTCAGACAATTGTTGTTTTGCGTTACGCATTTGTCTTTGCGCTTCTTCATTCGCAGCCTTTGCTTCATCCAATTCTTTTTGTGTTAAATCTGCTTTCGCAGCTAAAAACTCACGAGCAGGATTCCACAAAAACTTATAAGCAACAAAGAAAATAACCCCTGTTGAACATAGTTGAACAATCACTGTTAATATATTAGGAAACAGTTTCTCCGCAACGTCAAACGTAATATCCATGATTATTCACCTCCGTCTTTTTTGTAATCAATAGTATTAACTCTTATTTAAAAACGAAGATTAATAAAATAGAAATCAACATACCATAGATCGCACATGTTTCAGCTAATGCACAACCTAAAATTAATGTTGAACGAATTTCATTTACAGCTTCAGGATTTTTCCCTACAGCTTCTACAGCCTTAGACGCAGCTAAACCTTGTCCAATACCTGTCCACATACCTGTCATGATTGCTAAACCAGCACCAATCGCAACTAAACCTCTAGCTAATTCCATATTTTCTTCCTCCTTATAATTTATATGGTTATTAAGCGGCCTTATTACCAGCCAAAATAGTTGTTAATGAAATAAAAATAAACATTTGAATGCATCCAGAGAATACATCAAAATATGCATGTAAAACTGGGGCAACTATAACACCCACAAAGTTAAACTGACCAATTACTGGAATTAATGAACTCACAAGACCAGTAAATGCATAAACCAAGGTCATTAATACTCCCCCTACAAGAATGTTACCAAACAAACGTAGAGACATAGAAATCAAAGGTGCAATTTCACCAAAAATATTTACCGGCAACATTAAGAAGAATGGATCCAAGAATCCTTTTAAATACCCCTTAAATGAATTCGCATAAATACTTACACCCTCAATGATACACCAAGACACTAATGCTAACGATAATGTTACTGAAAAGTTAGCTGTAGGTGCTGGCAAACCAAACAATCCAATTAAATTCGCAAATGTTAGATAAACTGCTACTGAACCAATATATGGCGCAAAATGCTTTTCAAATTGCTTACCCATATTTTGAGCAGTTAAATTGTCAATCATAGTAACAAGAATTATACCTAAATTCGCAAATCCTTTTGGCTTTTCGGAAGGATCTGTATTCTTAATACAACGACCCATATAAATCATCAATCCACATACAATCGTCGCAATAATTAAGATAGAATACACTTCCGCTTGTACTTTAATTACCACTTTTTACAACACCTTCTTCCTAAATCCTTGAATATACATAATCACCTTAAAAATAAGTAAAGAACCAAACACCGCCCACACATTACAACGATCTGGTCTTAATACCGCTAACAACAACGGTACAAACAATATCGCAAATCGTACAAAGTATACAATCATATAACTAAATACTTGAAACCTCTTATTTAGTAATATCATCGTCATTTGTGCAGACAGAACCATATAATTAGAAATAGAAGCAACCATTCCAACCACAATTCCTATACTTATTCTATAATCAATTAATAAAGAAACAATCGCACCTATAACCGCAATCACAACCGAATATTTTATATATTTTAAATTACGATCTTCTTGCATCACTCTTCACTGCCATTCTATACAAATAAACAAATGATAAGAATGTCCCAGATAAAATACCAATCATGATACCAAATGGTGTACATCCTAACCACTTATCTATAGAATACCCTAAAAACGTAAAGAATCCCATAGATAACACAATAGTTGTTCCTAAATGTAAAAATTGTGCAATTCCCTTCATTACTTAGTTCCGAAAATACGGTCTCCAGCGTCACCTAAACCTGGAACAATATAACCATTTTCATTTAATCTTTCATCTTGAGATGCTAAATAAATATCAACATCTGGATGATTCTTTTCGATTAAAGCAATACCTTCAGGAACACCAACTAAGCAGATTAACTTAATTTGTTTAGCACCTTTTGCTTTTACTAATGTTAAAGCCGCATCAGCACTACCACCAGTAGCTAACATTGGATCCACAACCATAACTACTGCATCTTCCAAATTCTTTGGATATTTACCAAAATATTCATGTGGTAATAATGTTTCTTCATCACGATATAATCCAACATGACCAATTTTAGCTGTTGGAATTAATTCTAAAATACCGTTTACCATACCTAAACCAGCACGTAAAATTGGTACTAAAACTACATCTTTAGAAATTTGTTGAGTCACTGTTTTACAAATAGGTGTTTCTACTTCAACATCTTTTGTAGGTAAGTCTCTTGTAACCTCATACGCCATCAAACCAGCGATTTCATCCAAGTTTTCTCTGAAATCTTTAGTTGTTGTTTTGGCATCACGCATCAATGATAACTTGTGTGTGATTAATGGATGATTTAATACATGTAACATTTCCTGTTCCTCCTAAAATTTGCTCGTTAATTCACGAACTTCTTTTCTTACTCTATTTATTACATCCTCATCATCAGGATGATGTAATACTTCTGAAATCCACAATGCTATTTGTCTAAATTCTTCTTCTTTATAACCTTTTGTAGTCATTGCAGGAGATCCTAAACGAATACCACTTGTATAAAATGGTTTCTCTTTATCAAATGGAATACTATTCTTATTACAAGTAATTCCTACTAAATCTAATAAGTGTTCTGCTTTTTTACCAGTTAATCCACAACTTGCCATAGTATCTACTAATACCATGTGATTATCTGTTCCACCACTTACTAGTCTAAAACCTTCTTCTTTTAATGTAATTTCTAGTTGTTTGGCATTTTTAATAATTTGATGTGCATACTCTTTAAATTCCGGTTGCATCACTTCATTAAAACAAACAGCCTTACCAGCAATTACATGCATAAGTGGTCCACCTTGAATACCAGGGAACACTTTCTTATCTAACACTTCCGCAAACTCTTTTTTACATAAAATAATGCCACCACGAGGTCCTCGTAATGTTTTATGTGTAGTACTTGTTACAAAATCTGCATATGGAATTGGACTCATATGATATCCAGCAGCTACTAGCCCAGCAATATGCGCCATATCTACCATTAGATATGCTCCAACTTCATCACAAATTTCTCTAAACTTATCAAACTTAATTTCACGTGCGTATGCACTAGCACCTGCTACAATCAATTTAGGTTGTAAGTAATGTGCTAATCTTCTTACTTCTTCATAATCAATCATTTCAGTCTCGGGATCTACACCATATCCAAAGAACTCATAAGTTTGACCACTAAAACTCATCTTATGACCATGGGTTAAATGACCACCACAATCTAAACTCATACCTAATACACGATCATGTGGTTTTAAGATTGCTTGATACACACCCATATTCGCTTGTGAACCAGAATGTGGTTGCACATTCGCATGTTCAGCACCAAAGATTTCACATAAACGACGTTTCGCAATATCTTCAACAACATCTACATTAACACATCCGCCATAGTAACGTTTACCCGGATATCCTTCCGCATATTTATTCGTTAAGATACTACCTACAGCTTCCATAACATCATCAGAAACAAAGTTCTCAGATGCAATTAATTCAATATTATACTTTTGACGTTTTGCTTCCGCTTCAATCGCCTTCAATACTTCTAAATCTTTCATAAGCACTCCTCGATTCTTTCTCTAGAAATTACACCTTCACGCAAGATTTTAATTTCATCTGTAGTTAAATCTACAATCGTACTCGCAATACTTCCACCACTTTGCCCATCAACTACACAAGCAATACGACCATCTAATTGTGCCAATACTTCTTCTGTATTTGAAGTATTTGCACCACCAGATAAATTTGCACTAGTAACTAATAATGGTTTACCCATTTTTGAGATTAAAGATAAAACAAAAGCATCATCCGGCATACGAATGGCAATTGTACTTTTATCATTCGTAACAAAACCAGGAACACTTTCCTTTTTATTTACAACGATTGTTAATGCACCAGGCATTAATGTCTTCATTAGTTTTTCATATTTATTATCAACATTTGCTACAAGATAGATATCTTCTAAGCTTGAAACCATCATTGGAAAAGGTTTCCCCTCATCTCTACCTTTCGCAATCTTCATTTTATTAATTGCATCGTAATTATCATAACAAACAGCAACACCAAAAACAGTGTCAGTCGCAAAAGCTACAACTTCACCTTGATTTAATAAATCAATCACTTCATTCATTTGTTCTTTTTGAAGCAACTTCGTATGCATAATACGACACCTCCATTTTTAACATTTTAACACAAATTGTTTTGTATCTAAAGTAAAAACCGTATAAATACCATAAAGAAAAAGAATTATGAATCTTCATATTTCATAATTCTCTTCACCGATTATTAAATTTACTTTTATCTATTCAAACAAGCTTATAATAAACGATTCACCTCTAGGTTTCACTACACAACTCTCTTGTACCAATTCTCCATGAATATATGTACCCATACCATCACCAACTACAACTGTTACTACATAATCTTTATAAGTTACTTTACTATTCTCTATAATAAAATATTCTTTTTCCAATAAATCACCTACATAGATGTTATCTACTCTATCTACTAAGGCATCAAACTGATTAAATAACTCCTTCTTTACCTCAAACACTCGTGTAACATTAGAGTCATCGTATATTTCGTATTGAATTACATATGATTTTGCCCATAAAACATTAGATAATACTACAAACCATAAAGCTATAATCAGTACATACTTCATAAAAAAATCCATCCTTTCTACTGAAAAGATGGACTATTTTTTAAATTTTATACATTGTGATAGATAAATAACATACGATCTTTACCGTTGATATCTTTTAATACTTCTACCTTATCACCAACAAACGCTTCTTTCGCCAAAGCTTCTAACGCTTCTTTTTGGTCATAACCAATTTCAAATGCTAAGATACAACGATCTTTCATTACTGAATGAGCTCTATCAAAAATACGGCGATAACAATACAAACCATCAACACCACCAAATAAAGCTACATTTGGTTCAAAGTCTTTTACACTAACTTCCAATACTTGACTATCTGGAATATATGGTGGATTACTTACTAAGAAATCCAATTTTACTCCACGTTCAATTAATGGTTCTAATAAATCCCCTTGGAAAAACTCTACATTTGCTTCTAAGTTTGCATTATTCTTTCTAGCAACACCCAATGCTTCTTCACTAATATCACTAGCAACCATAGATACTCTAGGTTCTTCTAATGCCAAACTAATCGCAATAGCGCCACTTCCTGTACCAACATCAGCCATAGATACTGTTCCTTCTGGGAAATATTCATCAATATCTGCTAATACATTCGCAACCAATTCCTCTGTTTCATATCTAGGAATCAATACATTTTCATCTACAATAAATTGACGACCATAAAACCATTGATATCCTAAGATATATTGTAAAGGTTCTTGTTGTTTTAAACGAGCAAATGCTTCCATGTATCTAGCTAATAAATCACTAGGCATTTCTTCTTCATAACACATATACAAATCAGCTGCAGATTGATTCGCTAATTCAAGCATCAATAATTGAGCACTTTGTTCATAAACTCCAACTTCTTTTAATTCTTGTTGAGAATTTCTTAATACTTCTTTATATGAAGGCACTATTGTTCACCTGCAATCTTTGCTTTTTGATCTGCATCTA
>JAFZDT010000042.1 GCA_017561055.1 Erysipelotrichaceae bacterium
AAGCCTATACCACAGGATTATTTATAATCCCTTTTTGTTTTAGTTCTTTTCGGTAATAGATAAGATATCATTAAATTCAATGATGTCTTTGTTAGAAGTAATGATGATTCTTTGGTGTGTATCAATCTTTTTAATGGTATCAATAACTGTTAGATACATGCCACCACTTTTATGAATATCTGGTTTAAAGTAGATGATTTCTACTTCAGGACTATTTGGTAATAGTGTTTGAATATGATTGATGGTGGCATCTAGGTTTATTTTTTCATCATCACTTAATTCGATTTTTGTATTAGTAAGTCGTGCGGTTTCTTGAATTTGGGCATCATAACCAGTTAATGCCGCAAATGGTGAAAATTGAGCTGCACGATCATACATGGACATTCTAGGATGCTTTTTGCTAGTTGGATTCGGTAAGTATAGAATATCTTTGTATGGATGGTTCATGCTTTATGTCCTCCTATCGTATCATTTCTTTCGATAGTGGTTGCGCCTTCTTCAAAGTTTGTGCCTTTTAAGATAGCGTTTTTACCATACCTCTTTTTAATTCCTAGAATAGCTTTTTGTAAGTTCTTTTCTTTTTCTAAAGCAATTGCTTCTTCTTGTTCTTGTTTTTCAAGTTCTTCATAGTTCGTAAATAAATCCAATTGATCATGTGTCTTTTTAATTGTAATTGTATTTTCAGGTACAACATGATTGGCAGAAATATTGATTCTGCGTACAAATAATTTTTTATTTACAATACGATCATATAAAGCTAAAGTAGCTTCTGTTATTAATTTGGTACTCGCGGTGTGTTGTTTTAAATTTGCGGTACCATGAGCATGTTTAGGTATTTTTCGACCATAGAAATCAGTAACTACTTCTCCTTGATAGGAAATATTCTCATTCACTAGATTTTCAATATCATAACCTACAGTTAATACAATTTGGTTAGTGACTAATTGTTTATCTACTAAATCTAGGGATAGTAAATCTAACATTTCTTGAACGATAATTCTAGCTTTTTGATAAGTATATGGTTCATGTAAGACTTGTCCTGATGTTAAAGAATTGTTTTGTGGTTTATAGGCTTTGATATAATCAATAGTAACTGGTTCATAGCCCCATGCATGGTCGATTAATAATTCTGCATTGACGCCAAATAGTTTATATAATAACTCTTCATTATAAAAATCGGTTTCTTTACCAATGGAACATCTAGCAACATCTCCCATGGTATACATGCCATGTTCTTCTAATTTTTTAGTATAGCCTCTACCAACTCTCCAGAAATCAGTTAATGGACGATGGGTCCATAGTTTTTCTCGATAGGTGTATTCATCTAATTCTGCAATGCGTACGCCATTTTCATCAGCTGGTAGTTTTTTCGCTACAATATCCATAGCTACTTTGGCTAGATACATATTGGTACCAATGCCTGCTGTAGCTGTTATACCTGCAGTTTGTAGTACATCTAAAATGATTTTCATTGCCAAGTCATGTGCAGAAAGTTTATAAGTATTTAAATAGCTTGTGGCATCAATGAATACTTCATCAATAGAATAGACATGAATATCTTCTGGTGCTATGTATTTTAAATAGACATCATAAATTCTAGCACTATATTTCATGTAATAGGCCATTCTTGGTGGAGCGGCAATATAGTCTACAGCTAAAGATGGATTATTTTTAAGCTCAATGTCATTATAGGAAGAACCTGTTAATTGTTTTCTAGGTGCTTTCCATTTGCGTTCGTTATTGACTTGTTGCATGCGTTGTACAACTTCAAATAATCTAGCTCTACCTCCAATACCATAACTTTTTAAAGAAGGAGAAACAGCTAAACAAATGGTTTTTTCTGTGCGTGAAGCATCCGCAACCACTAGATTGGTTGTTAGAGGATCTAATCCGCGTTCAATACATTCAACAGAAGCGTAAAATGATTTTAAGTCGATTGCGATATACGTTCTTTGTTTCATAGGATTCTCCTTTCTGTATAATTAGTTTAACATGAAATGGTAGAAAAATCTCAATTCCAATATTTGTATAGATAATAATATGATATGATGATACTAGGTGATATTTATGGCGAAATTAGAAATAACATTACGTACGGATTTTGATACAGCATTACAAACGATATGTAATGGTGTTTTAAATGCGAGTTTATCAGCGGAATTGGTAGATAGTAGTGATTATCGTTATCCAAATGTTCGCTGTGCAGTACGTGTCTTTGAACGCTATAGTTTTATTGGTAAAAATCGTGTAAGTATGAATGTTACATTATTACAAGTTGGAGATGATTTGCGTTTGTCTGCGATAACATCTGGTGGTAGTCAGGCGGTATTTGTAAAAATCAATACATTGGGTGAAGATGCCTTTTTAGATACATTAAGAGAAATTGTATATCAGTTGAGGTAGTTATGAAGATTAGAAAAGCGGAAATTAAAGATATAGCTCGAATTGGATATTTATTGCATCAAGTGAATGATGTTCATGCGGATGGTCGTAGTGATTTGTTTATTCATGGCAAACGTAAATATAATGACGATGAGTTGGTGGATATTATAACGAATGAAAAGATGTTAATCTATGTAGCTGAAGAAGATATGGTATTGGGATATTGTTTCTGTATTCTAGAAGAGGCTAAAGGTGATAATTTGTATCCAATGAAATCATTATTTATAGATGATTTGTGTGTGGATGAAGATGTACGTTCTACAGGGATTGGGACAGCATTATATCGATACGTTGTAGAAGAAGCGAAGAAATTGCAGTGTGATCGTATTACGTTGAATGTATGGTGTTTAAATGAAAGCGCGATGAAATTTTATCAAAAGATGGGATTAGTACCATTGAAGATTGTAATGGAAGAAAGGTTATAGTTTTATGGAAAAGACGAAGAAACCAAATAAAGTATATGAAGATTTGAAAAAAGCTATATTATATATGCGCGTTTTGCCAGGAACTAGCATTGGAGAAAATGAAGTTGCGGCAAAATGTGGAGTGAGTCGTACACCAGTTCGTGATGCTTTTCGCCAATTAGAAGCAGAAGGATTGTTGGAAGTTAAAAGTCATGTAGGTACATATGTGACATTAATCGACTTGGATCAAATTGCAGATGCGATTTTTATGCGTGAAAATTTAGAAAGAGCCATTTTGAAAGAGTTATCTGAAAATCCTAGAGGCTATCGTCATGCATTTCGTTTAATCGCGAATCTTAAATCTCAAAAAGACTTGATAGAAAGTGATGAAATGGGATTTGATTTTGCATCTAAGTTTATGATGCTTGATAATGAATTTCACCGTATGTTATTTGAATTGGCAGGAAGAGAAAGCGTTTGGTTATATTTAGAAAAGGGTCGCAACCATTATGATCGTTTCCGTATGTTTATTAACCAAGACGATCGTACAAAGATTCGTAAAATATATGAACAACATGAACAATTGGTTGAAGCAATAAAGAATAAAGATATAGAATCTGCATGGGAAGTATATAATGAGCATATTTATTATAATATTCAAAATGGTACAACTCAGATTTTAGAACATAAAGAGTTATTTAAGGGTGTAGAATAGAGTTTCTATGCCTTTTTTAATGAAAAAATGTAAATAAATGTAAATGTATACAAGTATTTTTCATGAAAGTTAAAAAAGTGAAAAAAGTACTTATTTTGCATAGGTTTATGCCCTTTTATTGCGTTGACAAATGTATACAAGTAAGAATATAATTTAAATGGTAGCCCTTACATTGTGATACAAGGTAATAAAAAAAGAAGATATATGTATATCTTCTTAATTTTGTATATCTAGGCGATGAAGTAATTTGCCGATTTCACTTAGATTATTTTTAAGCTCTTCAGCAGATTCTTTCTTACCGGTGCTAATCCAACAATTGATGATACTAAAGAAAGCTCCAACTTTTGCGTGAATTGCATATTTAATATATGGACTTTCGTTAATATCGTATGTAAGTGGTACTGATTCTAGTACAGTTAATACATAAGGTTCAATTAAATGCATCTTATTTGTTTTTGATAAGATTTCAATGTATTCAACTTTGTCAAAAGCAAATCCAAGTGCATAATTTATGAAAGATGGTCTTTCATTATCTTGAAGCTTAAAATAATTCGCAATAAGCTTACGTATTAATATATCTCCATACCATGATAGTACATCTTCTATAATGTCAAAGTTTCGATAGAAAGTAGCTCTACTGATGTTTGAAGTTTCGCAAATAGA
Source organism: Erysipelotrichaceae bacterium (assembly GCA_017561055.1). GTDB lineage: Bacteria > Bacillota_I > Bacilli_A > Erysipelotrichales > Erysipelotrichaceae > RGIG4607. Next base: position 4,225 of record JAFZDT010000042.1, read on the forward strand.
AGAAACTGTAATGGTATCGAAAGAATTCGTTTTTAATAATTTAAGTAACGCATTATAAATTGCGTTTGCGCTCGTTTGGGAACGCTTGTCATTTTTTACATGATGCATATGATTACCTCGTTTTATTTAACATTATTGTATCATTTGTATCGTAAAATGACAATTAAAAGAGTAAATAAATGCATAACATAAATGAAAGGAGATAAGAAGATATTTATGGAAATGACATTAAGATGGTATGGCTCTAAATTTGACACTGTTACATTAAAACAAATTCGTCAAATTCCTGGAGTAAAAGGAGTAATTACAACATTATATGATACTACTCCTGGTGAAGTATGGAGTCGTGAAAGAATCCGTGCTTTAAAAGATGAAGTAGCAGCTGCTGGTTTACACATTGCTGGTATTGAAAGTGTAAACGTTCATGATGCAATCAAAACAGGTGCACCAGAACGTGATCAATACATTGCAAATTATATTGAAACATTAGAAAACTTAGGTCAAGAAGATATTCATTTAGTATGTTATAACTTCATGCCTGTATTTGACTGGACACGTACAGAATTAGCACGTGAAAGAGAAGACGGTTCTACAGTATTAGCTTATACACAAGATGCTGTTGATGCATTGGATCCAACAAAGATGTTCGAAAGTATTGCTGGTGATATGAATGGTACAGTTATGCCAGGATGGGAACCAGAAAGAATGGCTAGAGTTAAAGAATTATTCGAAATGTACAAAGATATCGATGATGAAAAATTATTCGAAAACTTAGTATATTTCTTAGAAAAAATTATGCCAGTATGTGACAAATACAATATCAATATGGCAATTCACCCTGATGATCCAGCTTGGTCAGTATTTGGTTTACCACGTATTATTATTAATAAAGAAAACATTACTCGTTTAATGAAAGCAGTAGATAACCCACATAATGGTGTGACATTCTGTTCTGGATCATATGGTACAAACTTAAATAATGATTTACCAGGTATGATTCGTGCATTAGAAGGTAGAGTTCACTTTGCGCATGTTCGTAACTTGAAATTCCATTCTCCAACTAACTTTGAAGAATCTGCACACTTATCAAGCGATGGAACATTTGATATGTATGAAATCATGAAAGCATTATATGAAACAGGATTTACTGGTCCAATTCGTCCTGACCATGGTCGTATGATTTGGGATGAAGTAGCTATGCCTGGTTATGGTTTATATGACAGAGCTTTAGGCGCATGTTATTTAAACGGTTTATGGGAAGCTATCGAAAAGGGAGCTAAATAATATGAAATTAAATGCTGAAAGTTTAAAGAATCGTGCATTGTGGGAAGAAAAAGGTTATAAACTTCCTGCATATGATCGTGAAGAAGTAAAAAAAGCAACAATGGAAAATCCTTATTGGATTCACTTTGGTGCTGGTAATATTTTCCGCGCATTCCAAGCAAATGTTGTTCAAAACTTATTGAATAACAAAGAATTGGATCGTGGTTTAGTTGTAGCTGAAGGATTCGACTATGAAATTATTCAAAAAATGAATCGTCCACAAGATGACTATACATTATTAGTTACTTTAAAAGTGGATGGTACTGTAGAAAAAACAGTAGTAGGTAGTGTAGTTGAATCTTGTATTTTAGATTCTGAAGATGAAAAAGAGTATTCTCGTTTAAAAGAAATCTTTACTAAAGAATCATTACAAATGGCATCATTCACAATTACTGAAAAAGGATATAGCTTAGTAAACGCTAAAGGTGAATTATTAGGTGCTGTTGCGCAAGACTTTGTAGATGGTCCTGCAAAACCTGCTAGTTATATTGGTAAAGTGGTTTCTTTATTACATACTCGTTATGTGAATGGAGCTACTCCTATCGCAATGGTAAGTATGGATAACTGTTCTCATAATGGTGATAAATTATATGCGGCAGTTAGTACATTTGCGAAAAAATGGTTTGAAAATGGTTTAGTAGATGAAGGATTTGTAAGCTACATTGATGATAAATCAAAAGTTTCATTCCCATGGTCTATGATTGATAAGATTACTCCTCGTCCAGACAAATCTGTAGAAGCAATTCTTAAGAATGATGGTATTGAAGATTTAGACCCAGTTATCACATCTAAAAATACATATGTAGCACCATTTGTTAATGCGGAAGAAGTTGAATACTTAGTAATTGAAGATGCATTCCCTAATGGTCGTCCAGCTTTAGAAAAAGGTGGAATTATGTTTACTGAAAGAGAAACTGTAGACAAAGTTGAAAAAATGAAAGTATGTACATGCTTAAATCCATTACATACAACATTAGCTGTTTATGGTTGTATCTTAGGACATGAAAAGATTTCTGATGAATTAAAAGATGCACAATTAAAGAAATTAATTGAAGTAGTTGGATATGAAGAAGGATTACCAGTAGTAGTAAATCCAGGTGTTTTAGATCCAAAACAATTTATTGATACAGTAGTAAGTGTTCGTTTACCAAATCCATTTATGCCAGATACTCCACAACGTATTGCGACAGATACTTCTCAAAAATTAGCAATCCGTTTTGGTGAAACAATCAAGGCTTATGTTGCTAGTGAAACATTGAATGTTCAAGACTTAAAGATGATTCCATTAGTATTTGCTGGTTGGTTACGTTATTTAATGGGTGTTAATGATGAAGGTGTTGAATTTGAATTATCACCAGATCCATTATTAGAATCTAGTAGAGCATTTGTTAAAGATGTGAAATTAGGTGAAAGTTTCGATGTAGAAACATTACGTCCATTATTATCAAATCAAACAATCTTTGGTGTAGATTTATACGAAGTTGGTTTAGCTGATTTAGTATGTAAATATTTCTTAGAATTAATTAGTGGTGTTGGTGCGGTTCGTGCAACATTAGTTAAATACGTAGGAGAATAAGTATGAATGAAGTTTTAAAGCAAATTAATGAAATTGGGATTGTCCCAGTAGTTGTATTAGATGATGCGAAAGACGCAAAACCTTTAGCAGAAGCTTTATGTGCAGGTGGTTTACCATGTGCTGAAGTTACATTCAGAACAGAAGCTGCTGAAGAATGTATTCGTATTATGGCTAGCGAATTCCCAGAAATGTTAGTAGGTGCTGGTACAGTATTAACTACAGATCAAGTGGATCGTGCAGTAGCGGCAGGTGCTAAATTTATTGTTAGCCCAGGTTTAAATCCTAGAATTGTTAAATATTGTGTAGAAAAAGGTATTTTAATTACTCCAGGTTGCTCTAATGCATCTGATATCGAATTAGCGTTAGAAAATGGTTTAGATGTAGTGAAATTCTTCCCTGCAGAACCAGCTGGTGGATTAAATATGATTAAAGCGTTAGCTGCACCTTATGTGAATGTGAAATTCATGCCTACAGGTGGAATTAATGCAAAAAATGTTAGAGATTATTTAGCTTATAACCGTATTATTGCATGTGGTGGAAGCTGGATGGTAAAAGCTGACTTAATTAAAAATGGTGAATATGACAAGATTACTGCAATGTGTAAAGAAGCAGTAGAAATCGTTAAAGAAAGTAGAGGAAAATAGTATGGCAAAAGTTGTAACTCTTGGGGAAATTATGTTACGTCTTTCTACTCCAGGTAACACACGTTTTGTTCAAAGTGATAGCTTTGATGTTGTGTATGGTGGTGGAGAAGCTAACGTTGCAGTTAGTTTAGCTAACTATGGTCATGAAGCATATTTTGTAACAAAATTACCAACTCATGAAATTGGTCAATCTGCAGTTAATGCATTACGTAAATATGGTGTAAGTGATAAATATATTGCTCGTGGTGGAGATCGCGTTGGCATTTATTATTTAGAAACTGGTGCTAGTATGCGTCCAAGTAAAGTTATTTATGATAGAGCGAATAGTGCAATCGCATTAGCTAATCCTGAAGACTTTGATTTTGATGCAATTATGGAAGGTGCTGATTGGTTCCACTGGTCTGGTATTACTCCTGCTATTTCTGATAAAGCAGCTGAATTAACAAAATTAGCTTGTGAAGCTGCTAAACGTCATGGTGTTAAAGTTTCTGTAGACTTAAACTTCCGTAAGAAATTATGGACAAGTGCAAAAGCACAAACAATTATGCGTCCTTTAATGCAATATGTTGATGTATGTATTGGTAATGAAGAAGATGCGGAATTATGTTTAGGATTCAAACCTAATGCAGATGTTGAAAAAGGTGAAACAGGTGCAGAAGGTTATTATGCAATCTTTAAACAAATGAAAGAAGAATTTGGTTTTGAATATGTAGTATCTACATTACGTGAATCTTTCTCTGCAACTCATAATGGTTGGAAAGCATTGATTTACAATGGTGAAGAATTCTATCAATCAAAACGTTATGATATTGAACCAATTATTGACCGTGTAGGTGGTGGAGATAGTTTCTCTGGTGGTTTAATTCATGGTTTATTAACAAAAGAAACACAAGGTGAAGCATTAGAATTTGCGGTAGCTGCTAGCGCATTGAAACATACAATTCCTGGTGACTTTAACTTAGTAAGTACTTCTGAAGTTGAAGCATTAGTTGGTGGAGATGCTAGCGGACGTGTTCAACGTTAGGTGATAGTTATGAAAGCATTTATGGACAAAGACTTTCTGTTAACTACAGATTGGGCAAAAAAGTTATATCATGAATTTGCGGAAGTAACTCCTATTTTAGACTATCATTGTCATATTAATCCTAGAGATATTTATGAAGATAAAGCATTTGATAATATTACTCAAGTTTGGCTTGGTGGTGACCATTATAAATGGCGTCAAATGCGTGCAAATGGTGTAGATGAATATTATATTACAGGTCCATCTACTCCAAGAGAAAAATTCCAAAAATGGGTAGAAACATTGGAATTATTAATTGGTAATCCATTGTATCATTGGTCTCATTTGGAATTACAAAGATACTTCGGTTATCATGGTGTGTTAAACACAGATACATGTGAAGAAGTATGGAATTTATGTAATGAACAATTACGTAACGGATTAACTCCTCGTAAGTTAATTCAAATGTCTAATGTTAAATTAATTTGTACAACAGATGATCCAATTGATTCATTAGAATGGCATCGCTTAATTAAAGCAGATGAAACATTTGATGTACAAGTATTACCAGCATTTAGACCAGACCGTGCAATGAATCAAGAAAAAGTTGATTTCTTAGATTACTTGCAACAATTAAGTACAGTTAGTGGGGTTGAAATTACTAGTTTCAAAACTTTAATGGAAGCACTATCTAATCGTATGGATTTCTTTGCGGAAAATGGTTGTACAGTATCTGACCATGCACCACTTTATGTGATGTATGCTCCATGTTCTGAAGAAGAATTAGAAGCTATTTTTGCAAAACGTTTAGCAAATGAAACTTTAACTGCTGAAGAAGATCGTAAATACAAATTTGCTTTCTTACAAGGTGTAGGTAAAGAATATAACAAACGTAACTGGGTATTCCAATTACACTTTGGTGCAAAACGTGACAATAGTAAACGTATCTTTAGACATGTTGGTGCTGATGGTGGTATTGACTGCATTAGCAACTATATCCCTGGTGATGAATTAGCGGATTTCTTAAATGCTTTGGATGACACTGATGAATTACCAAAAACAATTTTATATTCATTAAATCCAATTGATAATGCAATGATTTGTACAGTTATGGCTTGTTTCCAAGGCACAAAAGCAGTTGGTAAGATTCAACAAGGTTCTGCTTGGTGGTTCAATGACCATAAACCAGGTATTACAGAACAATTAACATACTTAGGTGCTAATGGAACATTAGGAAACTTTGTAGGTATGTTAACGGATTCTAGAAGTTTCTTATCTTATACACGTCATGAATATTTCCGTCGTGTATTATGTGATTTGATTGGTGGTTGGGTAGAAAATGGTGAATATCCAGCTGATGAAAAAGCATTAGAAAGAATTATTAAAGGAATTTGTTATAACAACGCAGTTCGTTATTTTGAATTCGATTTATAAGAATCGAGGTGCGTGATGAGAAGAAGTGTTAAATTAATGGGAGGATGGACATTTATTGGTTTCGATAAGAAATCAATAAATGTAGACTTACCACACACTTGGAATAATCTTGATGGCCAAGATGGTGGTAATGACTATAAACGTGGTACTTGTACTTATGAAAAAACAATTGCGAAACCTGATTATTTAGCAACTGAACGTGTGTATTTACAATTCCATGGTGTAAATGCGAGTTCTAAAGTTATTTTTAATGGTACAGTACTTGGAACACATGATAATGGATACGCGACATTCCGTTATGATGTGACAGATTATTTACAAGAAGAAAATCTTGTGAAAGTAGAAGTGGATAATAGCGTAAATGATCGTGTATATCCACAAAAAGCCGATTTTACATTCTATGGTGGTATTTATCGTGATGTGGAATGGCTAATCGTAAATCAAGAACATTTTGATTTAGATTACTATGGTGGTAACGGTTTACAATACACTACAGAAGTAAATGGCAAAGATGCGAAAGTTTTTGTGACTTCTTATGTGAATTCTTTAGCAAGTTCTCTAGATATCCATGTTAAATTAGAGGATGCGCAAGGAAATGTAGTAGCTGAAGGAAATGGAAAACAAGTAACATTAGAAGTTAAAAATGTACATTTATGGGATGGATTAGAAGATCCATACTTATATACATTGACTACAGAACTTGTTAAAGAGGGACAAGTTGTGGATGCAGTGTCTGTAAATTGTGGTGTTCGTACTTTTAGATTTGATCCAGAAACAGGTTTCTATTTAAATGGTAGAAGTTATCCTTTACATGGAGCAAGTCGCCATCAGGATAGAAAATTGATTGGTAATGCGATTAGTAAAGAACATCATGATATGGATATGGAATTAATGAAAGAAGTTGGTTGCAACACCATTCGTTTAGCTCACTATCAACATGATCAATATTTCTATGATTTATGTGATAAAGAAGGTATGGTTGTTTGGGCTGAAATTCCATATATCTCTGAACATTTAGCAAATGGTAATGAAAATACTGTTTTCCAAATGAAGGAATTGATTGTACAAAATCATCACCATGCATCAATTGTGATGTGGGGTGTATCTAATGAAATTACGATTTCAGGTGGAAGTCGTAAGAAAGACATGTTAGCAAACCATAAAGTATTAAATGATTTATGTCATGAAATGGACCCAACTCGTCCAACAACTTTGGCATGTTACGCGATGTGTCATCCATTCCATCCAGTAAGTAAAATTACTGACTTAGTTGGTTGGAATTTATATTTGGGTTGGTATGTACCTTTCTTATGGTTAAATGATTTATGGATTTCTTTCTACCATAAAGTATATCCAAATCGTTGTTTATGCTATTCAGAATATGGTGCTGAAGGTATGCCAAATCTTCACTCTAAACATCCTAAACGTGGAGATAACTCAGAAGAATATCATACAAAGTATCATGAGTTTATGGTGGAATGTTTCAAACGTCATCCATATATGTGGGCTCACTATTATTGGAATATGTTTGATTTTGCGGCAGATGCTCGTAACCAAGGTGGAGAACCTGGTATGAATCATAAGGGGATGATTTCTTTTGATCGTAAAGTGAAAAAAGATGTGTTCTACTTATATAAAGCATGCTGGAATAAAAAAGATAAATTCGTGTATTTAGCTGGTAGAAGATATGAATATCGTAGTTTAGCAAAACAAACAATTACGGTATATTCTAACTTGCCAGAAGTTTCTTTGTATCAAAATGGTACTTTAGTTGGTACTAAACAAGGAGAAAATGTATTCAAATTTGATGTGACTTTACAAGATAAGAATGATTTTGAAGTAAAAGCTGGTGAATACAGCGCTTCTTGTACCATTTATAAAGTGGACAAAGAAAGACCTGAATATCGTTTGGCAAAAGGCGATAGTTCAAACTGGATGTAGAAAGAAGGTTTACGTATGAGTGAAAATAAAATTAACGATGGCGTAAATCGTGCCAAGATGTATCAGTTGGCGTTGTTCCCATTAAACAATGGAGCAACAAATGTTTATTATGTAATCATTTTGCAATATATCGCAACGTTTGGTTCTAATGTATTAGCGTTAGGTACTGTATTTGCGTCATTTATGGTTACGGGTATGCGTGTATTTGATGCGATTACTGACCCTATTATTGGTGCAGTAATGGATAGAACAGATGGAAAATTTGGTAAGTTTAGACCATTTATGGTATTGGGAAATGCCATTATGGCCATTGCAATCATTATTTTATATATGATTACACCAATGATTCCTAAAGATATGATGTGGTTACGTTATGCAGCATTCATTGCTTTATATGCTGTATGGGTAATTGGTTATACATTCCAAACATCTGTAACTCGTTCTGCTCAATCTGTTTTAACAAATGATCCAAACCAAAGACCAATGTTTACTATTTTTAATACCATTGGTTCTATGGCTGGTATGGGATTGATGCAAGCATTAGCTGCATTTGTTCAAGCAAATTTTGCGGATTATTCTGAACCGCTTTTCTATAACATCATTACTCCTGTAGGTATTATTGTTTCTATTTTATTAACCATTTTAGCAATTATCGGTATTTGGGAAAAAGATAGAACAGAATACTTTGGTCTTGGTGGTAAACAAGAAAAGACAGAAATTAAAGAATATGTTGAAATTATTAAGAACAACAAACCTATGCAACGCTTAATGGTTGCGGGAGGTAGTTGTAAATTAGCATTATCTATTGCGACAAATACAACCGTGTTATGTATGTTGTATGGTTCTATGATGGGTAATTATTCTGGATTGTTCTTCCCGATGATGATTTTGGGATATGTATTCTCTGCACCGTTCTTCTTATTGACGGTTAAGGTATCTCAAAAAGAAGGACAAAAAGCATCACTTGTTAAATTTGTTAGCTTAGCATTAGCTTGTTATACAGTGGTATTAGCATTATTACTATTCTGGAAACAAGGTGATCCAGCACGTAATTTATCATTATTTGGTGCCGATGGATTAAGCATTAATCTATATACAATTATCTTTATCTTATTCTTTGGTATTGGTTATGGTGCTTATTATTCAACAGCAGATATGCCAATTCCAATGGTAGCTGACTGCGCTGACTATGAAACATATCGTTCTGGTAAATATATTCCTGGTATTATGGGAACATTATTTAGCTTAGTAGATAAATTGGTTTCTTCATTATCTGCGACAGTAGTTGGTGTAGCCATTACATTTATTGGATTAGAAAAATTACCTACTGCATTAACACCTTATGTAGATGGTATGAATTGGATTGTTATTATCCTATTCGTTATTGTTCCTATGATTGCTTGGGCTTTAACATTAATCGCAATGAGAGGCTATGATTTAACTGGATCAAGAATGAAAGAAATTCAATTAGTGAATAGCAAGCGTAAAGAAGCAATGGCTAAAGGTATGACATTTGAAGAAGCTAGTCATAAATATGTGACAGTTGATGATTGTCAATAAAGGTTATCAGTGACTATGGTCACAATAATAAATACTTATAATTCAAGTGGAGGGAGTCAAGATGAGTGTAAGTAAAAAAGAGCGTAAAGCTCAAAAGAAAGCTTTTAAAAAAGCGAGAAGAAAATTTGTTCAACCATTCAAATTTTTGACAAAATTATCTGTTATTTTAGCAATCGTATTAACAGCAGCATCTGTTGGTATGGGAATGTTTGATAACACATTATCATTATTTGTTGGTGGAACATTCTGGGAATTAGAAAATGAAGATCCTAATGCGCAATATTTCAAGAGCGAATACACAAGCGATGAACAAAGAATTCAAGCTGGTGCAGAATTAGGATATCAAATGGAAGCTGAAGGGGCTGCATTATTAAAGAATGATACAAATGCTTTACCTTTAGCAAAAGGTTCTAAAGTATCATTATTCTCAATGAGTAGTGTGGATCCAGTATTTGGTGGTACTGGTTCTGGTAACGTTGATGCTTCTAAAGCAGTAAACTTAAAAGATGCATTAACAAATGCTGGTGTTTCTGTAAACGAAACATTATGGAATTTCTATAGTTCAGAAGAAATCAATGCTGAGTATGGTCGTGGTGGTGCTGCTGGTGGGCAAGTACAAGACAATGCTATGGCAGATATGATGGGTGTTGGAAGTAGTATTAACGAAGTTCCTTGGTCTGTATATACAGATGAAGTTAAAAATTCATTTGCACAATATGGCGATGCGGCTGTTGTAGTATTCTCACGTATTGGTGGTGAAGGTGCAGACTGTGAATTCCAAACAATGAACTACTTAGCATTAGAAGAAGCTGAAGTAGAATTATTAGAAAATTTAAAATCTTTAAAAGATGCAGGTACAATTAAGAAAATTGTTGTATTAATCAATACATCTAATGCATTACAAGTTGATTTCTTAAAGAACAATCCATATGACATTGACTCTGTATTATGGATTGGTGGAACTGGTGGATATGGTTTAGAAGCTGTAGCTGATATTTTAGCAGGTAACGTAAACCCATCTGGTAGCTTAGCTGATACATATTTATTCAATAACTATTCATCTCCTGCAATGCAAAACTTCATTCCAACAATTTATGAAGGTTGGGAAGAAAAAGTTCCTTCAAGTGCTAAATCTTATATGATTTATCAAGAAGGTATCTATGTAGGACATAAATACTATGAAACACGTTATGAAGACTATGTAATGGGTACAGGTAATGCTGGTGACTATAAATATCATGATCAAGTTGCTTATCCATTTGGTTATGGTTTAAGTTATACAACATTCAAATATAGCAATATGACTTCTACTTATGATGCAGCAACTGATACATTTAATGTAAAAGTAACAGTAACAAATACTGGTAATGTTGCTGGTAAAGAAGTTGTACAAATTTACTTAAATTCTCCATATACACAATATGATATCGATAATAAAGTAGAAAAAGCTTCTGCTTCATTAGTAGGATTCGAAAAGACAAATATTTTACAACCTGGTGAAAGTGAAACTGTAACTGTTGTTGTTGAAAGAAGAGAATTTGCTTCATTCGATACTTATGGTTATGGTACATACATCTTAGATGCTGGTAATTACTATTTAACAGCGGCTACAGATGCTCATAACGCTGTAAATAACTTCTTAGCTGCTAAAGGTTATACAGTAGCTAATACAAATGGTCGTATGGATGTTAATGGTAATGCTTCATTAGTTACAAAATGGAACAATCCAACAATGGATGCAACTACATATGCAGTATCTAAATCTGGTGAAGAAATTACTACTCAATTAGAAATTGCTGACCCTAACTTAAATGAAGGTGTAGAAGAATCTGTTGAATGGTTATCAAGAAATAACTGGACAGATACATTCCCTACAGAAATCGTTAAATTCACTTTAACTGCTTCATTAGTAGATGGATTACAAGAATTATTATATGATGCTAAAGATTATCCAACAGTAGACATGCCAACATTAGGTGCTGATAATGGCATGAAACTTGTTGATATGATTGGTAAAGATTATGATGACCCAGCTTGGGATAAATTATTAGATCAATTAACATTCGATGAAATGGTAAGCTTAATTGCGGACTCATTCCACTGGACAATGCCAATTGAATCTGTACAAGCTCCAGGTTCTCGTGATGAAAATGGTCCTCAAGGTTTAATGGTAACATTATTCGGTGCTGGTTTACCAGTTGATGAAACTGTTGCTTTAACATCAGAAGATGTAATGGCTGCAACATTCAACAAAGATTTAGTTTACAGAGTAGGTAAAGTAGTTGGTGAAGACTGCTTAGCTGCTAAAGTTGCTATTTTATATGGTCCAGGTGCTAATATTCACCGTACTCCATATAGTGGACGTAACTTCGAATACTATTCTGAAGATGCATTCTTATCTTATGAAATTGGTAAATATGAAGTTATGGGTATCCAAGAAAAAGGTGTTCATGTAGTAATGAAACACTTCGCATTAAATGACTGTGAACAAGATCGTTTAGGTCAAGCTGCTTGGTTAACAGAACAAGCTGCACGTGAAATTTACTTAAAAGCATTCCAAGGTGCTCTTGAAAATGGTGGAAACGGTGTTATGTTAGCTTATACTCGTTGGGGTACTAAGTGGTCTGGTGCTGTTGAAGGCTTAAAACACATTTTACGTAATGAATGGGATAACAATGGTTTAAATATCACAGATAACGTATTAACTGCTTATGTAAACCCAGCAGATGGTATGTTTGGTATTACAACTACATGTGACTCAATGTTAGCATTCATGCCAATCGGTGTATTAGAAGCTTATGAAAATGATGCATATATGCTAACAATGATGAAAGAAGCTTGTCATCATAACTTATATGCTTTAGCTAATAGTATTGCTATGAATGGCGTTGGTCCTGATACAACAATTAAAGCTGTAACTCCATCTTTAATTAAAACTGTTAATACAGCTAAGTTAGTAACTTATGCATTATCAGTTGTATTTGGTGCTTTATGGTTTGTTGGTAAGAAAAAATTCGTTAAGACAGAAGAATATAAAAACTACAAAGCTTTTAAAGCTTCATTAAAGAAATAGTTATGTAAAATCCTCCTAGAGTGGACTATATTCCTGATTATAGTCCATTCAGGAGATTTTTTATTTGACTACAGTTATATACTGTTATATACTGTTTACGAGGTGAAATCATGAAAATCATTATTAATCATTCATCAATGATTCCAATTTATGAACAAATTGTAAATCAAATAAAAAGTTTAATAGTAAAGGGTGAATTGAAAGAATATGATGTATTGCCATCGGTTCGATTATTGTCAAAAGAACTAAAGATTAGTGCATTAACTGTAAAAAAAGCATATGACTATTTAGAAGAAGAAGGATTTACCTCCACAATTCATGGCAAAGGTACATATGTGAAAGTACAAAATGCACAATTAATATATGAAGAACAGAAAAAGGAAATAGAAGCAGAATTAGAGTGTATTTTTATAAAAGCTAAGCAAAGTGGAATTACTAAAGAAGAAGTAAAAGAATTAACAAAGATTCTTTTGGAGGAAACGTATGATTAAATTAGAAAATGTAACCAAGAATTATACATCATTTGGTTTAGATGTTAGTTTAGAAGTGTTACCTAATCGTATTACAGGTATCATTGGACAAAATGGTGCAGGAAAAAGTACAACCTTTAAGTTGATATTAGGTTTAATACAACAAGAATATGGAAACATAACGATTTTAAATGAATCTAATTATTCTAAAAACATTGCACAAGAAGTTGGTGTTGTTTTAGCTGATTCTGGTTTTAGTGGTTATTTAACTATTCAAGATTTGATTCCTATACAAAAAGCAATGTTTACCAATTTTGACGAAGCATATTTTATTAAACAATGTGAAAAGTTTGGATTACCAAGAAATAAGAAAATTAAAGAATTCTCTACAGGAATGAAAGTAAAATTAAAAGTCATTGTAGCTATGAGTCATCGTGCAAAATTATTAATTTTAGATGAACCTACTAGTGGATTAGATGTCATTGCTAGAGATGAAGTGTTAGAGTTATTACGTGATTTTATGTTAGAAGATAATCATAGTATTGTCATTAGTTCCCATATTTCTAGTGATTTAGAAAGTCTATGTGATGATTTGTATATGATTCATAACGGAAGAATTGTATTACATGAAGATACGGATGTATTGTTAAGTGACTATGCAATCTTAAAAGTAACAAATGAAGAATATTCAACATTAGATCCACAGTATATCATGGCTAAAAAGAAAGAAAATTATGGATATCGTTTATTAACAAATCATAAACAATACTATTTAGAAAATTATCCAAGTATCAGTATTGAAAATGGTAGTATTGATGATTTGATGTATATGATGATTCGAGGTGAAAGATAATGAAGGGATTATTAGTTAAAGATTTAAGGCTATTGTGTAGTCAAAGTCGTTTCTACGTGATTCTTTTACTTGTTTTAATACTAGCTGGTACAAGTACAGATGCGACATTTGTAGCTGGGTATATTTCTATTATTTTCCCAATGTTTGCGGTAAGTACAATTAGTTATGATGAATATGATAACGGGAATGCTTTTCTATTTACATTACCATTTTCTCGTAAAGAGTATGTATTATCGAAATATCTATTTGGTTTATTATTATGTTTGTTTGGTACTTTATTATCAACTATCTTAATAGTTGTTCAAAATGTCTTTATACTAGGTAATTTAGATTTGGAAGCTATGATAAGTAGTCAAATAGGAACGATGGTTTCATCAGTATTAATTTTATCCCTTATGTTTCCATTACAATTTAAATTTGGCTCAGAAAAAAGTCGTGTCGCTTTAATTGCAGTAGTTGGTATAGTATTCTTTTTGATAACTGTTGGTGTAAAATTGTTTGAACACGTATCATTAGATTTATCTTTTTTAAGTTTTATTTGGAACAATGAATTTATTCTATTAAGTATATTGTTTATTGTGATTATAGTAGGTATTTATATTTCTATTCACATGAGTATACGTATTATGATGAAAAAAGAATTTTAAACAGTAAGATAGCTTACTGTTTTTTTTATTATTAATATAGTATTACGAAATATTGCAAATGGGATGTTGTTTAATATATAAGACATCTAAAATGAGCAAATTAACAATGATAAATATGTTATAATTTTACAAATGAAAGAGAGTTTATTTGTGTGGAAAAGAAATATTATAAATATTTAGATGTATTTAGAGCTATATTATGTATTGCGGTATTGTTATACCATCTTAACATGCTTCCAGGTGGCTTTCTTGCTGTATGTTGCTTTTTTGTATTGAGCGGATATTTATCGACAAAATCTTTACTTAGCAAAGAAACGGTAGATTTAAAGAAGCATTATGTATCTAGATTTAAAAAGGTATATATTCCATTATTAATAGTTGTATTCGCTACAGTTGCGTTAGTAACACTACAACAAGATGTTGTATGGGTAAGCTTAAAACCAGAAACTACATCTGTTTTGCTAGGATATAATAATTTCTGGCAAATCAATGCAAATCTTGATTATTTTACTAGACATACAAGTTCACCATTTACGCATTTATGGTATATGGCGATTTTATTACAATTTGAAGTATTCTATCCAATTCTATTTGTATTGTTGAAGAAGACGAAGAAGTTGAATCATCATTTACCATCTATTATATCTGGAGTATTAGCGGTAGGGTTCACCATTTGGTTTTTTGTTTATGCAAAACAAGCACCAATTTCAGCAGTATACTACAACACATTTGCTAGAGTGTTCTCGCTATTTATTGGAGTGAATGTTTGTCTTATTCATCACTCAATAGGTAAAAAGTTTTTATCAAATGAAAAAATGAGTACAATTATTTTTTGCTTTAGTATTGCGCTATTGTTAGTGTTATTCTTTGTACTTCGCTCAGATAGTGAGTGGTTTGCTATTGCAATGATTGCGACTAGTTTAATTAGTTGTTTAGTGATTGAATGTGCTATTTCGATTGAAGATATTAAAACTACAGTGTTGGATAAAATGTTTAAATTTATTTCTGATAATAGTTATGAAATATATTTAGTACAATATCCTGTCATTTATTTATATGAGATTTTATCAGTAAATAAAGATGATGTGTATGCAAAAGCTTTAGTAGTTTCATTAATTACTATTGTTATTTCGGTTGTTATTCATTTTGTTCTATCTAAAACAGAAACTATGAATAAATTAAAAATTACTTTAAGTGCTGTAGTTTTGTTTGTTAGTTTGTTTGGTGGATATCAATTTATAATTTCACAAGACCATACAGAAGAAATGAAACAACTTGAAGCAGAATTGGCCGCACATGCTGAAGAAATGGAAAAACAAAATGCTGAGTATGAAGAAAAACTAAAACAAGAAAACGATGCTTGGGAAGAGTTGTTAGCGCAATTAGAGCCAGATGAAGAGGCGGTAAAACAATCCATATCTCGTTTGCCTGTTGTTTGTCTAGGTGATTCCGTAATGCTAGGAGCGGCTCCTAATTTGAGGTCTAAATTCTCTAATGGGTATGTTGATGCGAAAGTGTCTAGAACTGCATATGTTATGCCAGGAATACTTAAAACTATCAAAATAAAAGGTCCTGTTGTAATTCATGCAGGAACAAATGGAGATGCTCCTGAATCTGTTAAAAAAGAAATTATGAAACTCTGTGGTAATAACGATGTTTTCTGGCTTACAGTAACGAATGACAAAGATGTTAAAGTAAATGAAAAGTTGAAAAAGTTTGTAGAAAAGTATGAGAATGCACATATTATCGATTGGCAACAATATTCAAAAGACCATGAAGATTGGTTTTATGGCGATCGTATTCACTTGCGTGAGGTGGGTAAAAAAGAGTATACTTCGCTTATATTTGATGCAATATATGATGTGAAATTGGCAGAATTAGAGAATATTAGAGATACAGCTATTGCAGAACGTGAAAATCAATTAAGACAAAAGATTAGTTTCTATGGAAATGATTTATTGCTAGGTGTATATGATCGATTAAATGCAAAATATATGGATGCTAGTTTTGTGGCGGATAAGTATTTAACCAAAGAAATGTTATTAACACAACTTAGTGATGCGGTAGAACAAAATACTTTAAACTACAATGTTGTTATGGTAGTGGATACTTTATTTGATATGGATGTTGAAACATTAAGTTCAATCAAGAATATTTGCAAAGATAAGAATTTATATATTTTTACTACAAATGTATATAAAGAAATTAACGATGAGTGCATATATTCATTTGCTGAAATGTTAAAAGAAAATCCAGAATATTATAGTCCTGATAGAGTTCGTTTAAGTGAACAAGGGAATACTGAAATGTTCCGTATTATATCAGATATGTTGATGAATAAAACTGAATAATTAAAAAGATGATTAACGAAATAATTTGGGTTAATCATCTTTTGTTTTATTTAATAAGCTGTGGTAGATATTGATTAATTAAATCTTTTTTATCAGGCATAAATAAATCTAGAAATAGATGTTTAAGTTGATCGTTATGGAATCCTAAAATTGCTGTTATAGGTTTTCCGTTATCACAAATTTCTAATTGCCCATGTCTATCATCATTGGCATGCACATTAATTTTCAAAGACTTAGATTCTTTAATTAAAGAAGGATCAATACAAGATAACATGCAATAAGAATCGTGAATGATTACACCGATAACTTGATTTAGGTCATAGTAATGATGGATGTAACCACGAGATATTCTTTCTAATAATTCTCCACGACTTCCGCCTTCATAACTTAAAAAATCAAGCATACCATGACTTATAACAACTTGATTAGAAGCATCAATTCCAACAATTCGAATATCCACATCATCGGCTAAAGCGTGAATTACCTCCTGTGCAGCATCGGCGTCAAACCAAATATTATATTCTGCATAAGGTGTAATATTGCCTCGCACGTAGAAATTACCACCCATAATAGTTATTGATTTAAGTTTTTTCATAATCTCTACATTTTTCTCAACAGCTAAAGCTAAATTTGTTAGTGGTCCTAAACAAATAACTTCTATTTCATTTGGGTATTTCGAAGCTTGCTCCAAAAGGAAATCCCATGCAGGGGTATCTTTTAAACATCTATCAGTATAAGAAAGGTTGCTTTGTCCCATACCGTCAGAACCATGACAATCAGCACTAATATTTTCTTGTGTTTCATTTATTCGTAATTTCGCCAAAGCGGCTTTTGCTCCTTTATGAATAGGAATGTCTTTATTTTGAAAATCCATAATGCGTAAAGCATTAGCTGTAACAACAGGTAAACTTTTGTTACCAGCAACACACGTAATACCTAATATATCAAAATTATCGTACATAGTAGCTAGCATGATGGCGTAACAATCATCAATTCCTGGATCTGTATCTATAATAATTTTTCTTTTATCCATATAAAAATCACCTCGTTTATAATATTGTATCATATTGAAAATAAGTAAAAAGTAATAAATTGATGTGTAATAATGATATTTGCATATATGTAATCGTTTACAATAAAAAAGAGCAAAAAAAGATAAAAAAGATGTTGACATAGGAAGATAGAAAGAGTAATATAAATGAGCACGCTTGATGAGCGGGTCAAAA